>NZ_BAAASL010000005.1:0-338622 GCF_039532865.1 Streptomyces luteosporeus
CCCCAACGGGCTGATTTCAGCCCGTCCGGCGTTTGAGGACCGGGGTCCGGGGCGGAGCCCCGGGAGACGGGGAGAGGGCGGGGCTGGGGAACGGCCCGCCGCAGGCGTCACGCCACGTACGTGCGCGGCATCTCCGCCGCCGCCACGGCGCCGCTCGCGACCAGGCGGGTGGCCTCCGCCAGGCGCGTGGCCGCCTGTTCGGCCACCGCGCCGGCGACCGTGAAGGGCAGGCGTACGTAGCCCTCGAACGCGCCGTCGACGCCGAAGCGGGGGCCCGAGGGGACGCGGACGCCCAGTCGCTCGGCCGCCTCGGCGATGCGCGAGCCGGACAGGCCGCCGGTGCGGGCCCACAGGGTCAGGCCGCCCCGGGGCACGGTGAACTCCCACTCGGGCAGGTGGTGGCGCACGGCGGCCACGAGCGCGTCGCGGTTCTCGCGTGTTTGTTCGCGCCGCTGGGCGATGGCCTGCTCCCAGCCGCCGGAGCTCAGCAGCCAGGTGACGGCGAGCTGGTCGAGGACGGGCGTGCCGAGGTCGGCGTAGGCGCGGGCGGCGACCAGGCCGCGGATGACGTCGGGGGCGGCGCGTACCCAGCCGATGCGCAGGCCGGCCCAGAAGGACTTGCTGGCCGAGCCGACGGTGATGACGGCGCTGCCGGCGGGGTCGAAGGCGCACACGGGCCGCGGGAGGTGCAGGTCGGGGTCGAGGACGAGCTCGGACATGGTCTCGTCGGCGACCAGGAGCGTGCCGGCGGCCCGGGCGGCCTCGACGAGCTCGCGGCGCTGTTCCTCGGGGGCGAGGGCGCCGGTGGGGTTGTGGAAGTCGGCGATGACGTAGGCCATGCGGGGGGCGGCGTCGCGCAGCACCTGGCGCCAGGCGGCGAGGTCCCAGCCGGTGAGCCCGTCGGCCATGGCGACGGGCACCAGGCGGGCCCCGGCCTCGCGCATGAGCTGCAGGACGTTGGCGTAGGAGGGGGATTCGACGGCGACGCGCTCGCCGCGTCCGGCCATCAGGCGGCAGATGGCGGCGACGGCGCCCATGGCACCGGTGGTGACCATGATCTGTTCGGGCATGGTCGGTATGCCGCGGGCGGTGTAGCGGTCGGCGATGGCGCTGCGCAGGGCGGGCAGGCCGGCGGGGTAGTCGCCGTGGGTGTGGGCGTAGGGCGGCAGCTCCTCCAGGGCGCCCTGGACGGCGCGGGTGAGCCAGGGTTCGGGGGCGGTCAGGGCGGCGCAGCCGAGGTCGATGACGGAGCCGGCGGCCTCGGGGGGCAGCGGGTCCAGGGCCCGGGTGGGCAGGGGGCTGCCGGCGGGGACGGCGGTCCAGCTGCCGGCGCCGCGGCGGGATTCGAGGAAGCCCTCGCCGCGCAGGGCCTCGTAGGCGGCGGCCACGGTGGTGCGGCTGACGGCGAGGGCGGCGGCGAGCTCGCGTTCGGCGGGGAGGCGGGCGGCGACGGGGACCCGGCCTTCGAGCACGAGGGTGCGCACCCCGTCGGCCAGGGAGCGGTAGGCGGGGGTGCGGCGGCCGGCGAGGGGCGTGACGGAGCCGCGTCCGTTCTGGGAGCCGAGGAGGCGCGCCAGCTGGGGCGCCCCCACCGAAGAGGTCCACGGGCTCATTGTTTCCGGTCCACCTTTCGGGGATTGGCCATGGATCTGTGCTCGACCCGGTCCACAGACTGTCATGCCTCAGGCCACTGATACCACCGCAGGGGGGATTTCTCATGTCCGCGTCCGATGCCGGGCCGTCCGGTGCCGAGCCGTCGTCCGCTTCCCGTCCCGGACCCGTGCCGCCGCCGGCCGGCTCCGGCCGCACGGGCCCGGGGCTGCTGCGCCGGCTGGTCATGCTGTATGCCGGCCTGGTGCTGTACGGGGTGAGCGAGGGGCTCCAGCTGCGGGCCGGGCTCGGTCTGGGGCCGTGGACCGTGCTCAACCAGGGTGTCGCGCGGCACATGGGCCTGTCGATCGGCGAGGCGGCCATCGGCGTGGGTGCGCTGGTGCTGCTGCTGTGGATCCCGCTGCGGCAGCGCCCGGGGCTGGGGACGGTGTCCAACGTGCTGGTGATCGGTCTGGTGGTCGATGCCACTTTGGCCCTGACGCCGGCGCCGGGTTCGCTGTGGGTGCGCGTACCGCTGCTGGTCCTGGCCGTGGTGCTGTGCGCGGTGGCGACGGGGCTGTACATTTCGCCGCGCTTCGGCCCGGGCCCGCGGGACGGGCTGATGACCGGGCTGCACCGGCGCACCGGCCGCTCGGTGCGGCTGGTGCGTACGGCGATCGAGCTGTCGGTGCTGGTGACCGGCTTCGCGCTGGGCGGTTCGATCGGCGTGGGCACGGTGGTCTTCGCCGTCGGGATCGGGCCGCTGGCCCAGTTCTTCCTGCGCCTGTTCGCACCGGCTCCGGCGGGGGCGGCCGGGACCGGCCAGAAGGCGGACGCGGCGAATCCGGTCATGTCGGACCGGTCGGTTCCGGACCCGGTTTAGGTGGTGACCGGGCAGGGCCGGTAGTGTACGCCTTCGACCCACCAGGCGGATCGTTACTGCGCGTTCACAGCGTCGCAGCACAGGGTGACAACCATTGCCAGATGTGACAAAACGGGCGCCGATGGGTACAACAAGGGGCGGCACGACGGGCGACGCATGTCCCTCAACGGGGAATCTTCACCGCCGACCGGACGTTGACCGGATGACGACGACAGCGACACCTGTCCTGTGGGCGACAAGCCCGGGAGGCACGATTCATGAGTGAGCGAGCTCTCCGCGGCACGCGACTTGTGGTTACCAGCTACGAGACCGACCGCGGCATCGATCTGGCCCCGCGCCAGGCGGTGGAGTACGCATGCCCGAATGGCCATCGATTTGAGATGCCGTTCTCGGTGGAGGCGGAAATTCCGCCGGAGTGGGAGTGCAAGGCGTGCGGCGCCGTGGCACTCCTGGTGGACGGCGACGGTCCTGAGGAGAAGAAGGGCAAGCCCGCGCGTACGCACTGGGACATGCTCATGGAGCGACGCACCCGCGAGGAGCTGGAGGAGGTGCTGGCCGAGCGGCTGGCCGTCCTGCGCTCCGGCGCCATGAACATCGCGGTGCATCCGCGGGACACGCGCAAGTCCGCGTAAAGCGGTCGGCGCGCGCCACCGGCGTACGACGAAGGGCCCGGGCCACTGCCTCACGCAGTGGCCCGGGCCCTTTCGCATACCCGTTCCCGTTCCTCGTGTCCCGTTCCCCGCCGCTACCGCGGCAGCTGCGGGCCCGCGGGGCCCTGCCCCGGGCCGGGGCGTTCGTCCTCGCGGATCACCTCGCCCTGGACGACCTTGCCGTCCGGCTGGTGCATGCGCACCTGCTGGAACGCCCCGCCGAGGGTGCCCGGACGGCTCAGCCACCGCTCCCCCGCGCGCCGCAGCAGCGCCCGCGTCGGGGGGAACAGGCACAGCAGGCCCGCCACGTCCGAGACGACGCCCGGCACGATCAGCAGCAGGCCGCCCAGCATCGTCAGGGCGTTGCCGCCGCTCTCACCGGGGGCCGGTGCGGCCCCGCCGGCACCGGGCGCCTGCAGGGAACCCGTCAGGCGCTGCCAGGCCCGCCGGCCCGCCCGCTTGATCACGTACGATCCGGCGACCACGCCGGCCACCAGCAGGGCGAGCACCGCGAGGCCGCCGGCCAGGTCGGCCACCAGGGTCAGCAGCCACACCTCCAGGACCACCCAGGCGGCCACGCCGAGCGGGACCAGCCTGCGGGCCCGGCTGCGGCGCGGCGGCCGGCTGTGCAACGTCTCCTGCTGTGCTCCGAACGTCATGCCTCAAGTGTGCCCGCAGTGCGCGCAAACGGCCGGGGCGTCCTTATCCGTCCTTGACGGACCGTCCGCGCTCCTTCGCCGGCGGCTGGGTGAGCGCCTTGCCCACCTTCGCCACGCGGGAGCCGATGCCCCAGGAGGTGACGCGCCACAGCGCCTCGGCGACGATGTCCCGGCTCATCTTGCTGTCGCCCAGCTCGCGCTCGACGAAGGTGATGGGCACCTCCACGACGTGGAAGCCGGCCTTGACGGCGCGCCAGGCGAGGTCGACCTGGAAGCAGTAGCCCTGCGAGGCGACCTCCTCCATGCCCAGCCCCTCCAGCGTCTCCCGGCGGAAGGCCCGGTAGCCGCCGGTGACGTCCCGGATGGGCACGTCCAGCATCAGGCGGGAGTAGGTGGAGCCGCCGCGGGAGAGGAACTCGCGCGACTTCGGCCAGTTCACCACCCGGCCGCCGGGCACCCAGCGCGAGCCGAGCACCAGGTCGGCGCCCTTGAGGGCGGTGAGCAGCCGGGGCAGCTCCTCGGGCTGGTGGGAGCCGTCGGCGTCCATCTCCACGAGCACGCCGTAGCCGTTCTCCAGGCCCCAGCGGAACCCGGCGAGGTAGGCGGCGCCGAGGCCCTCCTTGCCCTGCCGGTGCAGCACCTTGACGTGGTCGTCCTCGGCCGCCATCTCGTCGGCGAGCTTGCCGGTGCCGTCGGGGCTGTTGTCGTCGGCGACGAGGACGTGCGCCTCCGGTACGGCCGCGCGCACCCGGGCGACGATGGGCTTGATGTTCTCCGCCTCGTTGTAGGTCGGAATGATCACCAAGGTCGTGCCGAGCGGACCGAATCTCCGCTGACCGCCGTCGTTCACTGCTGGCCCTTCTTGTCCATGTTCTCTACGGGTCCCTCCGGCCGGATCCGACGGCCCATCAGGAGAGCGGCCGCCCAGGACAGAAGTCCCACGATAGCGAGCGCCCATTCGGGCGCCGCACCGACGCGGTCGGCGACCGTCGTGCCGTCCCGCAGGGGGATGCGCGCACTGATCACATCACGCGTGAACTCCTCGCTGCGCTGCAGCACCCTCCCGTCGGGCGCGACGACCGCGCTGATGCCGCTGGTGGCCGCCGTGACCACGGCCCGGCCGTGCTCGATCGCCCGCAGCCTGGACATCGCCAGCTGCTGCTCGGGCTGCCCGGTGCGGCCGTAGGTGGCGTTGTTGGTCTGCACGACCAGGGCGCGGGCGCCGGCGCGGACGGTGTCGTGGACGATCCCGTCGTAGGCGACCTCGAAGCAGATGACGTCGCCCAGCCGCGCCGGGCCCACCTGCAGCACGCCGGTGCGGTCGCCGGGGTAGAAGTCGCGGGGGACGCGCTGGAGCCGGGAGATCACCGTGCTCAGCTGCTCGCGGAAGGGCACGTACTCGCCGAACGGCACGGGGTGCTGCTTGGCGTACCAGGCGCCCGGCCCGGTCACCGGGTCCCAGACGATGCCCTTGTTGTCGATGAAGCCGGGCTTGCCGGGGTGGTCGACCAGCGCGCCGACCAGCACCGGCACGCCCACGGCCTGCACGGCCCGCTGGATGCGCTCGTAGGCCTGGGAGTACTGGAAGGGGTCGAGGTCGGAGGAGTTCTCCGGCCAGATGACCAGGTCGGGCTTGCGGACCTTGCCCGCCCGCACGTCCCGGGCCAGCTGCAGCGTGGCCTCCACGTGGTTGTCGAGCACCATCAGCGGGCGGCCGAGGAAGTCCATGCCGGGCTTTTCGACGTTGCCCTGGACGATCGCGACGTCCACGGTGTCGTCGGCCCGCGTGGGCACGGGCACGGCGTAGCCGGCGCCGATCAGGCAGCCGGTGAGCACCAGCGCCCCGGCGCCCGGCAGCGCGGCCCGCAGCCGTCCGCCGCCGGCGCCCAGCGCGCGGCGGGCGGCGAGCGCCGCGTACGCCAGCGTGCCGCCCGCCAGGGCCACGGCGAAGGTCACCAGCGGCGCGCCGCCGAGTGCGGCGAGCGGGGTGAAGGCGGAGCCGGTGTTGGCGAAGGCGAGCCGCCCCCAGGGGAAGCCGCCGAAGGGCAGCCGGTCGCGCGCCCACTCCTGGGCCACCCACAGGCAGGCGCCCCACAGCGGCCAGGCCGGCAGCCGGGAGGTGCGCGCGAGGCCGGCGCCCAGGACGGCCAGGAACGCCGCCTCCACGATCGACAGGCCCACGACCGCGTCGTAGCCCACCACGTGCAGCCAGCGCAGCAGGAAGAAGAAGAACGGCAGCCCGAGGGCGAAGCCCGTCCAGGCGCCCTGCCGGGCGGTGCGGCCGCGGGTGAGCAGGGCCAGGGCGGCCACGGCCACGAGCGAGAGCGGCCACAGGTCGTACGGCGGGAAGGCCGCGGCGAGACAGCCGCCGGCGAGGGCCGCCAGCGCCGTGCGCGGGGCCTCGCGGCGGGCGAGCCGGGCCAGGCGCACGGCCCGGCGCGGGCGCGCGTCGGCGGCCGGGGGCGCGTCGGTGACCGGCCGGGCGCTCGCGGCGGGTTCCTCAGTGGTTTCGGGACCGGGGGGCACGGTGCTTCTTCCTGGAGCGTGTCAGGGGTATCAGCTGACCGTACCTCGAACGGCGCAGGCGGTGGACCGCCGGGGAGAGGGCGGGCGGAATGGGGACCCGGCGTCCTTCGGGCCGGCCCCGGAACCGCCGGCTGCGGTTGCCGGGAGCCGTTGTCTACTGAACGTCCGGGCCCCACCCGGGTCGCACCTGCCGGTCCGGCGGAACCTCCCCCGCCCCCGTGCGCTGGACCTGGCTCCCAGTGGCGGCGCGCGTCCCGGCGCACCGCCCCGTGGCCCAGCGGCGTTCGACGACTGTGCGAAGGCACCGCGACCGGACGTCCTGTGGTGGACAGCGAGAACCTACCGGCCGCCGCCCGCATCGTGTCAACACCCTCGCCACCAGCGCGCCTTGGCCAAATCAGCAGGTCAGTGCGCGGGGGCGGGGCGCCGTACGACGGGGTGCGGGATCATCGTTCGGCGGTACGCGGATCGGGGGGCGTCACTCGTTAAGCCCCGCGTACACGGTGTGCCCGGCCACCACGGTGCGCAGGCAGACCGGCAGCGGGGTGCCGGGGGTGAGGTCCGGCAGGCCCGGTGTGCCGGAGCGGGGGTCGGTGGACCAGTTGGCGACGCGGTCGTCGGGGACCTGCACCACGAGGTCGCCGGTGCGCCAGATCGCGTAGTCGGCGGGGGCGCCGGGCACCAGCACGCCGGCGTCGTCCCGGCCGGTGGCCCGCCAGCCGCCGCGGGTGTGCGCGGTGAAGGCGGCGCGCACCGAGATGCGGTGCTCGGGCGTGCGGTGGAAGGCTGCGGCGCGGACGGTGCCCCAGGGGTCGAGCGGGGTGACGGGGCTGTCGGAGCCGAGCGCGAGCGGCACGCCGGCGCGCAGCAGGGCCGCGTACGGGTTGAGGGTGCGGGCGCGCTCGGCGCCCAGGCGCCGGGCGTACAGCGCGTCCTCGCCGCCCCAGGCGGCGTCGAAGGCGGGCTGCACGGAGGCGGTCAGGGCCAGTTCGGCGAAGGCCGCGATGTGCTCGGGGGTCATCATCTCGGCGTGTTCGACGCGGTGCCGGGCCGCGCGGATGCGGGCCAGGCCGAGCCGGTCGGCGGCGGCGCGCACGCCGTCGACGACGGCGGTCAGGGCGGCGTCGCCGATGGCGTGGAAGCCCGCCTGCAGGCCGGCCTCGGTGCAGGCGGTGACGTGGGCGGCGACGGCGGCGGCGTCCAGCTGGGCGGTGCCGGTGTGGCCGGGCCGGTCGGCGTAGGGCTCGTGCAGGCAGGCGGTGTGCGAGCCGAGGGAGCCGTCGGCGAACAGGTCGCCGGCGGCGCCGACCGCGCCGAGGGCGCGGATGCGGGCCGCGTCCTCGGCGGAGGTGACGGCCTCGGCCCAGTAGCCGGTGACGCGCGGGCCGGGCTCCTCGGCGGCCAGGCGCAGCAGCCCGGTCAGGTCGTCCTCGCCGGAGATGTCCGGGCCCGCGCACTCGTGCAGCGAGCCGATGCCGAGGGCGGCGGCGCGGGTGCGGGCGGCGCGCTGGGCCTCGGTGCGCTGCGCGGGGGTCAGGGCGCCGTACGCCGCGGCGCGCACGGCGTGGTGGGCGGCGCCGGTCAGGGGCGCGTCGGGGGCGTACCCGGGCAGCTCGCGCACGCCGGGGACGAGGTCGAGCAGGGCGGTGGTGGCGACGGCGGAGTGGACGTCGGCGCGGGTGAGGTACAGCGGCCGGCCGCCGGTGGCCTCGTCCAGCTCCCGGCGGGACGGGGGCCGCTGCTCGGGCCAGGCGCTGGCGTCCCAGCCGTGGCCGAGCAGCACCCGGTCCGCGGGCCGGGCGGCGGCGTGGGCGCGGATGCGCTCCAGGGCGGGTGCCAGCCCCGCCACGCCGGTCAGGTCCAGGCCGGTCAGGGCCAGCCCGGTGGCGGTGGTGTGCACGTGGGCGTCGGTGAAGGCGGGGGTGACGAGGGCGCCTTCGAGGTGGACGACCTCGTCGACGCCGTCGGCGAAGGAGTCCGCGGCGCCCTCGGAGCCGACCCAGGCGATGGAGTCGCCCTGGACCACCATCGCGGTGGCGAAGGGGTCGGCGGGGCTGTGGACGTCACCGCCGCGCAGGAGCACGGTCTTTTCGGAGCGCGAGGTCATGGCACCAGTGTGACGTGGCGGGTGAGGCGCTCCCCCACCCGCCCCCACGACGGTGCCCCGAAGGGGCGCGGGGCAGTGTCGATCTGCGGCTCCGCCGCGTGGGCGCGACAAGCCACGGCGCGCCTGCAGACGAAGGCCGTCCTTCCGACTGCGGGCCGTTGGTGACCGATCGCGCCCACGCGGCGGAGCCGCAGATCGACACTGCCCCGCGCCCCTTCGGGGCACCGCATGATCGGCCGGAAACGGCGCTAGCCCACGCGCGGAGGCCGGGCCTCGTACGGTGTGGACAGGACGATCGTCGTGCGCGTGGAGACCCCGGCCAGCGACCGGATGCGCGCCAGCAGGTGTTCGAGCTCCAGCGGGGTGGCGACGCGGACCTTGAGGATGTAGTTCTCGTCGCCGGCGACGCTGTGGCAGGCCTCGATCTCGGGCACTTCCGCGAGCCGGTCGGCGATGTCGTCGGGAGCGCTGGGGTCGAAGGGCTTCACCGAGATGAAGGCGGTCAGCGGCAGGCCGACGGCCTCGGGGTCGACGACGGCCGCGTAGCCGCGGATGACGCCCCGCTGTTCGAGCCGGCGCACCCGCTGGTGCACCGCCGAGGTGGACAGGCCGGTGGCCTTGCCCAGGTCGGTGTAGCTCATCCGCCCGTCCTTGACGAGCAGTTCCACGATCTCTTTGTCCAGCTCCTCCACGCGGATCAACCTACTGTGTCGTGGCGCGCCCGGCACAGTCGGCGGCACCGCAGGCGCACAGGGTATGTGACCAACGCCACAGGTATGCACCCGTGTCCTCCCGGACGCGGCGATTACGCCACTCGCCCGGCGGGAAGTGCTTCGTGTGGCCGGGGCCGGGGTGCCCCGCCGGTTCATCCGAGGGGGAAGACCACTATGCCCAGCAGCCTGGACCACGCCGGTCACGACGGCGAAGGCGACTTCGGCTCGTACGACGAGACCTACGAGATGTTCCGGGTCCTCTGCCCGGACTGCGCCCGGCCCATTGCGCTCCTCGCGGACGAGGAGGTGCTCCCGGAGCACGCCCGGTGCCCCTCCCCGTGGAACCCGTTCGGCCTGACCGTGTGCGCCGGCTCGGGCCGCTCGGTGGAGGAGGCCGCGCCGGCCGACGAGTCGCTGGACTCGCAGGAGCTGGACGCGGCGATGCTGCTGACGCTGCCGGAGGGGCTGGACTGGCGGACGCAGCCCTTCTCGCACATCGGCGGTCCGGGCTCGCGCCCGCTGCGCGTGCCCGAGCCGCACGGCCGCCGCTGACGGGCGGCCCCCGGGGCCAGGGCCGGCCGCTTCGGCGGTGGCCGGCCCGGGCCGCTTCGTCAGCGGGTCTCGGGGCCGGCCAGGTGGCGGGCGACGACCATCCGCTGGATCTGGTTGGTGCCCTCGACGATCTGCAGGACCTTCGCCTCGCGCATGTAGCGCTCGGCGGGGAAGTCGGCGGTGTAGCCGTAGCCGCCCATGAGCTGGACGGCGTCGGTGGTCACCCGCATCGCGGCGTCGGTGCAGAAGAGCTTGGCCATGGCGGCCTGCTTGGCGAAGGGCCGGCCCGCGTCCCGCAGCCGGGCCGCCGCGAGGTACAGGGAGCGGCCGGCCTCGATCTGGGTGGCCATGTCGGCGAGCATGAAGCGCAGGCCCTGGAAGTCGGCGACGGGCCGGCCGAACTGCCGCCGCTCGGCGGTGAAGGCGAGCGCTTCGTCGAGGGCGGCCTGGGCGACGCCGACGGCGCAGGCGGCGATCCCCAGGCGGCCGGAGTCCAGCGCGGACAGCGCGATGGCGAAGCCCTGTCCCTCCTCGCCGATGCGCCGGGCGTCGGGGACCTCGACGCCGTCGAAGTGCAGTTGGGCGGTGGGCGAGCCCTTCATTCCCATCTTCCGCTCGGGCGCGGCGGCGCTCAGGCCGGGTGCGTCGCCGGGCACGAGGAAGGCGGTGATGCCGTGGGATCCGGGGCCGCCGGTGCGGGCGAGGACGGTGTAGAAGTCGGCGACGCCGCCGTGGGTGATCCAGGCCTTGGTGCCTTCGAGGGTCCAGGTGTCGCCGTTGCGGGTGGCGCGCGTGCGCAGGGAGGCGGCGTCGGAGCCGGCGGCCGGTTCGGACAGGCAGTAGGCGCCCAGCAGCCCGCCGCCGAGCATGGCGGGCAGGTGTTCCCGCTGCTGTTCCGCGGTGCCGTAGCCGGCGAGGGCGTGGCAGGCGAGGGTGTGGACGCTCACCCCGAGGCCGACGGTGAGCCGGGCGGCCGCCAGCTCCTCGAGGACCTGCAGGTAGACCTCGTACGGCTGGTCGCCGCCGCCGAACTCCTCGGCGTAGGGCAGGGCGAGCAGGCCCGAGGCGGACAGCAGGCCGAAGACCTCGCGCGGGAAGCGGCCGGCTTCCTCCTCCTCGGCCGCACCGGGCCTGATCTCCCGCTGCACCAGCTCGCGGACGAGTGAGATCAGGTCGCGTGCCTCCTCGGTGGGCAGCTGACGCTCCACCGGCTGTGGGCCGTGATCGGTCATGAGGCGGCTCTCCTCCCTGTCGGGCGCGGCGGCGGCCGGCGCGCCGGGGTGTCGGCGCCGTCACCGTTGATGCCCCAGTCCATGGTCGCGCTCCGGGTCTCGGAGGGGCGTGACCTGCGGCTGTGGCGGGTTGGAGTATGCCCGATCGCGGGCGTGGCGTCACGGGTTGACTGATCATGAAAAACCGTTCATGGGGAACCGTTCATGACACGCCGTTCATGACACACCGTGCCGGCGGCGCGGGCCCCGGCGGATTTGGTACGAACCATTGACCGTATTGGTCTAGTCCTCCTACGGTTTCCCCACCGTTCAACGCGTCCATGCCAAGAGCACGTCCCTCCCCCACCGAGGAGACCTCATGCCCAGACCGTACGGACAACGCGCCCGCGCCTGGCTCGCGGCACTGGCCGCCGGCGCCACCCTGCTGGCGGGCGGCCTCACCACGGGCTCCGCCACCGCCGCGACCACCACCCCCGCCACCGGCGCGGCCGACGACACCTCCGACACCACGGACACCACCGCCGGCCGGCGCGTCGTCGGCTACTTCACCAACTGGGGTGTTTACCAGCGCAATTACCACGTCAAGAACATCGAGACCTCCGGCGCCGCCGCCCGGCTCACCCACATCAACTACGCCTTCGGCAACGTCAGCGGCGGCAGGTGCACGATCGGCGACCCCTACGCCGACTACGACAAGTACTACGACGCCGCCGGCAGCGTCGACGGCAAGGCCGACACCTGGGACGACGGCGCCCTGCGCGGCAACTTCAACCAGCTGCGCAAGCTCAAGAAGCTGCACCCGGGCCTGAAGGTGGTCTGGTCCTTCGGCGGCTGGACCTGGTCCGGCGGCTTCGGCGAGGCCGCGAAGGACCCCGCCGCCTTCGCCGAGTCGTGCTACGGGCTGGTGAAGGACCCGCGCTGGGCCGACGTCTTCGACGGCATCGACATCGACTGGGAGTACCCCAACGCCTGCGGCCTGACCTGCGACACCAGCGGCCGTGACGCCTTCCGCGAGGTGCTGGCGGCGCTGCGCGCGAAGTTCGGCCGGAGCAGCCTGGTCACCGCGGCCATCACCGCCGACGCCTCGGCCGGCGGCAAGATCGACGCGGTGGACTACGCGGGCGCCGCCCGGTACGTCGACTGGTACAACCCCATGACGTACGACTACTTCGGCGCCTGGGACGCCAAGGGCCCCACGGCCCCGCACTCACCGCTGACGTCCTACCCCGGCATCCCCAAGGCCGGCTTCGACACCGACTCCACCATCGGCAAGCTCACGTCGCTCGGCATACCCGCGGGCAAGCTGCTGCTGGGCATCGGCTTCTACGGCCGCGGCTGGAGCGGCGTGACCCAGGCGGCGCCGGGCGGCACCGCCACCGGCCCGGCCAAGGGCACCTCCGAGGCCGGCTTCGAGGACTACCGCATCCTCAAGACCCGCTGTCCGGCCACCGGTACGGTCGGCGGCACGGCGTACGCCAAGTGCGGCGACGAGTGGTGGAGCTACGACACCCCCGCGACGATCGCCGGGAAGGTCGCCTACAAGAACCGCCGGGGCCTGGGCGGCACGTTCTTCTGGGAGCTGGGGGGCGACACCCCCGACGGCGAGCTGATCAGGGCCATCGGCTGAGCCGCACCCGCAAGCCGAAGGCGCCTCCCGCCCGCCGGCCCCGCCAGGGGCCGCGCGGGCGGGAGGCGCCCTGCGTCCTGCGCTCGTACCCTGCGCCCTACCCGGCCGGGAAGAGGCCCGGTTCGATCTCCGGCTGCTCCAGCGGCCGGGTGGCCAGCGAGGTGTCGGCCTTGGCCCGCTCGGCGATCTCCCGGCAGGTCAGGAACTCCACGTCCCCGTGCGAGAGGCCGTAGGCGATCAGGGAGCGCAGCGCCTCGGCGCGGCCCGGACGGCCGCTGAGGAAGGGGTGGTTGGTGAGCATGAACAGCGAGTGGTAACGGCGCATCGCGTCCAGCTCGTACTTCCACATCGACAGCACCTTCTGCGGGTCCTCCATGACGGACCCGATCTGCGGCGCCGGCAGGAACGCGTACTGCTCCCAGTCGTCCAGCGACCAGTGCGGGGGCAGCTCCACCACACTGCCCCGGTCGGTGGGCACGTGGTAGGGACGGTCGTCGTTCATCATCGACGAGTCGTAGGCCAGGCCGTACTCCGCCACCAGCGACGCCGTCTGCCAGCTCGCCTCCCACAGGCCGGCGCGGTGGCCGTACACCGGCACGTCCTGCTTCCGGAAGACCTCCAGGGCCCGTTCGAAGTCGCGCCGCTCCTCGGCCGCCGTCATCGAGGTCGCCGGCACATGGCTGTAGGAGTGGTGCGCCACCTCGTGGCCCGCCTCCACCACTTGCGCCACCAGATTCGGGCGGCGTTCGGCGACCCAGCCCGGGAAGAAGAAGGTGGCCGGCACGCCGAGATCCCGGAGAATTCCCAGGATGCGCGGCACGCCGACGTCGGGGCCGAAAGCCTGGTGGGTCATGGCCATGGCGTGCCGTGCGTACTTCTCGCCCATGGAAAGAACACCGGTCTCCGCGTCCACGTCGAAAGTGAGCGCCACCGCTGCGGCCTTTCCGGGGCTCAGCCAGGATGCAGTCATGAAAGGGACTCTAAACAGGGGCGCAATCCTTCACAATGGAGATTCGCACATGATCACTGCCGGTTGCGTGGAGAAGTGCACAACACCCCCGCCCCACCCCCCTCAAGGCGGCCATGACCTGCGCGGTTACGGTCGCTTGAGGACGTCTCACCACGTGCGGGTAGCCGCGCTCCGCTACCCGAAGAGGTAGTGGAGGTGCCCGGCCGGCACCTCGTAGAGTCGGGGTCGTCCCCGAGAAAAGCCCTCACGGAAATGGCAGTGACAGTGATGGCATTATCCCCGACGTGCCCGGAGCGGGAATTCCGCGCGGCTGCCGGAAAATTCGCGTCCGGCGTCACGGTGGTGACGACGAGGAACGGCGGCGAGGTGTTCGCCAAGACCGTCTCGGCATTCGGATCGCTTTCCCTCGAACCCCGGATGGTGACGGTCTTCATCGGGCGAATGAGCCCGCTGGTGACGGCGGTCCTCGCGACCGAGGTCTTCGCCGTCAGCGTGCTGCGCGACGACCAGGAGCGCGTCTCCCGGCACTTCGCCATCCACGGCAACGGCAGGGCGATCGGCGCCTTCCCCTCCGTGGACACCGAGCGCTTCGTCACCGGCGCCCCCGTCGTCCGCGGCTGCCTCAGCTACTTCGACTGCCGCCTGGAGAGCGTGGTGGGCGGCGGTGACCACGCGATCCTGATCGGCCGGGTGGTCGCCGCCGGCAGCGAGAAGGGCCGCCCCCTGGTGTACTACGACGGCGGCTACCGCGAGATCGGCATCCTCGGCGCCACCACGGGCGTACCGGCATGACCCCGATGACCGCGGCCTTCGACGAGCGCGCCCGGAAGGACCCCGGCGCCTGCGCCCTCGTCCTGCGCGGTGACCACCTCACGTACGGCGAACTGGACGCGCTGGCACAGGACTTCCGCACCGAGCTGGACCGGCTGGGCGGCGAGCGCGGGGCACCGGTGTGCGTGCCCGCCCGCACGGTGATTCTTTCGACTTCGGCCTCCCGTCCCCGCAGGGGAGCATCGGCCACCGCTCCCAGCATGTCGTTTTCCCTCCTCCGCCCCCGATGGCCACGCACGTCCGGAGGGGACGTCGACGTTCCGATGCGCCGATGCCGGCACGTGACGATTCAGTATGCAATCAGTTCACGGGGCGGCGGCGGGTGGAGGTTCGAGTTCCGGCCGTTTGCCTACGGCATGTTTTGCGGCCGCACCGCCGTGTCGACGTCGTGCGCGGCGTGCGCGCGGGCGTCGGCGAGGGCGACGGCGGCCAGCGCCGCGAGCACGGCGGCGACCAGGACGAAGCCGGTGGCGTAGCCCGTGTATTGGGCGACGAGACCGACGCAGAAGCCGCCGAGTCCCAGGCCCGCGTCGAAGGCGAGGTTCCACTGGGCGCTGGCGACGCCGGCGTCCCCGGCACGCTGCAGGGCCAGGACGAGGGTGGCGTTCTGCAGGGTGCCGAAGCCGGCGCCGAAGACCACCATGAGGGCGAGCAGGACGCCGGTGTGCGCGGTCGCGGTGCCGCCGAGGACGCCCACGGCCGCGAGCACGGTCGCCGGCAGCAGCAGGACGTGGTGGCCGTGGCGGTCGCCCAGGCGGCCGGCCGCCCAGCGGCTGCCCGCGGCGGACAGTTGCAGGCACAAAAGGGCCAGCGGCGTCAGCCACACCGGGTCGCGGGGCGCGGCCGGCGGCAGGAAGGTCACGACGGTGCCGGAGGCCATGGTGCCGGCGGTCAGCAGGGCGAGCGGGCGCAGGATCGCCGGCCGGGCGATGCCCGCGACGACCCGGGCGCGCCCGGCGGACCGGGGCCGGGGCACGCCGACGAACAGCGCGGCCACCAGGCCGCACGCCGGGGCCAGGGTGCCGGCGGCGAACAGCGGCCCGTAGCCGTACTGGTGGGCCAGCAGTACCCCGAGGGGCGTGCCCACGGCTCCGCCGAGCCCGGCGGCCAGCCCGTACCAGCCGGTCGCCGCCCCGCGGCGGGCGGGCGGTGCCAGCTCGGCCACGGCCGCGCTGCCGACCACCACGAAGATGCCGAACCCGGCGCCGCGCAGCACGGCGCATCCCAGCGTCACGGCGAGGTCGTCGGTGGCCAGTGGCACGGCGGCCGGGGCGCCGAGCAGGAGCATGGCGGCCAGCAGGGCCGCCCGGTGGCCGACGGCGGCGATGAGGCGGGGCATGGCGGGCTGCACGGCCACGGTGGCGCCCATCAGCAGTCCGGTGACGGCACCCCCGGCGGCCCGGCCGCCGGCGTCCGCGGCGAACTCGGGCACGGTGGCCAGCAGGAGGTAGAAGCCCGTGAAACCGCTGAAGGTGCACAGCAGCACCGCCGTCATGGAGCGCGTGAGCAGGGATGACGAGGCGTCAGGGAAGAGGGTGGCGGACGGCTGGGCGGGCGAATGTTTCACGTCAAAGATCTCAACCGTTCCGGCAGCATCGGAACAGTGGACGGATCTCCATTCCTGCGACCGTCCGCTGTGCAATCGTCCACCACGCGTCCGGAGGCCGGTGGGAGCCGGTGTCCTGATTCCGGTGGCCCGCGCGGCCACTGGTGGACACCGTCCCGCCCGCGGTGTTGTGTCCGGCAGGTGATCTCCGACGACCAACCGTCCACGGCGGGGCAGGCCGACGGCGCCCCGCTGCGGCTGCGCGACCTGCTCGCCCTGCCCGGGCTCGGCCTGCGGGCCCTGCCCGGCACCGGGGACCTGGACCGGCCGGTCCGCTGGGCCCACGTCACCGAGCTGCCCGACCCCGGCACCTACGCGGGGCCCGGCGAACTGGTGCTGACCAACGGGCTGTGGCTGGAACAGCAGGAGTGCGCCGCCTACGTGGGCCGCCTGGTCGACGCGGGCGCCGCCGGCCTGGTCTTCGGCCTGCGCGAGAGCGTGCCCGCCGTACCGCCCGGGCTCGTCGCGGCCTGCCGGGCCGCCGGGCTGCCCCTGCTGCAGCTGCCGGTGGAGGTGCCGTTCACCGCCGTGACCCGGGCCCTGGCCGGCGCCCAGGCCGAGCAGCGCCAGCGGCAGCTGCTGGAGGCGCTGCGGCACAGCAGCGCCCTGACCCGCGCCGTCTTGGCCGGCGACGGCCTGCGCGGCGTCCTGGCGGTGCTGGCCGGGCCCGCCCGTACCCCGGTGGCCCTGGTCGACGGGCTCGGCACCGTCCTGGACCACGTCGGCCCGCCGCCGGCCGAACCCGACGTCCGTGCCGTCGCCGAGGGCATCGCCGCCGGCGAGGGCGCGCAGGCGGAGCACCCGCTGCGGCTGGTCTCCGGCGCCGACGCCACGGTGATCCCCGTGCGCGGCGTCGCCGGCTTCGACCTCGCCGTCCTCTACGGCCGCCCCGTCACCGAACTGGGCGCGGCCGAACGCCTGGTGCTGGAGCAGGGCGTGCGCTTCCTGACCGTCGAACTGGCGCACCGGCAGGCGCTGCGCGCCATCGAGATGCGCTTCGCCGGGGAGATCCTCGACATGGTGCAGAGCGGCCCGCACCGCGCCGGCGAACTCGCCGCACGCCTGCGCTCGTTCGGCCTCAACCCCGACAGCGCGCTCGCCGTGTTCTGCGTCATTGCCCCCGACACCCCCGGCCGCGGTGCGTGGCCGCTGCCCGACACGGCCGCGGTCACCGACCACTTCCTCGCCCGGGGCCTGGCCTCGGTGGCCACCGGCAGCGGCCAGGACGTGGTGGTGGTCGTCGGCCTGCCCGGCGCGGACGCCGACCCGGCCGCGCTGGCCGAGGACCTGGCGGCGGCCCTGGGCCCGCAGCCCCCGGCGCCCGGGCCGCGCATCGGCGTGGGCCGCCTCGCCTCCGGCCACCAGGAGCTGCGGCGCTCCCTGCTGCAGGCCCGCGAGGCCGCCCGGCTGGCCCGCTCCCGGCGGCGCGGCCCGCGGGTGGTGTCGTTCGCGGACGTGGGCTCCTACCGTCTCCTGCTGGCCCTGGTGGACCGCCGGACCCGCCGGGACTTCGCCGACGCGGTGCTGGGCCCGGCCGCGGAGTACGACCTGACGCACAGCAGCGAACTGCTGCGCAGCCTGGACGCGTTCCTGGCCTCGGGCATGAAGTGGGGGCAGGCGGCGGACTCCCTGCACATCCACGTCAACACCCTGCGCAACCGCCTGGCGAAGCTGGAGGCCCTCACGGGCCGTGACCTGGGCTGCGCGGAGGACCTGGCGGACGTCTTCCTCGCCCTGCGGGTGCGCGCCGAGGAAGGCTAGCGCCTGTGCGACGGATCGTGCAGCGCCCCGTAGAGGGCGCCCCGAAGGGGCGCGGGGCAGTGCCGATTTGCGGCTGCCGCCGCGTGGGCGCGATCAGCCACCGACGGCCCGCAGCCGACGCGCCAAGCACGGCTCTCCGCCTGCGGGCGCGTCGTGGCTTGTCGCGCAGTTCCCCGCGCCCCTACGGGGCGCCGTGGTACCGCGTAACGAAGATCAGCCGGACACGCCCTAGCGCCCGTTTCCGGGTCCGGCCCGCACTACGCTGGGCCGCCCGAGCCCGTACGAGGAGCCGCCGCCGATGACCGTCACGCTCGATGCCTCCTTCTTCCGCCGCTTCCTCGACCGCACCGCGCAGGTCGTCACCGCCGAGGCCGATCGCCTGACCGAGCTCGACGCCGCCATCGGCGACGCCGACCACGGCACCAACCTCAAGCGGGGCTTCACCTCGATGGCCGGCGCGCTGGCCGAGGCCGACGTGCGGACCCCCGGCGAGCTGCTCACGGCCGCGGGCGCCCACCTGACCAACACCGTCGGCGGCGCCTCGGGCCCGCTGTACGGGACGGTGCTGCGGCGCATGGGCAAGGTGCTCGGCGAGGACGCGGTCGCCCAGCCGCAGACGCTGGGCCGGGCGCTGGCCGCGGCCGTGGCGAGCGTGCGCCGGCTCGGCGACTCGGCGCCCGGCGACAAGACCATGGTCGACGCGCTGCAGCCGGCGGCCGACGCCTACGCCGCGGCCCTGCCCGGGGGCGGTACGGCCAGGGCACTGGAAGCCGCCGCGCGGGCGGCCCGGGAGGGCGCGCAGGCGACGGTCCCGCTGCGGGCGCGGCGCGGCCGCGCCAGCTACCTGGGCGAGCGCAGCGTCGGCCACCTCGACCCGGGCGCGGCGTCCTCGGCGCTGCTGATGACCGCGCTGTACGAGGCGACGGACCCCGCACTGTGCGCCGCCGCGCCGCAGCCCGGGACCCAGGACGCGGCCGAGCCCGCGCAGCCGCGGGCGGGGCGGGTGGGCGTGGTGCTGGTCTCGCACAGCCGGGCGGTCGCCGAGTCCACCGCGGCGCTGGCCCGGGCGCTCGCGGGCGGTGGCGTGCCGGCGCGCGTCGCCCCGGCCGGCGGGCTGCCGGACGGGGCGGTGGGCACCAGCGCCGAGCTGGTGCGCCGGGCGGCGGCCGACGCCGACGAGGGCGCCGGAGTGGTGGTGCTGTGCGACATGGGCAGCGCGGTGCTGACGGTGAAGACGCTGCTGGAGAACAAGGAGCTGCAGGGCGTGCACATTGCCGACGCCCCCTTCGTGGAGGGGGCGGTGGCGGCGGTGGTGACCGCCTCGGCCGGCGGCGACCTCGACGCGGTGCTGGCCGCGGCGGACGACGCCCGGGCGTACCGCAAGCTCTGAGGGGACGGCCGGCGGGGCGCCGGAAAGCGCCGACACGAGGCCCGGCACCGGGCATTCGGGGCGAAAGTCTGGAATTGTCTACGCGTTCGCCCCCCGTTCGTCCGTCCGTGAAAGGTCCCGCCCCGGTGTCGCGCACCGCCACGCTGTCGTCCGCCGTGCCCTTCGCCGCGGTCCTGGCCTACCTCACCGGCATCGTGGTCACCGACCTGGTGACACCGTCGTACCTGCGCCTGGACGTCTACGCCGCGCTCGCGCCGGTGACCGCCGCCGCGGTGTGCACCTACCGGCAGACCGTCTTCGTCGGGATCGCCGACTTCCTGCTGATGGCGGCCCACCACGGCGTGCTCGGCGACGACTCCTCGGCCGTCAACCGGGTGGGCGCGGTGCTGGGCAACCTGCTCATCGTCGGCGCGGCCGTCGTCGTCGCGCGGCTGCGCCGCGACGGCGAGGCGCTGCTGGAGCGGGTACGGGCCACCGGCGAGGCCGCGCAGCGCGCGCTGCTGCGCCCGCTGCCGCTGCGCACGAGCGGCGTCGTCGTCGACGGCTTCTACGTCTCCTCGCAGCACGAGGCGCTGGTGGGCGGCGACATCTACGAGGTCGTCGACACCCCTTACGGCACGCGGGTGCTCCTCGGGGACGTCCGCGGCAAGGGCCTGGGCACGCTGGGGGCGGGGGCCGCGGTGCTGTCGGCCTTCCGGGAGGCCGCCTACCACCGGCCGGACCTGGCCGGCGGGGTGGTGGCGACGGAGGAGGGCCTGTACCGCTACCACCGCTCGGCCGAGTACCAGGCCCGTACGCACGACGCGCACGCCGCCGAGGAGTTCGTCACGGCACTGGTGCTGGGCACCGAGGAGGAGGCGGGCGCGGTGGCGCTGGTCTTCGTCGACTGCGGGCACCCGGCGCCGTACCTGATCCGCGCGGACGGCACGGTGCGCGAGCTGGAACCGGCCGAGCAGGGCCTGCCGTTGGGCCTGGGCGAGCTGCTGCCGGGCCGCCGGCCCGGGCGGCGGATCCCGCTGCCGCCCGGCGGCCGGGTGCTGGCCTGCACCGACGGGGTGACCGAGGCCCGGGCGCCCGGCGGGCGGCGGGAGCTGTACCCGCTGGCCGAGCGGCTGGCCGGCTGGGCGGCGCTGCCCACCGCCGAGCTGCTGGCCCGGCTGCGCGCGGACCTGGCCCGGCACACCGGCGGCCGGCTGCAGGACGACGTGGCGGTCCTCGTGCTGGAGCGCGCGCCCGTGGCCGTTAGCGGGTGAACAACTCGAAGGCGACCCCGGGGCGCCCGCCGAACCGCTCGGCGACGGCAGCCATGCCGCCTTCGAGGAACCTGCGGCAGTACTGCTCGGGGGGCTCGTCGGTGAGCGCCTCGATGTACGTGCGATGACACAGCAGCGACTGGACGGCCCGCTCCAGGCCGGCGCCCGCGTCCATGGCGTGCGTGGGGGCCGGGGAGCCGGCGACGGCCACGTAGCGCACGCCGTTCCAGGGCGCGAGGCCGTCCTCGGCGAGGTCGGGGAAGATCCAGCGGTTGCCGGCGTCGCCGACGGCGTCGAGCACGGCCCGGCCCACGGCCCGGTGGTCGGGGGTGTTCCAGGAGCCGCCGGGCCAGGTGTCGTGGTGGTTGAGGGTGAGCACCAGCTCCGGGCGGTGCCGGCGGACGGCGGCGGCGACCTCGCGGCGCAGCGCCATGCCGTACTCGAGCACGCCGTCGGTGTGCCCGAGGAACTCCACCGCCGTGGCCCCGACGACCACGGCGCTCGCTCTCTGCTCCGCCTCGCGCAGCTCGGCCGCCTCCTGCGGCGGCAGGGAGTCGATGCCGGCCTCGCCGAAGGTGGCCAGCAGGTAGGCGCACTCGCGCCCCTCGTCGCTCCAGACGGCGACGGCCGCGGCGGCGCCGTACTCCAGGTCGTCGGGGTGGGCGGCGACGGCCAGGGCGCGCCGCCAGTCGGTGGGCATCGGCGCGAGCTGCTCGGCCATGACTGCCTTCTCCCTTGCTGCTCCCTTGCTGCGGATCTCCTGCCCGCATGGTCGTGCAGTTTCCCCGGACCGGCCGGGAACCGGGCCGGGGCGCGGTCCGACTACCTGATCCGGGTCGCCCGGTCGGCGGCCCGTGCTGATGCGATTGTCTGGAGAGTTACTGATGCGTCCTCGTGCGTGGTGCGGTGTGCTGGCCGCTGTGGCCCTGTCGGCGACGGCGTGCGGCGGTGGCGGCGGGAAGAAGGCGGACGACGCCGGTGCCGCCGCGGCCGCCCGGTCCGGCTTCCCGGTGGGCGTGACCGACTGCATGGGGACCAGGACGACGTTCGACGCCGCGCCGCGCAGGATCGTCACCAGCAACGCGGCCGGCCTGGAGCTGCTGATGTGGCTGGGCGCCGGCGACAAGGTCGTCGGCACCGGCTTCCCGCCCGGGGCCGGCACGCTGCCGCAGCAGTACGCGGCGCAGGCCGCGAAGGTGCCGGTGCTGGGCAGGACGGTGATCCCGAAGGAGAAGCTCCTCGGCTCCGGCGCCGACCTGTACCTCGACTCCTTCTCCTCCATGAAGAACATGGGCAAGATGGGCGACGCCCCGACGGCCGAGGAGTTCAAGGCCGCCGGCATCAAGCACGTCTTCCTGAAGTCGACGGCCTGCGCCGCGATGAACAAGGCCGCCCGCACCGACCTGTCCGGCGTCGAGGCCGACGTCCAGGAGCTGGGCAGGGTGACCGGCACCTCGGCGCGCGCCGGGGAGCTGGTGGCCGGCATGCGCAGGAAGACCGACGAGGTGCGGGGCGCACTGGCGGACCTGTCGGCCGACAAGCGGCCCACCTACTTCCTCTTCGACTACGACGCCGGCACCAAGCAGCCGATGGCGGTGTGCAACCGGCAGGTCGCCAACGCGGTGATCACCCTGGCGGGTGCCCGCAACGTCTTCGCCGACTGCGAGGGCGACTTCAAGCCCGTCGGCTGGGAGGACGTCGTCGCCAAGGACCCGGACTGGATCCAGCTGGCCGTGCGCAACCGCGGCAGCGAGGAGGCGAACGCCAAGGCGTTCGACGAGGCCGCCGAGTTCCTGCGCACCTTCCCGGCGACCGCGGACCTGAAGGCCGTCAAGGAGGGCCGCTTCCTGCGCATCGGCTCCGAGCGCACCACGATCGGCGGCGTCCGCAGCGCGGACACCGTCCGCGAGATCGCCCACATCCTCCACCCGGACCGGGTCAAGTAGATGGCGGCACCCGCCCGGGCGGCGGCGCGGCGGGCAGGCGGGGACGCCGGGGCGCGCACCGTGCGCGCCGGCCTGGTCTGCGCCGTGCTCGGCTGCGCCCTCGTCCTCGCCCTGACCGCGTCGGTGTGCCTGGGCTCGACCGACGTGCCGCTGCCGGACGTGTGGTCGGCCGTGGCGCGCGGCATCACCGGCCAGGACCCGGCGCCGGGCACCCAGGACCTGATCGTGTGGCGCCTGCGGGTGCCGCGCGCCCTGCTGGCCGCGGTCGTCGGCGCGGGCCTGGGCCTGGTCGGCACGGCCGTGCAGGCCCTGGTCCGCAACCCGCTGGCCGACCCCTACCTGCTGGGCATCTCCAGCGGCGCCTCCCTGGGCGCCGTCGCCGCCCTGGTGCTGGGCGCCGGGGCGGGCGGGGCCCTGGGGCTCGGCCTGGCCTCGGCGGCGTTCGCCGGGGCGCTCGCCTCCTTCGCGCTGGTGTGGGCCTTCGCCCGGCGCGGCGGCGGCTTCCGGCCGCTGCGGCTGGTGCTGGCGGGCGTGGGCATCGGGCAGTTCCTCTCCGGCTTCACCCACTACCTGGTGCTGCAGGCCGGCGACGAACAGCGCACCCACGGGGCGCTGTTCTGGCTGATGGGGTCCCTGGGCGGCGCCCAGTGGTCCACCCTGGCCCTGCCCGCGGCCGCCGTGCTGCTGGGCCTGGCCGTGCTGCTCGCCCGCGGCCGCGCGCTGAACGCCGTGCTGATGGGCGACGAGACCGCCGCCGGCCTGGGCGTCGACGTCGCCCGGCTGCGGCGCGAGCTGTTCGTCGTCACCAGCATGCTGACGGGCGTGCTGGTGGCGGTCTCCGGGGCCATCGGCTTCGTGGGGCTGATGGTGCCGCACGCCTGCCGCATGGTGGTCGGCGGCGACCACCGCCGGCTGCTGCCGGTCTCCGCCCTGTTCGGCGCCGTCCTGCTGACGGTCGTCGACCTGGTGGCCCGCACCGCGCTGCCCGACCAGGAGCTGCCGGTGGGCGTCGTGACGTCGCTGGTGGGCGCGCCCGCACTGCTGTACCTGCTGGACCGGCGACTGGAGCGCGCATGAGGATCGCCATCGAGGACCTCGCGGTGTCCCTGTCGGGGCGCACCGTGGTCCACGGCATCGACGTCATCGCCGAGGACGGCGAGATCGTGGGCCTGGTGGGCCCCAACGGCAGCGGCAAGTCCACCGTGCTGCGCACCGTCTACCGCCACCTCGCGCCCGACGCCGGGCGCGTCCTGGTGGGCGGTACGGACATCCGTACCCTGACGCCGGCGCAGTCGGCGCAGCGGGTCGCGGCCCTGCCGCAGGAGCGCGGCAGCGACTTCGAGCTGTCCGTGCGCGAGGTCGTCGCCATGGGCCGCACCCCCTACAAGCGGGCCTTCGCCGGCGAGGACGGCACGGATACGGAACTGGTCGCGGCCGCGCTGGAGCGGGTGGGCATGGCCGGCGCCGGGCGGCGCCGCTTCTCGGCGCTGTCCGGCGGCGAGCGCCAGCGCGTCCTGCTGGCCCGCGCCCTGGCCCAGGACCCGCGGGTGCTGGTGCTCGACGAGCCCACCAACCACCTCGACGTACGCCACCAGGTGGAGCTGCTGGCGCTGCTGCGCGAGCAGCGCCGCACCACGCTGATCGCCCTGCACGACCTGAACGCGGCCGCGTCGGTGTGCGACCGGCTGCACGTCCTGCACGACGGGGCCCTCGTGGCCTCCGGTGCCCCCCGCGAGGTGCTCACCGCCGACCTGCTGGCCGAGGTGTTCGGGGTGCGGGTGGCCGTGGTGGAGCACCCGCTGACGGGCGACCCGCTGATCGCCTTCGACCACCGCTCGCCCGCGGGCGGCCTGCCGGGCGCGGTGGCCGCCGCCCGCTGATCGGCCGTCAGGTCATCGCCGTCAGGTCATCGCTTCTTGCGCCCGCCGGCGGCGACCCTGGTCAGCGCCCGGTCGGCCGGACGGACGCCGGTGCGCCATGGCCCTCGGCATTATCCTGGCCGCATGGACGAGAAGCGAGCGCTTCGAGTCGTGGACGCGTTGCGGCAGCGGGGCACGGATGCCCACCTGGCCCGCGAGGGCGTCTACCAGATCGGCGTGCGCGTCGTCCTGCGCGACGGCCGCGAGGCGGTCTGGGACACCGACGACACGGCCGGTCTGGAAGCGCAGGTCATGCGGGACGGTGTCCTCGTCGGCTTCGTGCCGTGCATCGAGGGCTCCGAGGACTTCGACGTCGACCAGACCGTCGACGCGATCGTCCGGGCCGACTACGACCAGCCGATCGCCCGCGAGCGCCCCACGGCTCCACCACCCTCCGCCCCGCTGCCCCGGGAAGGCGGCCTCTTCCGCCGCTTCCTCGGCGGCTTCCGCGAACGCTGAGCCGAGGACGCCGAGCCCCGGCCGAAGCGGCGTCCGGCTGAGCAACGCGTATCAGTAACGCGTCCTCCTCGGCACCAGCTTCACCACCGTCACGACGGCGAGAAGTGCCATAAGAAAAGCCAGCGCCGTCCAGCCGGCATCCAGCCACGAGTTCGCGATTCCGAGACCGGCTGCTGTTCCCACCGGCATGGCCGAGAAGGCCTTACCTCGCGCCGGCGCGGCGAACTGTCACCAAACGCTCGACGAGCGACAGTGCACCAACGCAGCAGCAGGCCGCCTCTGTTGGCGGCGACCTCCCGGAGCACGGACACGCGGAAGAGGGTGGACGTGCCGGTGAGGACCCAGGCTCCCCGCCCCCTTTACGACGCGCAGAAGAAACAACAGCGGGCGAATAACGACGACTATCGTTTCTTGAGATGGAGCGCTTCTGATCTTTGCCGGATTCAGGCCGTCGCTTCGAAGTGGCTGGGGCGTCCGTCGCGCAGGACCAGGCGCCCCAGCCGCTCGGCGTCCGCGCGGCGCATCAGCCGCGCCCGGCCGCCGGCGTCCTTCAGGACGGCCGCGTGCCAGGGCGTCGCCCACACGTCGGCGCACTCCAGCAGCCGGATCCCGAACTTCTCGCCGCCCACCGGCTGCGGGTGGATCGACAGGCGTACGGCATCCGGGTGGCGGTCGGCGACCAGCGCGCCCCAGGCCTGGCTGCGGGCGATCACCTCGTACGCGCGGGCACGGCAGGCGCGCTGCAGGGCGGAGCGGCTGCCGGTGTGGTGGGCGGTGTCCTCGACGAGGAAGCGCGTGATGCCGCGGTAGAGCCGGGCGGTCTCCTCGTCGCTGCGCACCTTGGCGCGCAGCTCCTCCAGGGAGGGGGCGTAGGCGCCGGTCACCAGGCGCCGCTTGGCGTCGTGGCCGAGGTCGCCGTGCACGTCGCGCAGGTCGAAGGTGTCCAGGTGGCGCAGGCCCTCGCGGCGGATGAGGGCGCGCAGCTCGTCCCCGTAGGCGTCCACGTCCTCGTCCGTCACGCCGATGCTGTCGGCGAAGATGTGGCCGTCCGAGCAGATGACCATGCGGGCCCCGGGCGCGTACAGCTCGCCGATGCGGGCGCACAGGCCGTCGAGGAAGGCCAGGGAGAGGCGCTCGCCCTCGTCGGGCAGGCGCCCGAGGACCTTGGCGGGGTTGGGCGACTTGCAGGGGAAGCCGGGCAGGGTCAGCACGACGGGCTCGCCCGCGTCCGTGAACCTGCGTATCCGCTCCAACTGCCGCTCGTGCCGGGCCGGGTCCGGGGCGGCCGGCCCGGCGGTGCGGTGGTAGGGCAGCAGCAGCCCGAGGATGCGGGCCTCCAGGCAGGAGGCGGGGGCGGAAGTGGCAAGAGTGAGGGTCATGCTGCGGTCATCCACGGGGGCGGGGGCAGGCGGGCGGGGCGAAGGAGACGGGCAGGGCGCTGGTACCCCGGCCCAGGACGGCGGGGATCCACTGCAGCTCCTCGTCCGGCACGGCCAGGCGCAGCCCGGGCAGCCGGGCGATCAGCGTGCCGAGTGCGACCTGCAGTTCGATGCGGGCGAGGGCCGCGCCGGGGCAGAAGTGGATGCCGTGGCCGAAGGCCAGGTGCGGGCCCTGTGCCCGGTCGAGGTCGAGGGTGTCGGGGTCGGGGAAGCGCTCGGGGTCGCGGTTGGCCGCGCACAGCGAGACGATGACCGAGTCGCCGGCGGGCACGCGGGTGCCGTGCAGGTCGGCGTCCTCGGCGAGGAAGCGCCAGGTGGTGAGCTCGAAGGCGCTGTCGATGCGCAGCAGTTCCTCGACGGCGGCGGGCATCAGGTCCGGCTCGGCGCGCAGCCGGTCCAGGGCCTTCGGTGCGCGCAGCAGCGCCACCAGGGCGGTGGTGATCTGGTTGGTGACCGGCTCCTGGCCGGCGACGAGCAGCTGGAAGACCATCGAGTCCAGCTCCTCGCGGGTCAGTTCGCCCGCGTCGTGGGCGGTGACCAGGCGGGCGAGCAGCCCGTCGCCGGGGTGCCCGCGCCGGTCGGCGACGACCTCGGCGATGTAGGCCTGCAGCTCGCGCAGCAGCGCCTCGTACGCGGGCCGGCCCGGGTCCGCCGGGCCGACGGGCGCGACGACCTTGCCCCAGTCGCGGCGGAACCGCGCCGCCAGGTGCGGGGGCAGTCCGATGACCTCGGCGAGCACCTGGAAGGGGAAGCGGGCCGCGAAGCAGCGCACCAGGTCGACCGTGCCGGCCCCGTCCGCGGGCAGGGCGGCGTCGAGCAGCGCGTCGGCCATCTCCTGGAAGCGCGGCCGCAGCGCCTCCACGCGCCGCGGCGCGAAGGCGTCGGTGACCAGGCGGCGCATGACGGTGTGCTTCGGCGGGTCCTGGTGCAGCAGGTGCACCTGCAGCTGGGAGTGCTGCGGCTCAGGCATGATCGAGGCGCGGGCGCGCCAGCGGTCGTTGCCGAGCGCGTGGTTCTTGCCCAGCCGCGGGTCGGCCAGCGTGCGCTGCGCGGCGGCGTGCCCGGTGACCAGCCAGGCGGTCACCCCGCTGGGGAAGAGCACCCGGTGGACGGGGCCCTGCGCGCGCAGCCGCGCGTACAACGGGTAGGGGTCGCGCTTGTACGCGGGACCGAAGAGGGGGACGGGGTCGGGCAGCGGCACGGCGTGGGGCTCCTCGCGAGGTCGTGGACCCCAAGGAAGTCGTACGCCCGCGCGGGCGAGTTCCCGGCTTTTCGTACGACTCCCGGGGCGGTGCTCGCCGATGCCCCGGTATCCCGGGGTAGTCGGCCGCGCGGGGCCGCTGGTTCCCGGCTGCGAAAGGGACAATCCTCACGCGCCGGGAAGCGGGCGATGCGCCCGGACGGCCGGGCGGACCGTGCCACGATGCGGAGATGACCGCACGCCGAGTACCCCCGTACGCACCCCTCGTCGGCTTCGTGCTGCTGCTGGCCGCCCTCTTCGGCGTCGCCTGGGCGGCCGGTGCCGCTGCCGGCCCCGTGGCGCCCGGCATGCACCCCAGCGGGAACTCCGGCTCCGGCCCGGGCACGGGCGGCGGGGGCATGGGCGGCATGAACGGGATGAACCACTGATGAGCACCCCGACCTCGACCCGGGCACCGGCGGTCACCACGGAGCTGATCGTCGGCGGCATGACCTGCGCCGCCTGCGTGGCCCGCGTCGAGAAGAAGCTCGGCCGGCTGGAGGGCGTGAGCGCGAGCGTCAACCTGGCCACCGGACGGGCCCGGATCAGCCACCCCGCGCAGGTGACCGCGGACGAGCTGGTGGCGGTGGTGGAGGGCGCGGGCTACACGGCCGCGCTGCCGCAGCCGCCGGCGCAGGAGACGGCCCCCGCGGAGGGCGAGGGGCCCGGCCCGCTGGTCCGCCTGCTGATCACGGCCCTGCTCTCCGTACCGGTGCTGGTGCTGTCCATGGTCCCGACCCTGCAGTTCCGCAGCTGGCAGTGGCTGTGCTTCGTCCTCGCCTCCCCCGTCGCGGTCTGGGGCGCCTGGCCCTTCCACGACAGGGCACTGCGCGGGCTGCGGCACTCCACGGCCACCATGGACACCCTCGTCTCGCTGGGTGTGGTCGCCTCCTACCTGTGGTCGGCGTACGCCCTCTTCTTCGGCGGCGCGGGCGAACCGGGCATGCGGATGCCGTTCACGCTCGTGCCGTCGGCCACCGGCGGCACCGCGGACGTCTACCTGGAGGCCGTCGTCGGCGTGCCCCTGTTCGTCCTGACCGGCCGCCTGCTGGAGGCCCGCGCCCGGCACGGCACCGGCTCCGCCCTGCGGGCCCTGGCCTCGCTCGCCGCCAAGGACGTCGCCGTCCGCGCCGCCGACGGCACGCAGCGCCGGGTGCCCATCGACGAACTGCGGGTCGGCGACCACTTCGTCGTACGCCCCGGCGAGCGCGTGGCCACCGACGGCGTGGTCGTCGCCGGCAGCTCGGCCCTCGACCTGTCCCTGGTCACGGGCGAGAGCGCCCCCGTCGAGGCCGGACCCGGCTGCGCGGTCGTCGGCGGCGCCGTCAACTCCGGCGGCCTGCTGGAGGTACGGGCCGAGGCCGTCGGCGCCGACACCCAACTGGCCCGCATCGCCCGTCTGGTGGAGGAGGCCCAGACCGGCAAGGCCCGCGTGCAGCGCGTGGCCGACGCCATCGCGGGCGTCTTCGTCCCCGCCGTCCTGGCCGTCGCCGTCACCGTCCTCGGCTTCTGGCTCGGCGCCGGCGCCGCCCCGCAGGCGGCGGTCACCGCCGCGGTGGCCGTCCTCGTGGTCGCCTGCCCCTGCGCCCTGGGCCTGGCCACCCCCACCGCCCTGCTCGCCGCCACCGGCCGCGGCGCCGGCCTCGGCATCCTCGTCAGCGGCCCGCAGGCCCTGGAGGGCCTGCGCCGGGTGGACACGGTGGTCCTCGACAAGACGGGCACCCTGACGACGGGCGCCATGACGGTCACCGACGTCGTCGCCCTGCCCGGCTGCACCGCGGAGCAGGCCCTGACCCTGGCGGGCGCGGCGGAAGCCGGCTCCGAACACCCGGTGGGCCGCGCCATCCACGCCCACGCCACCGCGACCCTGCCGGACCCTCTCCCACAGGCCACGTCCTTCACGGCAACCCCGGGCCTGGGCGTCCACGCCACGGTGTTGGACCACGAGGTAACGGTGACCCGCCCGGGGGCAGCAGCGCTCCAGGCCCCGGCGGGCGCGGCCCCGGCGCCCGCCCAGCCGGGCGGCGGACCCGTCACCCGCCCGGGGGCCGGGGGGCGGAGCCCCCAGGCGGGGTCCGGGGCGGAGCTCCGTGACGGGGGGGCGGGGGGCCTGCCCCCCGGGAACGGTGGAAGGGCGGGACTGGGGCACCCCTCCGCCGCCACGGCGCCCGGCCACCCCGGCGAGGGTCCGGCGGAATCCGGCACCGCGGAAGCCGGCACCGCGGAAGCCGGCACCACGGAACCCGCCACCGCCAAAGCCCTCCGCACCGCCCTCGCCACCGCCGACGCCCGCGGCGACACCCCCGTCGTCGTCCACATCGACGGCACGCCCGCAGCCGTCATCGCCCTCGGCGACACCGTCCGCCCCGACACCTACCGCGCCGTGGACCACTTGAGGCGCCTCGGCCTGCGCCCGGTCCTCGCCACCGGCGACACCGAGGCGGCCGCCCGCTCGGTCGCGGAGCGCCTCGGTATCGACGAGGTGCATGCGCGGGCCACGCCCGAGGAGAAGGCCGCCCTCGTGCGCGCGCTGCGCGAGAGCGGTCACCGTGTCGCCGTCATCGGTGACGGCGTCAACGACGCGGCCGCTCTCGCCGGCGCGGACCTCGGCATCGCCATGGGCAGTGGCACGGACGCCGCGATCGGTGCGGCGGACGTCACGCTGGTCCGTGAGGACATGGGGGCGCTGGGCGACGCGGTGCGGCTGGCCCGGCGCACGTCGGTGACGGTGCGGTCCAACCTCGCCTGGGCGTTCGCGTACAACCTCGTGACCGTGCCGCTCGCCGCCGTCGGTCTGCTCAGTCCGATGCTCGCGGCGGCGGCGATGTCCGTCAGTTCGCTGCTGGTCGTGGGCAACAGCCTGCGGTTGCGCAGCTGGCAGCCCCGTCCCCCCGCCGCAAGGAAGTCCCGGTGAAGAATTCCCTGATCAGCGCCGCCCGCGCCGCGCTCGTGCCGGCCGCGGCCGGCGCCCTGGCCCTGGCCGGCCTGACCGCGTGGGCGGCCTCGGGCGCGGCCGGTCGCCCGGCTTCGGTGACGGTGGAGGAGGCCCGCGTCCTCGTGCCGTTCGGCTCGGACGACACCGCCGCGCTGCTGCGGCTGCGCAACTCCGGCGACGTGGACGACGAGCTGATCGGCGTCGACGTGCCGACGGCCGGCGGCGCGATGCTCAGCCGGACGGTGGTCCGCAACGGCGCCGGCACGATGCGCATGGTCCACTCGGTGCCCGTGCCGGCGCGCCGGACGCTGGTGATGTCGCCGCACACGGTGGACGTGATGGTCTACCGGCCGCCCGCCCTGCGCGTCGGCGACCGGCTGCCGTACGTGCTGCGGTTCCGCGAGAGCGGCACGGTCCGCGGGGAGGCGGTCGTCGTACGGCCGGGGAACTGAGCGCGGCCGTACGACGAGGGGCCCACGGTGCGGGTGTCGCACCGTGGGCCCCTTGCGCAATTCGGTGGGGGTCGGCCCGTCAGCCCGCCAGCGCGGGCACCCGCTCCCGTGCCGCCGCCTCCGCGGCGGCCTCGTGCTCGGCCGCGGCGAGCTGGACGATCAGCGCCTCCCGTGCCCGGGCCACGCGCGAGCGGACGGTGCCCACCGGGCAGCCGGCGACCACGGCGGCCTCGGCGTACGGCAGCCCGAGCATCTGCGTGAGGACGAAGGCCTCGCGCCGTTCGCAGGGCAGGCGGTCGAGCAGCTGCGAGAGGACGACGCCCTCGTCGAAGCCGGGCAGCGCGGCCGGCTGGGCGCGCTCGGCGGCGGACTGCCAGTCGTCGGTGTCCGACAGCCGCGGCCGTGCCGCCTGGAAGCGCAGCCGGTCCACGACCGTGCGCCGGGCGATGGACAGCAGCCAGGTGCGGGCCGAGGAGCGGCCTTCGAAGCGCGGCAGGGAGCGCAGCGCGCGCAGGTACGTCTCCTGGACGAGGTCGTCCGCGCCCTGCGGGTCGTTGCTGAGCCGCGCCACGTACCGGCGCACGTCGTTCTGGGTGGCCCTGATGAAGCGGTCGACCGCTTCGGCGTCGCCGCCGCGTGCGGCCAGTGCCCAGGCGGTCACCGTCTCGTCGTCACGCATGGCGCCCCCCGGTGCGGGGGCGCGGCGCGGTGCCGGGGACGATGGCGGGGTGCACTGCAGTGAGGTACGTACCGCCGTCTCCGCCCGCCTCGACGGCGAGGAGCCGCCCCCGGGGGTGCCGGGGCCGGTGGTCGGGGCGCATCTGGAGGGGTGTGCGCCGTGCCGGGAATGGCAGGAGCGGGCCCGCAGGCTGAAGGTCCTCGCGGCGGGGCTGGACCTCGGCTGAGCAGGCCGGCGGTGTGAGGGCAGGGGTCATCGCCCTGGGTCCTTCCTGGAATCCGGGCGCCCGGCGGCCGGGGGTGGGTGCTCCACTCCCCTCCGGCGGGCGGGCCCGGTGAGGTGATTCGGCCCGGTGGGTCGCCGTCAGACGACGGCGATGCGGGCAGGAGGACCGCGCGTGGGGAGGACGTGGGCGTACAGCAGCTGGCGCAGTCGCTGTACGGCGTGGGCCAGCCCGGCCCGGACGCGGGGCGGCCCGGGCCGTACCGGTATGACGTGGAGGATCAGCAGCAGGGGCGCGCGCAGCCGGGCCCGGACGGTGCGGGCGAGCCGGAACGCGGCCTGCTCGCCGCCGGCGAGCCAGATGCCGCAGACGAGGGCGACGAGGACGTGCGCGGACCACATGCCGAGCGCGCCGTGCCCGGCGTGGGACATGCCGGGCATTCCCATGCCGCTCATGCCACTCATGCCGCTCATGTCGCTGCCCGTGCCTGCCATATCGGCCATGTCATGGCCCGGGCCGGGGGCGGGCAGTCCGTGTGCCCCGCAGATCGTCCCGGCGGCGGGCATCAGGGCGTGGTCGAACGGGCCGCTCGGCATGGCCTGTGCACCCTGCTGCACGCTCTGGGCGAGTGTGAAGAAGGAGTGCAGAGCCGTCTGTGCGCCCACTGTGGCGAGCGTGATCAGCAGCGGCCCGCGTTCCCGGCCCGCCAGGAACCAGGCGCAGCTGCCGGTTCCGGTCAGGGCGACGGCGATGGCCCACCAGGGGACGGTGGTGCCGGACATCAGGGCGTGGCCGAGGGCGGCGAGCAGCACGCAGACCGCTGCGAACACCCCGGCTCGCAGCGTGCGCGGGACCTGGCCGGCCTGCTGCCCTGTTTTCATGACGTGGACATCGTTGCACCCGCCCCGCGCGCGTCGACGGCGGGGGGCGCGCTGACGCCCGTACGACCCCCCGCTCGGCGCACGGCTCCGCCCCGTACCGTCCGCCCGGCGGTACGGGGCGGCGGGCCGCCGGCTCGGGGGGAAGACCGGAGGCCCGGTCCCGTCGCTCCAGTGGGACTCGCATCGCCGAGTCAAGCGCGGCGGAGGCGGCGGCGGGAGCGTGTGCAGGGGGTGAATGCGGGTGCGGGGGCGCACACCCCGTGTGGAATGGCCCCTTCCGAAAGTCCGGGGCCGGGCCGCGGCTACGACGAGGAGCGCGAGCCGGCCCTCGTACCCTTCGAGCTCTGCGAGCCCTTCGCGCTCTTCGCACCGTGGTGGGGCAGCCACGCGGCGCTGCTGCGGTCGCCGAAGCGGCTGCCGATGGCGCCCTTGATCACCGAGAGTGCGGCGGGCAGTGCCGCGATGGCCGCGGCCTTGATCGCGGAGATGCTGGTGAGGTCGAACCCGTCGGCAATGAGGATGCCGAGGAAGGTGGTCACGTACGCGGCGAGGGTCCGCTCGGCTATGTCGGAGATGACCTTGCTGTTCATGCAGGTGCTTCCGTTCGAAAGTCGCGGTCGGGCGGTCGGGCGGTCGGGCGGTCGGAATGCGGGGCGGCGGAGCGCGCAGCGTGACGTGTGCACTCCAAGCTTCCGCTGCTCGGGGTCTTACCCGTACCGGACCCGTTCGGCACCCGCGGCGAGGGCGGTATCGTCGCTGCGGCGGGCCGAACCGGGAGGGTCCACATGGCCAATCCCCAGCGTGACCGTTCTGCGGACGACCCCTGGACCGCGGGCGCCGCGGGCGCCGCGCCCGCGCCGCCCGTCGGCCCCGCCGAACCCGTCGACCCGGCCGAGCGGTGCCGGGCGGTCGGCGGCGCGCACTCGGCGTTCGTCGCGGACGGCGTGCTGGACCCCGGCCTGCGCCCGGTCGTCGCCGCATCCTGGCGGCGGTCCGCGGCGGTGCTGCCGCGCCCGGAGTTCATGGCACCGGTGGAGCTGGGCGACGACGATCTGGAGCAGTACCGCGCGGCGCACCCGCTCGCGCGGGCGATGCCGCTGTTCCGGGAGCTGCTCGGTTCCATCGCCGACGACGGGGCGCACCTGCTGGCGGTGTGCGACGCGGCGGGCCGGCTGCTGTGGGTGGAGGGGCACGCGGGGGTCCGCAGCCGGGCCGAGCACATGAACTTCGTCCCCGGCGCCCGCTGGGACGAGCGGCACGCCGGCACCAACGCGCCCGGCACCGCGCTCGCCCTCGGCCACCCGGTGCAGATCTTCGCCACCGAGCACTACAACCGTCTGGTCCAGCCGTGGACCTGCGCGGCCGCGCCCGTCCACGACCCGCGTACCGGGCAGCTGCTCGGCGCGGTGGACCTCACCGGCGGCCACCACCTGGCCGGACCGCACGCCCTCGCCCTCGTCCGGGCGACGGCCCGCGCCGCCGAAGCCCAGCTGGCGGCCGCCGCTCCCTTCTTTTCGGGCACTGCGTTGTCCGTCCTGGGCCGCGACGAGGCGCTGCTGGTCACGGACGGCCGGCGGGTACGGCTCGGGCGCCGGCACAGCGAGATCCTCGCCCTGCTGGCCGCCCACCCCGACGGCCTGACGGGCGATCAGCTCACGGCGGCGCTGTACGGGGACCGGCCCGCAGCGCCGGTGACCCTGCGCGCGGAGATCCGCCGGCTGCGCCGCCTCCTCCCCGGTCTGCTGCACTCGCGCCCGTACCGCCTGGCCGTCCCGCTGCACACCGACATCGCCCAGGTCGAACGGGAACTGGACCACGGTGACGTCCGGGCGGCCCTGCGCGCATACCCGGGCCCGGTGCTGCCCACGTCGGAGGCGCCGGGGGTGGCCCGGCTGCGCCGGCTGCTGGAGGACCGGCTGCGCCGGGCCGCACCCGCGACGGACGCTGGCCGGTAAACGCCCGCGAGCAACCTTCGCGCAACGTACGAACGGCTACCGTGCGGCCGCCCGCTCACGCCTCGTCCGCCTTCAGGGCTGGAGGACCCATGACCCGCTACGCCACTCCCGGCTCGCCCGACGCGCTCGTCTCGTACCGGCCGCGCTACGACCACTGGATCGGCGGCACCTACGTACCGCCCAAGCAGGGCCGCTACTTCGAGAACCCCTCCCCCGTCGACGGCCGCACCTTCACCGAGGTCGCCCGCGGCACCGCGGAGGACGTCGAACGCGCCCTGGACGCCGCCCACGCGGCCGCCCCCGCCTGGGCCCGCACCTCCCCGGCCGAACGCGCCGCCGTCCTGAACCGCATCGCCGACCGCATGGAACGCAACCTCGAAGCCCTCGCCGTCGCCGAGTCCTGGGAGAACGGCAAACCCGTCCGCGAGACCCTCGCCGCCGACATCCCCCTGGCCATCGACCACTTCCGCTACTTCGCGGGCGCCGTACGGGCCCAGGAGGGCAGCCTCTCGGAACTCGACGAGGACACCGTCGCCTACCACTTCCACGAACCCCTGGGCGTCGTCGCCCAGATCATCCCGTGGAACTTCCCCCTCCTGATGGTCGCCTGGAAGCTCGCCCCCGCCCTGGCCGCCGGCAACGCCGTCGTCCTCAAACCCGCCGAGCAGACCCCGGCCTCCGTCCACGTCTGGCTCGACCTGGTCGCCGACCTCATCCCGCCCGGCGTCCTCAACATCGTCAACGGCTTCGGCGCCGAGGCCGGCAAACCCCTGGCCGCCAGCCCCCGGGTCGCCAAGGTCGCCTTCACCGGCGAGACGACGACGGGCCGCCTGATCATGCAGTACGCCTCGGAGCACCTCAAACCGGTCACCCTCGAACTCGGCGGCAAGAGCCCCAACATCTTCTTCGACGACGTCTCCGCCGCCGACGACGACTTCCTCGACAAGGCCCTCGAAGGCTTCACCATGTTCGCCCTCAACCAGGGCGAGGTCTGCACCTGCCCCTCCCGCGCCCTCATCCAGCGCGGCCACTACGCCGACTTCCTCGCCGCCGCCCTCACCCGCACCGAGGCCATCGTCCCCGGCCACCCGCTGGACACCGACACCATGATCGGCACCCAGGCCTCCAACGACCAGCTGGAGAAGATCCTCTCCTACTTCGACATAGCCCGTCAGGAAGGCGCCCGCACCCTCACCGGCGGCACCCGCGCCGCCCTCGGCGGCGAACTCGCCGGCGGCTTCTACGTCGAACCCACCGTCTTCGAGGGCCACAACCGCATGCGCGTCTTCCAGGAGGAGATCTTCGGCCCGGTCGTCGGCGTGACCCCCTTCACCGACCTCGACGAGGCCGTCACCCTGGCCAACGACACCCTCTACGGCCTCGGCGCCGGCGTCTGGACCCGCGACCACACCACCGCCTACCGCACCGCCCGAGCCCTCCAGGCCGGCCGCGTCTGGACGAACACCTACCACCAATACCCCGCCCACTCCGCTTTCGGAGGCTACAAACAATCGGGCTTCGGCCGCGAAGGCCACAAAATGGCCCTGTCCCACTACCAGCAGACGAAGAACGTGCTGGTGAGCTACTCGGCGAAGAAGCTCGGCTTCTTCTAGTCCGGGAAAGCCTTGCTCATCCTGAAACCCGCTCCATCCCCTCCGGGTTTTCGGCGTAGATCACCAGTGTTTGTTCCGGCTGTTCGGCCAAGTGGAAGGCGGTGTACGTAAAATCGGTCACTCCGCGTCCCGGGTGCCGTAGCCGTTTCCGTCCGCCGTGCCGGGTCTGCACGTCGTACTGCGGCCACCAGGCACGTACTTCAGGACTGCCCGTGCTCAGCTCGTCGATCAACCGGATCCATCGGAAGTCGCCCGGGTGGCGTCCAGCGAGTGTCCTCAGCCTGGCGAGCAGGCCGCGTGCCTCGATCTCCCAATCGACCAGAACGGCCCGTGCGGCAGGTTCGAGGAACACCCAGCGGGCGAAGTTCGCCGGCCGGTCCCCCGCCGCGGTCAGGTGCGGGAACAGCTCGCCGGCCGCCCGGTTGCAGCTGAGCACGTCGTAGTTGCCGTCGATGATGTATGCCGGATGGGGCTGGAGCAGGAGGGGGACGGCTGCCACCTCGGCGGCGAGCGGCTCCGGTTCTTCGATTTCGACCGCAGCCGCGTGACCGGCGAGTTGAAAGAGATGACCACGCTCGTACCGGTCGAGTCGCAGCACCGAGGCGAGGGCGTCGAGCACCTGGTCCGAGGTGCGGATGTCCCGGCCTTGCTCGAGGTACGTGTACCAGGTGGCGCTGATCCCGGCGAGCAGCGCGAGTTCTTCCCGGCGCAGGCCGGGGGTCCGTCGCCGGCCGGTGTGCGGCAGTCCGACCTGGTCGGGGGTGATCCGCTCTCTGCGGCTGCGAAGGAAGGCTCCCAGCTCACGGCGCTGATGCGGCTGCGTCTGCATGGTGGATGGCACCCCTGGTTCCAGAATAAATCCCCGTCTGGATACCAGATTAAAGACCTCGCACACTGAGGCCCGACAAAAACCGGATGGAAGAGGCGGGCAATCATGTCGGGAATCGGCGGCAAGGTCGTGGCAATCACGGGGGCCGGCAGCGGTATCGGCGAGGCGACCGCGCTGCTGCTTGCCGAGCGAGGCGCGCGGCTCGTCCTGGGTGCCCGCCGGTCCGAGCGCCTCGCGGAGCTGGTGGCGCGGATCGAGAAGTCGGGTGGCACGGCCGTGCAGACCCGCACGGACGTCACGCGACGGGACGACCTGCACGCCCTGGTCGCCCTGGCCGACGAGCGATTCGGCCGGCTCGACGTGCTGGTCAGCAACGCGGGCGTCGGCACGATTTCGCCTCTGGACGACCTGCGGGTCGACGAGTGGGACCGGATGGTCGACGTCAACATCAAGGGTGTGCTGCACGGAATCGGCGCAGCACTGCCGGTCTTCCGGGCCCAGGGCTCGGGCCACTTCGTCACCATCGCCTCCACGGCCGCATTTCGCATCGTGCCGGCCATGGCGGTCTACGCCGGTACGAAGTACGCGGTCCGCGCCATCTGCGAAGGTTTGCGCCAGGAGGCCGGTGATTCTCTGCGGGTGACCACCGTCTCGCCAGGCGCAATAGGGACCGCCTTTGCCGAGGCATCAACGAATCCGCAGGTCCGAGCACAGGTCATGGAAATGCGGGACCGGATCGCGATCCCGCCGGAGGCAATCGCCCAAGCCATCGCGTTCGCCATCGAGCAGCCTGCAACCGTCGACGTGAACGAGATCGTCGTGCGGCCCACCGCCCAGAACTGACCCCGTTCGAGGCGCATGACGGCTGCGACGGCACGGCCGGGGACGGGGACGACCGCCGCATGCGGCGGCAGAGCAGCACGCCGTTCGCACACGAGACAGGACGGTGCACGCACGGGCAAGCCGTGCCTCCGGCCGCCGCGTACGGTCCGATTCGGCGGAACCGGTGACGTCAGGTCCCGGCTTCCCCCTCGACGACCGACCTCCTGGAGGAGGATCCCCCATGCGTTTACGTTTCTCCGTGCGAATGCGGATCGCGGCCGTCGCCGCCGTGCTGCTCGCGCTCACATCGGCCTCGCCCGGCCTGGCCGCGCGGACGCCACCCGCCGGCGGGGCCGAGGCGGCAGCGGGCACCCAGTACGACACCACCCACGTCTACGTGGCACCCGGATCGCTGGACGCCTTCGTCAGCAGCTGGGAGGCGACGTTCGGCGGAACGCACACCCGGAAGGTGGACGTCACCGTCACGCCCACTCCCAGCCGGACCGCCTCGCAGCTGGTCCTCTCCCCCGTCGGTACGCTGTCCGTCTTCGACTACCACACGCCCGTGCCCTACCCGTTCGGCGCGGAGCGCACCGGCTGGCTCGTGCAGGACCTCGACCAGGGCGTGCGACGGGCCGAGGCCGCCGGTGCGGACGTCGTCGTCGCCCCCTTCGACGACCCCATCGGACGGGACGCCATCATCCGTTTCCCCGGCGGCGTCGACACCCAGCTGTACTGGCACACCACCCCTCCCTCCTACCCGCCGCTGGCGACGGTCCCGGAGAACCGGCTCTACGTACCGGCCGGCTCCCTCCGCGCCTTCCTGCGCAGCTATCTGCGCTTCACGGGCGGCAGGGTGGTCTCCGACGACGCCCACGCGCCGGGCGGTGAACTGGGCATGCCCGGCACCACGTACCACAGGATCAGGATCACCGGTTCCTTCGGTGCCACCGTCGTGATGGCAACTGACGGACACCTTCCCCATCCCTTCGGCCGGGAGCTGACGGGCTACCAGGTCGGCGACCTGGCCTCGACGCTGAGCCGGGCGAGGTCGGCGGGGGCGGAGGTCCTGTGGGGGCCGACGGCGACCTCCGACCGCGAGAGCGCGATGGTGCGGTTCCCCGGAGGCTACGTCGCCGAGGTCCACGCCCCGCGCCCGCACCGGTGACCGTCGCCTGCGCTCCCGTCCACGGCAATCCCGTCCACGGCATCCCGTCCATGGAAAGGCCACCATGCCCTTCGTCACTCTCACCGACGGCTCGCAGAAGTACTACAAGGACTGGGGCACCGGCCGGCCGGTCGTCCTCTGCCACGGCTGGCCGCTGAACGCCGACGCCTGGGACGGCCAGGCCCTCGCCCTCGCCTCGGCCGGCTACCGGGTCGTCGCCCACGACCGGCGCGGCCACGGCCGCTCCACCCAGACGTGGGACGGCAACCACATGGACCAGTACGCCGACGACCTGGCCGAGTTGCTGGACCGGCTGGAGATCAGCGACGCCGTCCTGGTCGGCCACTCCACCGGTGGCGGCGAGGTCGCCCGCTATCTCGGCCGCCACGGCAGCTCCCGGGTCCGCAAGGCCGTCCTGGTCGGCGCCGTCCCGCCGCTCATGCTGAAGACGGGCGGCAACCCCCAGGGCTCACCGATCGAGGTCTTCGACGGCATCCGGGCCGGTGTGGCGGGGGACCGTTCGCAGTTCTACTACGAGCTGAGCGAGTCCTTCTACGGCTTCAACCGCCCCGGCGCCACCGTCTCCGAGGGCAAGCGGCGCGAGTTCTGGCTCCAGGGCATGCAGGCCGGCCTCAAGGGCGCCTTCGACTGCGTCGAGGCCTTCTCCGAGACCGACTTCACCGAGGACCTGAAGAAGATCGACATCCCGGTACTGGTCGCCCACGGCGACGACGACCAGATCGTCCCGATCGCCGCCTCCGCGAAGAAGAGCGTCGAACTGCTCTCCCGGGGCATCCTCAAGGTCTACCCCGGCGCACCGCACGGCCTGGTCGGGGCCTACGAGGCCGAGTTCACCAAGGACCTGATCGACTTCATCGGTGCCTGAGCCGGTGGCCGGACGGTCCGGGGCCCCGCGCCTTCCGCGCGGGGCCCCGGACCGCTCGTGCGGCATGTGCGCGATCAGCCCGCGGCGTGCGGGTCGATCATGGCCTGGGCATAGGTCACGCCCAGGCCGTAGGCGCCGGCGTGCTCCTTGACCACCTCGGTGGTGGCCGCGTAGGTCTCCGTACGGGCCCAGTCGCGCTGGAGCTCCAGCAGCACCTGCAACCAGGTGACCGGTACGGCGCCGGCGGCCGTCATCCTCTGCATCGCGTGCTCGTGGGCGGCCGGGGTGACGCCCGCCGACGCGTCGGCGACGACGTACACCTCGTAGCCCTGGGCGAGGGCGCAGAGGGCGGGCATGACCAGGCAGACCTCGGTCCACAGCCCGGACAGGATGATCTTGGTGCGGCCGGTCGCCTTGACGGCGTCGACCAGCGCCTGGTCCTCCCAGGCGTTCATGGAGGTCCGGTCCACTATCTCGTGCTTCGGGAACACCTCGCGCAGCTGGGGCAGGAGGGGGCCGGAGAACGACTCGGCGGCGACGGTGGACAGGACGACGGGGACGTCGAACACCCGAGCCGCCTTGGCGAGCCCGACGGTCGCATTGACGACCGAGGCGCGGTCGGTGCTGCCGGCGCCGAAGAACATCTGCGGCTGATGGTCCACGAAGAGCATCATCGCGTTGCCGGGGGTGAGCAGGTCCGCGCTGGGCACGGCCTTGACGGTGTCGAAGTTGACCACGGGGTTCCCTTTCTCGGGTGGTGGCGGAGGGGCGACCTCCGGTGTCCGTGACGCTACGGGCCCGGCGATAGGCGGGACTTGACCCTGGGTGACCGGTGATGTTCCGACGCCGCACGGTCGTCCGGGACGGGACAGGACAGGACAGGACGGGGGTACGCGAAGGCCCCCGCTGCCGTAGCCGGCGGCGGGGGCCCCGGTGAAGTCGTTCGTCAGAGCACGAAGCAAGGGTCGAAGACGGCCGAAGGCGGGGTCTCGGGGGCGAAGCCGCGGGCGACGCGCCACTGACGGTGCTGTTCGGACGCGGCGACGGCCTCCGCGAGCAGGTCGGCCTGGCGGGCACCGGTGCTGCTGGGCAGGGGGGTGGCCTGGTAACCGCCGAAGTGGGCCACGGGGCTCCACGCGGGCGCGATCGGCGGGAGGGCCTCGTCCAGGCCCTCGTACTCGGCGGCGGCATAGACGATGCGTCCGCCGACGACGGTGAGCACCGATTCGATGTGCGGGATGTCCTCCTCCGGCACCGACAGGTAGTCGTGGCTCAGGACGGTCAGGTCGCCGAGGTACCCCTCCTTGAGGATGCCCTTGACGTTCTCCTCGCCCGTCAGGCGGGCGCCCGCGTGGGTGTACAGGGCGAGCGCCCGCTCACGGGTCAGCAGCCGGTCCGGCGGGTAGAGCGTCAGGTCGCCCACGGTGCGGCCGGTCACCAGCCAGTGCAGGGCGACCCACGGGTTGTAGGAGGAGACGCGGGTGGCGTCGGTGCCGGCCGCGACGTGGATGCCGCGGGCCAGCATCTCCTTGATCGGCGGCGTACGGGCCGCGGCCTCGGCCCCGTACCGTTCGGCGAACACGCTGCCCTGGAAGGACATGCGGTTCTGCACGCTGATGCCGCCGCCCAGGGCGGCGATACGGTCCAGGCTGTGCGGCGTGGCCGTCTCCGCGTGGTCGAAGAACCAGCGGTTGCCGGCCGGGAAGAGCCCGTCGGCCGCCAGCTTCTCGAAGACGGCCAGGTCACGGCGGATCGTCTCGTCGTACGTGGCGTGGATCCGAAACCCCCAGCCGTTCTCCGTCAGCAGCCGGACCGCCTGCTCGAACTCCCCCTCGTAGCCGGCCGCGAGCTCGGGCCGGGGTTCCGCGAAGTTCTCGAAGTCGGCGGCCGCCCAGGTCAGGTTCTCCCCGGCGCCGTTGAGGCGCAGCCATTCGTCGCCCTCGTCCGGCCGGACGGTCTCGATCCACCGCTCGAGGTCGGCCAGTTCCTGCCCGGCGGTCTGCGGGAAGAGGTGGTAGGCGATGCGCAGGGAGAGCTCGCCCGTGCGGGCCAGGTCGATGACCGTGGCGTAGTTGTCGGGGAAGTTCTGGAAGCCGCCGGCCGCGTCGACGGCGGAGGTGAGACCGAAGCGGTTCAGCTCCCGCAGGAAGTGGCGGGTGGAGACGCGCCGGCCGGCCTCGTCGAGGGCGGGGGCGGCGGCCAGCGTGGAGTAGAGGATCAGTGCGCTGGGGGCGGCGAGCAGGACGCCGTTGGGGTCGCCGTTGCGGTCGCGGACGATCTGGCCGCCCCGGGGGTCGGGGGTGTCGCGCGTCATGCCCGCGGCGCGGACGGCGGCACGGTTGAGGATCGCGGACTGGTACAGGTGCAGGACGAAGACGGGGGTGTCCGGGGCGGCGGCGGTGAGCTCGGCCGGTGTCGGGAGGCGGCGCTCGGTGAACTGGTCGGCCGTCCAGCCGCCCACGACCCGTATCCACTGCCCCTTGGGAGTGCGGCCCGCCTGTTCCCGGAGCATGGCCAGCGCCTGCCGGAGCGTGGGAACACCGTCCCAGCGCAGTTCGAGGACGTAGTTGAGGCCGCCGCGGATGACGTGCAGATGGGAGTCGTTCAGACCGGGAACGGCCCGCCGGCCCAGCGCGTCCACGACCCTCGTCCGGGTGCCGACGTGCTGCGCGATGTCCCGGTCGTCACCGAGCGCCGTGATCCGGCCGTCGCGCACGGCGACGGCACTCGCCGCGGGGCGGCCGGGATCTCCGGTGAAGATCTTCGCGTTGCGCACGACGAGGTCGGCGCTGTCCGGGGCGTTGTGATCGGGTACGGGGGTGATACCGCTGACCGGCATCGTCGTCATGTTCTGGCCTTTCGGGGGGACGGGAGGGGTCGGGAAGGGCTCGGGAAGGAGTCGGGGAGGGCGGAAGGGTCAGAGCGTGCGTCGTACGCCCGCCTGCCGTTCGAGGTCCCTCAGCTGCGTCCGCAGGTCGCCCTGAACCGCTGCGTGCGCGTGCCCGCTGCGCCCGACGGGCAGGACCTCTTCGCCCCGCATGTCCTCCAGCAGCAGCGCGAAGGCCGTGTACATCGCCATGGCGGCCAGGAGCAGGCCCAGTGCCCCCGAGGCCCTGCCCAGCCAGGGCGCGCCGCTGAAGTTGTGGGCGGCGGCGACGGCGAAGCGGGGCACGGCGATGCACAGCACCAGCCACAGAGCGCGTTTGCGCGCGGCCACGGCGGCCGTCATCAGCGCGAAGACGGTGAACATCACGTTGAGCACCCCCAGTACCCGGGTGCCGCCGGGCGGGTCCAGCGCGAGGACCAGTGCGTTGGCGAGCCACATGCCGGAGAAGCAGGCCATGAGGGAGGCGGCCAGCACGTCGCCGGCACCGAAGGCCAGGACGGCCACGAGCAGTTGGAGGACGAAGGCGGGCAGCACGGTGAGGGCGACGGCGCGCTGCGCCCCGGCCTCGAAGAGGCCGAGCTGCAGACAGCCGACGACGGCGGAGGCCATCGCCACGGCGTAGAAGCCCAGCGGCATCGGGGAGGCGATGGGCCGCAGATTGATCCTCGTCATACGCCGCAGGTCGGGCTCGAAGTACCGGCCCGGCCGGCAGGCTGCCTGCAGGTCCGCGTCCGGGCCGGGGGCCGGTCCCGGGCCCGTCGTACCGCTGCTCTCCGGGCCGGCGCCGCTGCCGCTGGTGGTCATGTGGGGGTGTCTCCTCGGGCCGCGTGGAGTCCGTCCCGTCGCGCGCGAGGCCCGGGGCAGGCGGAGCCGTGCCCGCCGCGGCCGGCTCACGGGCACCCGCTGGACGCTAGGCCGGGTCCGGGGCGCCGGGCTGCCGTCGCGTGCACACGTTCTTGTCCACGGGCGCACGACCCGGGCGCACGACTGCCGTGGCTCAGCGGTCAGTCAAGTGACCTAACAGGCGGCTGTGCGGCACCCGCACGCTGGTCGGGTACCCCGACCGGGAAGAGAGCGAGGAGCCCCATGCGGACGTATTCCGGAGACGGCCGGCCGGCCGACCGGCACCGGGGGTTCGAGCGGGCCCTGGGCGCCGCGGTGCACGTCAAGGCACGGCGCGAGCACGGTTTTGACGGCGCGTTCGACGTCCATCACCTGGGCTATCTGCGCGTGCTGTCGCTGGAGACGGGGCCCGTGCGTCTGAGCCGGACGCCCGGGCTCGTCGCCCGCTCGCCCGCCGACGGGATCGCCGTCGCCCTCCAGCAGGCCGGGACCGCGGCCCTGACGCAGGACGGGCGCGGCACGGCGCTGCTGCCGGGAGAGCTGTCGGTGATCGATCTGCGGCGGCCGTTCTGCCTGGAACAGAAGCAGCGTGGCCGCCTGTGCGTCTTCCGGCTTCCCGCGCGGGTCGTGGACGTGCCCCCGGCGCGGTTGCGGACGGTGGCCGGGCGCGCCTTCGCGCCGCGGGAGGGGGTGACGGCGCTGCTGGTTCCCTTCCTGGAACGTCTCGCGGTCCGGGCGGCGCACATCGCACCGTCCGTGGGCGATGCGCTCTCCGGCAACGTCGCCGACCTCCTGGCGGCACTGGTGGACGAGCATGCGGAGGACGACGACGACCGGCCGGGCACGGCGCGTGATCACCTGCTGCCCGCCGTACGCCGCTTCATCGACAACCATCTCGGCGACCCCGGCCTCACCCCGGAGTCGATCGCCCGGGCTCACCGCATATCCGTGCGCTATCTCCACCGGCTCTTCGAGGGCGAGGAGGTGACCGTCGCGCGGCTGATCCAGCGGCGCCGGCTGGAGGAGTGCGGCAGGGAACTGGCCCGGGCCGCGCCCGGGCCGGGTTCTCCGACCGTCTCGGCGGTGGCCCTGCGCTGGGGGTTCCCCAGCCAGGCCCACTTCAGCCGCGTCTTCAAAGCGGTGTACGGGAGGTCCCCGCGGGAGTGGCGCGCGAGGGAGCCGAGGGAGCCGGGGCCGCTCTCCGCAGCCGTGCCGCTGCGGCGTTCTCCGTCTCCATGACGGGCGCCGTGGTGTGCGCGTCACGCCAGGCGGTGGGTGTCGTGCCGTAGGCCGCGCGGAAGATCCTGCTGAAGTGCGCGGGGTTGGCGACCCCCCAGCGCTTCGCCACCGCCCCCACGGCGGGCCGGGACCGGCCGGGACGGGTGCGGGCGAGTTCCCTGCGGCATTCGTCGAGCCGCCGCCGCTGGATCCAGCGGACGACCGTGGTGCCTTCGGCCGCGAACACCTTGTGCAGGAAGCGGGTCGAGATGTGGTGGTGGGCGGCGATGCTCTCGGGGGTGAGGTCGCGGTCCCACAAGTGCTCGTTCGCGTACGCCCGCAGACGAGACGCCAGGACGTGCCGCTCCCGTCCGCCCGGGGGTGCGGCGGGGGCATCGGCCGGCCCCGCCTCCCGTACGAGGGTTCTGAGCAGTTCGACGACGACGGCGGCAAGGTGCTCCGCCGGACGCGGCGAGAGGGCCGGCCCCGTGGTGGCGAGGTGCGTCAGCAAGGGGCCCACCAGGGCCGCCACGTCGCCGCGGGTGTGCGGGTGGAGGCGGCACAGGCGCTCGGTGTCCGCCCGGGACAGGCCCAGCACCCGACGCGGCACGTCGACGAGGTGCAGTGCGAAGTCCTCCGCCTCGTGGAAGGCGAGCGGCACGGCGGTGTCGAGGACGACGAGGTCGTGCGGGCCGCAGGCGAGGACCTCGCCGCGCTGGACGAAGGTCGCGGTTCCGTGTCCGTGGACGGCGACGACGAGGGAACCGGCGGTGTCCTCGGGCAGGGCGTCGGCGCTTCCCCGCACCGGCGGGGCGACCAAGGCCGCACCACCGCCGGGGCGGGTCCCGTGACCGTACGGATCCGCAGAGCACCGACGGTGTGTGCGCCGGCACGGCGGACCGGCTCGGCTCCCTGGCCCGTGGGGGTCCCGGTTCGCCGGCGGGCGGGGGCCGCAGCGAGCGGGCGGTGGCGTGGTGCGCCGCCGCCTCGTACGGGCACGGTGGCGGTCGTGGCCGCGGAGCTCATGGCTCTCCCTTGTGTCGTCGGGCCCTGCTGCCGTCCGGCCCTGCTGTCGTCGGGCTTCGAGCCTGCGGCCGTGGCGCCCTCGGGAGGTAGGTCATGTGACTGGCCAATCTCCCTTCGTAATCGGTCATGTGTCTGCCGGCCGGGCCATTTGATGATCTTGGAAGGGGCGCAGGCGGATATTCTGAGCCGCACGCCGGACCACGGTGTGCCCCGGCACGTCGAAATGGGGACAGGGAGCAACCGTGGCGTCCGTAGCCGATGGCGGAATCCTCGTGGGGCGGCAGCGGGAGTTGTCGCTGCTGAGCCGTGCGCTGGACGATGCGCGCCACGGGGCGGGAGGCTCGGCGACGCTGCTGCGCGGCGAGGCGGGCATCGGCAAGACGGCCCTGCTGGAGTGGACGGAGGCACGGGCGCGGGAGGCCGGGTTCGCCGTTCTGCGAGCGGTCGGCGCGGAGGCCGAGACGGAACTCGCGTTCGGCGCGCTGCATCAGGTGCTCTGTCCGCTGCTGCGGCGTTCCGAGGTGCTGCCGCGAGGCCGGAGGGAGGCGCTGGAAAGCGCGCTGGGGCTGCGGGAGGGACTGCCCCCGAACGGCTTCGCCGTGGGTGCGTCCGCCCTGGCGCTGCTCGCCGACGCGGCGAGCCGGCAGCCCCTGCTGCTCCTGATCGACGACCTGCACTGGGTCGACTCGTCGAGCGCGACCGTGTTCGCGTTCCTCCACCGGCGGATCTCGGAACTGCCGCTCGTCATCGTCAGCGCGTGCCGCCCCGACGGCGCCGCCGCGGAGGGATGGCCGACGCAGCCGGTGGAGGTCGGTGCCCTGGACCCCGCGGACGCGAGCGCCCTGCTGGAACAGCGGCACCCGGAGCTGGCGGCCACCACCGCCGACCGCGTGCTGCACGAGGCCGCGGGCAATCCGCTGGCGCTCGTGGAGCTGCCCCGGCAGCTGCACGACGACCACGTCAGGGGCATCGTCCCCCTCCCGGAGCGCCTGCCGCTCGGACAGCGGCTGGAGCGGCTGTTCGCCGGCCGGTTGCGGTCCCTGTCCGCCCCGGCCGCCCGCACCCTGCTGCTGACCGCCCTCGGCGGCTGGTCGCCGGCCGCCGACACCGGAGCCTGGCTGCACGAGGTCGCCGGGGGCGCCGCGGAGACGGTGCTCGACGAGATCGAGGCGAGCGGGCTGGCGCGGCTGGACACCTCCGGGAGACTGGCGTTCCGGCATCCGCTGGTACGCAGCGCGGTGATCTCCACCGCCGCCGGGCCGGCGCGGCGCGAGGCCCACCGGATCCTCGCGTCGGGCCTGGGGGCGGACGACCCCCGCAGGCTGGTCCACGAGTCGTCCGCGGCCTTCGTGCCGGACGAGGACCTCGCCGCCCGGCTCCAGGAAGCGGGCCGGCGCATCGCGCGGCGCGGCGGTGACGCCGAGGGGGCGCTGTTGCTGGACCGGGCGGCGGCCCTGAGCACCGACCCCGCCTCCCGTGCCCGCCGGCTGACCTGGGCCGCCGTCATGGCCGCCCGGAGCGGCCGGGTGCGCTACACCGCGAAGCTGGTGGAGGAACTGCGACGGGTGTCCGTGCCGTCCGACATCGCTCCGCTGTTCTCCTACGCCGTGGTGTATGTCGACCAGAGCCACCGGGTCGACTTCGCCTCGTCGGTCGCCCTGCTGCCCGGGGTGCTGGAGGCTCTCGCCGCACCGGGTGCGGAGACCTTCGGCGGGCTGGCCGAACAGGTCTTCTTCAAACTGCTGCTGGCCGCCACCTACACCGACGACCCCCGGGCCTGGCACGCGCTGGAGCATCACCTGGAGAAGCACCCGGAGAACGTGTCCCCGCTGGCCCGGCTGTGCCACCGTGCCTGGTCCGATCCGGCCCGCACCGCCCACGGCGTGGCTGCGGAACTGCGCGCCCTGGCCGAGGGGATGAGCGAGGAGCAGGAGGCCGGGGGCGCCTGGCTGCTGCTGTGGACCGCTTCGGCGGCCGACCTCGCCGACGGGGACATGTGGCGGCGCTTCACCGGACAGCATTCCTACGCCACCCAGGGATCGATCGCGAAGGCGCGCTGCTACCAGGACTTCCTGCGGGGCCGCTGGGACGCGGCGGACGACTGCCTGCAGGAGGCGGAGGCCGCCGAGGAACTCGGCTACCACTGCAACGCGCTGCTGTTCCGGCTCTACTACGCCCACTTCGCCGCCGGACGCGGCGACGAGGAGGCACTGCGGGAGAGCGAACGGCAGATCAAACCGGTGGCGCTGCGCGCCGGCATGCGGTTCGTCACCGACCACCTCACCCACCTGCGCGCACTCGCCGCCTTGGCGCACGGCCGCTACGAGGACGCGTACTGCGACCTGTCGTCGCTCACGCCCCCGGGCGTCCTGCCGCGCGGCCTGCCCTGGTTCCACCTGCCGTTCTTCGACCTCGTGGACGCCGCCGTGCACACCGGACGGCGGCAGGAGGCCCGGGCGCACCTGGCCGCGGGGCGTGCGGTGCGGATGGCGGAGATCTCCGCCCACCACGCCTTCCTGCTCGCCGCGGCCACCGCCCTTGCCGCGCCCGACGAGGAGGCGGACGCCCGCTACCGGGACGCCTACGCCGTACCCGGCGCCGAGCAGTGGGTCTTCGAACTCGCCCGGCTCCGGCTGGCCCACGGCGCGTGGCTGCGCCGCCACCACCGCTCCGAGGCCCACGACGTCCTGCGCGAGGCGCACCGGGCGTTCCGCGGGCTGGGGGCGCGACCGTGGGAGGAGTCCTGTGCACAGGAACTGCGCGCGGCCGGCCACCGGGTGGGGACGGCCGCGGACGGCCACGCGCTGCTGACCGGGCAGGAGCTGCGCATCGCCGAACTCGCCGCCACGGGCCTGACGAACAAGGAGATAGCCAAGCAGCTGGGCCTGTCGCCGCGCACCGTGGCGGCGCACCTGTACAAGATCTTCCCCAAGCTCGGCATCACCTCGCGCGCAGCGCTGGCCCGGGCCTTGCGGCGCGACTGAGCGCACCGGGGCGCCCCGGAGCGGTCGAGGGCGTGCATCCGGCAAGACTGCTCAGCGGAGTACCACTGCGGAAACCAACCCCACTTATGCGCTATCGCTGAGAACTGGCCACGGGTTCCGAGTCGACAAACACGTGCGTCCAGGAAGTCGACACCCCTGGCATTAAGGAGCACGAGTTGCCCGTTGTCAGGCGCTTAAGGTGATGATGAGCGGGGCCAATTCTCCGGAATGGGTCATCCGTCTACTCGCGCTCATTCACCTCGACGCCTCGATGGTTGGGGCCGATCAGCCTACGGGCGACGCGCGGCGCCCCGCCCCGCTTCGAACTGAGATGTGTATCGGCGCCCTCGGAGTGGTCGTCGTGGCCACTTTGCAGGAGCGAGTGCCCGAGCAGCTGCTGGGCCAGGCGACGAGCCTCGTCGTGCTGTCCACGGTGGCACTGACCCCGTTCTCCTATGCGCTTGCCGCGCCCTGCGTCGACCGTGCCGACCGCCGGGCCCAGCAAAGGGGCTTTTTGAAACAACGCCCGTTTTCCCCATATTAGGGACGGATGTTGCCGCAGGACAACCCGGCCGCGGCCTGCGTACCACCGACAGAAGAGCCGCATGCCGCCGCTTCCTGAATTGGCGTCAACTGCTCGTGGTGTCCTAGAATTTAGGCACCCAACAGCACAGAGGAGAGGCGCCGTCCATGGGCACCAAATTCATCGAGGTGGACGAGACCCACAAGGGTCAGCCGGGCGTGGAGGAAGGGGTGAAGACGATCGAGGTCGGCGGTCAGACGATCACAACGCCGATTTTCGTCCAGCGCATCGACTTCGACGACCTCGCCCCCGAGGTGACCGAAGATCTGACCACGGTCAAGTTCGCCGTGACGGTGACGGAGGAAATGGAGGACTTTACCGGGGAGATGCACGAGGACGGTTCCCCGGTGACGGAAATCAAGGAAATCCAGGTGCCCAAATGGCTCGAAGTCGACCTGGGCGTTGAATCCCTGAAGCAGTACGAGGAGGCAATGGCCCCCTTCCTCGCCGCTGCCCGCGAGACCGAGGCCCCGACGGTCCCCGCCCCCCGCAAGCGCCGCAAGAAGTGAACTCGGGCCCCTCTCCTGCCGCCAGGAGAGGGGCTTCATCGTCGGCGGCACCGTCCAGGAATGTCAGTGGGTGCCGCTATAACCGTCTTCATGACACTGCACTGGAAACTCGTCATCGACAGTACCCACGCACCGGCCCTCGCCGACTTCTGGGCCCAGGCACTGGGGTACGTGGTGGAGGACCCGAGTGAGCTCGTTGAGCAGCTCCTGGCCGCCGGGCGGATCGGGGAGGAGTCCGTGGTCGAGCACCACGGGCGCAAGACCTTCCGCGGGTTCGCCGGGATCCGGCACCCTGACGATCCGTACGACGAGGCGAGCGGGGTGGGGCGAGGGCGGCGGCTGCTGTTCCAGGAGGTCGGTGAGGCCAAGGCCGGCAAGAACCGGCTGCACATCGACGTCCACAGCGAGCCCGGCGGGCTCGACGCGCTCGTCGAGCGTCTGGAGGGGCTGGGCGCGACGCGTGTGCGGGAGGTGAACAAGGGCCCTGCCGGCCACTGGTGGGTCATGCAGGACCCCGAAGGCAACGAGTTCTGCGCCGCGTAGTGGCCGGCCGGCGTGGTCCTTACTTCCCGAAGGCCGCCGCTGCCAGGCGCAGGCCGACCGCCGGGGCGCTCTGGGTGTTGGCGGAGGACGTGCCCAAGGCGTAGACGGCTCGGCGGTTGAGGTCGCGGGTGGCGAAGACGCCGCTGCGGTAGCCGGGTTCGCTGCCGGTCTTGCCCCAAACGGTCGAGCCGTCGGGGAGGGTGAAGGACATCAGGCCGACGCTGAAGCAGGCGGTGCCCTTGGTGGGGCCGGTGTTGCAGTTGAGGTTGTTGGCGTACGGCAGGGGCTTGCCGTCGAGGCCCTTGGGCACCGTGAAGAGTTCGGCGGCCTGGGCCGGGCGCAGGAGGCTGCCGTCGAACAGGCCGGTGATGAAGCGGTCGAGGTCGCCGGTGGTGGAGGTCATGCTGGCGGGCAGGCCGCCCTGCACGTTGACGTCGACGAGCTCGCCGTTGCTCCGGGGCATGTAGCCGGGGAGGTAGGGGCGGGGTACGGGGGTGGCGCGGCCGGGCACCGCGGCCTTGGTCTCGCGCATCTTCAGGGGCTTGAGGATGCGCTTGCCCACCTCGTACTGGTACGGGTGCCCGGTGATCTGCTCGATCAGCTTGCCGGCGATGCGGTAGCCGAAGGAGTTGTACTCCTGCCGGGTGCCGGGGCGAAAGCGCGGGCCGGGGGCGGGGCGGCCCTCGGGGCGGAGGGTCTGCTGGATGATCTGGTCCCAGGTGAGGTAGTCGAGGCGCTCGTCGATGTCCTGGTCCGGTGTGGAGGCGGGGGCGCCCTCGAAGTCCTGGGGAAGGCCGCTGGTGTGGTTGAGCAGTTGCCGTACGGTGATGGGCTCCTTGAAGCGGTCCTCCGGCAGCAGGCCGGGCAGGTAGTGCTGCACGCTCTCGTCGAGGTCGACCCGGCCCTCGGCGGACAGCTGGAGGAGGATCACCGCCTCCATGGGCTTGCTGATGCTGCCGATCCGGAAGTGGGCGCCGGTGCTGATGTGCTTGCCGGTGACCAGGTCCCCGGAGGTGCCCCGCCAGGTCTGCGCGCCCTTGTGCACCTCGGCGACGGCGGCCGCGGCGCCGTCGGTGGGGCGCAGGCCGATGGCCTCGTTCAGCGCGGCGCGGTCCAGACCTCCGGACGCGCCCGTCGCCGCCTGCGCGGGGGCCATGGTGAGCACGACGGCAGCGGTGGCGGCCGTGGCGGCGGCCAGGGACAGGGCCGATGAGCGACGCATGCGGGACTCCGTTTTTCCTCGTTCTTCGCTTGCGACGTCCACTCTTCCGGCGGTGATCCTCCCGCACGCCCGGGATCACCCTGACCCGCCCCCGACGCAGCCCTGATCCCGCGGTCGAGGAAATCCCTGACGCGGCCGGTGGCCATTGCGCCCAACAGGCCCCACCCGTCAGTGTGTTCGCATGACCCACGACCGTCTCCGCCGCAGGATGCCGAGGCCGGCGGACGTGGCCGCGCTGCTGCGCCCGCGCCCCCTGGAACTCGACGGCACCCGGCGCCGGCTCGCCGCCGCGGCGACCGTGGCGGATCTGCGCCGAGCCGCCCGCCGCCGCGTACCGAGGGCCGTCTTCGACTACGTCGACGGGGGCGCCGGCGACGAGTTGTCGCTCGCCCGCAACCGTGCCGCTTTCGCGCGCATCGAATTCCGGCCGCGCGTGCTGCGCGACGTCTCCGCCGTGGACACCTCCGCCGCGGTGCTCGGCAGCCCCTCCGCCCTGCCGCTGGTGCTCGCGCCGACCGGGTTCACGCGGATGATGCACCACGAGGGTGAGGTGGCCGTGGCCCGGGCGGCGGGCCGCGCCGGCATCCCGTACGCGCTGTCGACCCTCGGTACGACGTCGGCGGCGGAGCTGGCCGCGGCGGCTCCCGGCACCCGCCGGTGGTTCCAGCTGTACTTGTGGCGCGACCGGGACCGCAGCGAGGAACTCGTCCGGCGCGCCGCGGACGCGGGGTACGAGGCGCTCGTCCTGACGGTCGACGCGCCGGTGGCGGGGGCGCGGCTGCGCGACGTGCGCAACGGGATGACGCTGCCGCCCGCCCTCACCGCCCGTACGTTCGTCGACGGCGCGCTGCGCCCGGGCTGGTGGCTGAACCTGCTCACCACCGCCCCGCTGGAGTTCGCGTCCTTGCGGCAGTGGGGCGGTACCGTCGCGGAGCTCGCCGACCAGATGTTCGATCCGGCGGCCTCGCTCGCCGATCTCGCGCAAGTGCGCGCCCTGTGGCCGGGCAAGCTGGTGGTCAAGGGCGTGCAGAGCGCGGAGGACGCCCTGTCGGTCGTCGAGGCCGGCGCGGACGCGGTCGTGGTGAGCAACCACGGCGGCCGCCAGCTCGACCGGGCCCCGGTGCCGCTGGAGGAACTGCCCGCGGTGGCCGAGGCGATCGGCAGCCGGGCCGAGGTGTACGTCGACGGGGGCGTGCGCTCGGGGGCGGACGCCGTGGCCGCGGTGTGCCTGGGCGCGACCGCCGTACTGGTGGGACGGGCGTACCTGTACGGGCTGATGGCGGGCGGCGGGGCCGGCGTGCGGCGGGCCCTGGACATCCTGGGCGCCGAGGTGCGGCAGACGATGCAGCTCCTCGGCGCGACGTCCGTCAAGGACCTGACACCGGAACGCGTACGCCTGCGGCCCTCGGGCCGGTGACCTCGGAAGCGTCTGCTGTCAGCCGGGCGGACGCCACCGCGTGGCAGGCCCCGAATCCGTCGGCGCGGGTGACGACGCGCCCGGCTTCGATGCGGATCGCCGTCTCGGTGTCGTCGTCCACGGCCGGCACCCCCGCGGCCGCGGCGAGGGCGCCGGTGGAGTCGCACACGACGCGCAGGGCCGGCCAGGCCGCCCGGGGGAAGGCGCTGCGCAGGCAGCCGCACAACTCGGCGACGACGAGCCGGGCGAGGGGCATGAGTTCGCCGGGGTCGCCGGTGACGACGACCACCGTGACGGGAGTGCCGGGCGGTGCGGCGCGGACGGCCTCCTCGGCCGCGGAGAGCCGGTGCAGACCGAGGACGGCGACGATGCCGTCCTCGTGCAGGGGCGCGGGCGCGGCCCGTACGGCGTCGACGGCCGCGGGCGGCTCCCAGGGCCGGTCCTCGGCACGGGCGGGCGGGTGCACGGGCGGGGGCGCCCACCAGTCGTTGAGTTCGAGCCCGCACAGCCGCTCGGCCGCGCTGACCATGTCGAAGGGCTGCACGAATCCGGGCGCGGCGGCGGCGAGTTGCCGGGCTCCGTGCAGGGAGGTCAGCACGGTCTCGGCGAGCCGGACGAGCCGGCCGGGGGGCGCGCCCTCAGGCGACCGGGGCGGCCGCAGGTGTTCGAGGGCGAGCGCGAGGAGGAGCGCATCGAGCTTCATCAGCTCGACGAACGACTGTGCGAGCCGGGTGTCGGTGAGGATTTCGGGCAGCGCGTCGACGTCGATGCGGGCCTCGCCGTACTGCGGGGGGACGCCCCCGGGCGCACAGCCGGCGTCGGCGAAGCCGGTGCCGGGCAGCCGGGCGACCCAGGTGCGCGCGAGGGCGCCGAGCGCCTCGCGGGCCGTGCTGCCGACCGCCTCGGTGACCGGCGGGGCGGGCGCGCGTTCGGCGCGCTCGGCCAGAACGGTGAAGTACAGGGCTCGTTTGCCGGGGAAGTTGGAGTAGACGGCGCCGCGGGTGAGCTCGGCGCGCTCGGCGACGGCGTCGATCCTGGCGGCCCGGAAGCCCTTCTCGGCGAACTCCTCACGGGCGGCGGCCAGCACCCTGGCACGCGTGCGCTCCTGCGTCTGCGCCCTGTTGAGCCGAGCCATTGTCCTCCTCGTACCGGGCCCCCACAGGGCGGCCGTCAAATTACCCTAGCATCGGGATGACGGGAACATCTGGATGGCAGGGGCAGCTGTTAAAGTCACGCAAGAGCGCGCGGGGTTCCCAGGCGGGGCCGCGGCGCACCGGAGGGGACGGGTCGACGGGTCATGGCACGCATCGGTGACGAGGGGTTCCTGCTGAAGTGCTCCTTCTGCGGGAAGACGCAGAAACAGGTCAGGAAGCTCATCGCCGGCCCGCCCGGCGTGCACATCTGCGACGAGTGCGTGGGGTTGTGCAACGAGCTGATCGAGGAGGAGCTGGCGGTCGTCACCGAGGCGCCGCTGGAGGAGCTGCCCAAGCCGGCGGAGATCCACCGTTTCCTCGACCAGTACGTGGTGGGGCAGGAGGCCGCGAAGCGCTCGTTGGCGGTGGCCGTCTACAACCACTACAAGCGCGTGTGGGGCATGGAGGACGACGACAAGGACGTCGAGGTCGCCAAGTCGAACATCCTGATGCTCGGGCCCACCGGCTGCGGCAAGACCTACCTCGTGCAGACCCTGGCGCGGCTGCTGAACGTCCCGTTCGCCATCGCCGACGCCACCGCCCTGACCGAGGCCGGCTACGTGGGCGAGGACGTCGAGAACATCCTGCTCAAGCTGCTGCAGGCCGCCGACTACGACGTGACCCGGGCCGAGACCGGCATCGTCTACATCGACGAGATCGACAAGATCGCCCGCAAGAGCGAGAACCCCTCCATCACCCGGGACGTCTCCGGCGAGGGCGTCCAGCAGGCGCTGCTGAAGATCCTGGAGGGCACGACGGCCTCGGTGCCGCCGCAGGGCGGGCGCAAGCACCCGCACCAGGAGTTCATCCAGATCGACACCTCCAACGTGCTGTTCATCGTGGCCGGCGCCTTCGCGGGCCTGGAGAACATCATCAACGACCGGGTGGGCCGGCGCGGGCTGGGCTTCGGCGCCCAGATCGAGCCGGTCACGGCGCGCGCGGACGGGGACGTCTTCGCCAGCGTCATGCCGGCCGACCTCGTCAAGTACGGGCTGATCCCGGAGTTCATCGGCCGGCTGCCGGTCATCGCCCGCGTCTCCAGCCTCGACAAGGCGGCCCTGCTCAAGACCCTGACCGAGCCGCGCAACGCCCTGGTCAAGCAGTACAAGAAGCTGTTCGAAATGGACCAGGTGGAGCTCGAGTTCAGCCGGGGCGCGTTGGAGGCGATCGTCGACCGGGCCATTCTGCGCGGAACGGGCGCCCGTGGTCTGCGCGGCATCATGGAGAACGTCCTGCGTCCGGTCATGTTCGACATACCGAGCCGCAGCGACGTCGTCAAGGTCGTCATCAACGAACGCACGGTCACCGAGAACCGCAGCCCGATGATCGTGACGCGGCCGCCCTTCTCCGAGGTGTCCGGCGGCCACTCCGCCTGACGGCAGCTGCTGCCCGACGGTCCGGGGGCCTGCGCCGCCGGCCGACGTACGGTACGTCGGCCGGCGGCGCAGGCCTTTCGCCGTTGTCCTTCTCGCCGTCACCGCGTCCCGCGCAGCTCCGTATCGATCACCGAGGCGATCCGGGCGAGTATCTCCGGCTTGAGGATGCCGGCGTGGGTGGTGGCCACCCGGTGGCAGACGACCTCACCGTCGACGTACGGGTGCCAGCTGCTGGCGTCCAGCACGGTGTCGGTCTCCTCCGTCGCCGCGAACAGCACCATGCGCGTGGCGACCCGTTCATGCCGGTAGCGCGCCGTGACGGCGATGTTGTTCTCCAGCACCCGCATGATGGTGAGGAATTCCTCCTCCTCGATGCTGCCGAGCACGGTGTTGGTGGTCCGGGCCAGCTCGGCGAACTCGTCGAAGCCCATCGGCCCGGCCGGCACCTGCTCCGTCCCGACGCCCAGCAGGTCGAGGATCCCCCGGTAGTACTCCTCGTGCGCGTGTTCCTCCAGCTCGCCCTCGTCGGCGGCCGGTTTGGCGTCCAGGCAGACGATCAGGGCGACCTCCTGGCCGCGCTCGCGCAGCCGGGCGGCCATGGCGTGGGCCACCACCCCGCCGAAGGAGTGGCCGAGCAGGTGGTACGGCCCCGACGGCTGCACCCGGAGCATCGCCTCGATGCAGTCGTCGGCCACCTCCTCCAGCGACCGCGGCAGGTCGTCGGGGTGCGCCAGGCCGCGGGCCTGCAGCCCGTACAGCGGGACGTCGGCGGCGAGGTGCGGCAGCAGGGCGGCGTAGTTCCAGCTCATGCCTCCACCGGAGTGCAGGCAGAACAGCGGCGGCCGGGCGCCCTTGGTGCGCAGCGGCAGCAGGACGTCGAAGGCGCTGGACCTCTCCCCCTCGCCGCCGAGCCGCTGCGCGAGCGCGGCCACCGTCGGTGCCTCGAACAGGGCCCGCAGGGGCAGCTCGACGCCCAGGACGTCACGGATGCGGCTGATCAGCCGGGTCGCCAGCAGGGAGTGCCCGCCCAGGTCGAAGAACCCGTCGTCGACCCCCACCCCCGGCACCGCCAGCACCTCGGTGAACAAGCCGCACAGCACCTCCTCCTGCGGGGTGCGCGGCGGCCGCGCCGGGCCGCCCCCGTAGTCCGGGGCGGGCAGGGCGCGCCGGTCGACCTTGCCGTTGGGGCTGAGGACGAGCTCGTCGAGGGCGACGACGGCCGCGGGCACCATGTACGCCGGGAGCCGCTCGCGCAGCGCCTCGCGCACGTCCGCGGCGGAGAAGGACTCCGGCTGCTCGGGCACGACGTACGCCACCAGGCGGGTGTCGCCCGCCGCGTGCCGGTCGGCGACGACGACGGCCTGCACGATGCCGGGCAGGCGCCGCAAGGCGGCCTGCACCTCGCCGGGTTCGACCCGGAAGCCGCGGATCTTGACCTGGTCGTCGGCGCGCCCGAGGAACTCCAGCTGGCCCTCGGCATTCCAGCGGACCACATCCCCCGTGCGGTACATCCGCTCGCCCGGGGCGCCGAAGGGGTGGGCGACGAAGCGCTCGGCGGTCAGCCCCGGCCGGCCCAGGTATCCCCGGGCCAGGCCGGCACCGGCCACGTACAACTCGCCCACCACGCCCCGCGGCACCAGGCGCAACCCGGCGTCCAGCACGAACCCGGACAGCCCGTACAACGGCCGGCCGATGGGCACGACCGGGGCCTCCCGCCCGGTCAGCGGCGTGCTCATGGCCGCCCCGACGGTCGACTCCGTGGGCCCGTACGCGTTGATCATGCGGCGGCCCGGGGCCCACCGGCCCACCAGGTCCGGCGGGCACGCCTCGCCCGCCACCAGCAGCACCTCCAGCCCGGCCAGCGCGCCGCCGGGCCCGTACCCGTCCAAGGTGGCCAGCACCGACGGCGGTAGCGTCACGTGCGTGACCTGTTGGCGCCGCATGGTCTCCTGCAACGCTTCACCCGCCAGCGCGTCCGCCGAAACCGCCACCAGGCTCGCCCCGGCGGCGAAGGCCATCACCAGCTCCCACACGGACACGTCGAAGCTGGGCGAGGCGAACTGCAGGACCCTGCTCTGCGATGTGAGGGCGAAGCCGTCCACTTGCGCCTTGGCCAGGTTGGCGATGCCGGCGTGGGTGACGGCCACCCCCTTGGGCCGGCCCGTGGAACCGGAGGTGTAGATGACGTACGCGGGGTGCGCGGGGTAGACGGTCACGTCGGGCGCCGTGTCCGGGTAGCGCGAGAGGTCCTCCCGCTCGGTCCATCCGTCGTCGAGCACCTGGGCGGGCTCCGCGTCCTGCAACATGAACGCGATGCGCTCGGCCGGATAGTCCGGGTCGACGGGCACGTAGGCCGCCCCGGCCTTCAGCACGCCCAGCACGGTCGCGACCAGCCCGGGGCCGCGCCGCATCAGCAGCGCCACGCGCCGCTCGGGCCCCACCCCGCGGTCGAGCAGGCAGTGCGCGATGCGGTTGGAGAGCCGGTCCAGCTCCCCGTACGACAGGTGTCCGGCGTCCCAGCGCAGCGCGACGGCGCCCGGATCCCGGGCCGCTGCCCGGGCGAAGAGCTCCGGCAGCGTCACCGCCGGCTCGTCGGACCGGTCGGCCCGCGACCACTCCAGCAGCTCTTCCCGCTCGCCGGCGCCCAGGATCTCCAGGGCACCGATCGGCCGCCCGGGATCCGCGACCGCCGCCCGCAGCAGCCGGGACCACCGGTCGGCGAGCACGCGCACGGTCTGCGCGTCGTAGAGGTCGGTGGCGTACTCGATCAGGCCGGTCAGCCCGGCGGGACGGCCCTCGTCGTCGAAGGTCTCGGCGACGCTGAAGAACACGTCGAACTTGGCCGACCCCACCCCGATCGGCTCCGTGCGCACGCGCAGCCCAGGCAGCTCGAACCGGGCGTCGTCGCCACTCTGCAGCACCAGCACCACCTGGAACAAGGGGTGATGAGCGGTGGACCGCTGAGGATTGAGCTTCTCGACGAGGTACTCGAAGGGCACGTCCTGGTGGGTGTAGGCCGCAAGGCTCGTCTCCCGGACGCGGGAGAGGAGGGTGGAGAAGGCGGGGTCGCCGGAGGTGTCGGTGCGCAGGACGAGGGTGTTGACGAAGAAGCCGACCAGATCGTCCAGCCCCTCGTCCCCCCGGCCGGCGACGGGCGAGCCCAAGGTGATGTCCTCGCCCGCCCCGAGCCGGGTGAGCAGCGCGGCCAGACCGGCCTGCAGCACCATGAAGAGCGTGGTGCCGGAGGCGCGGGCGAGTTCCTTGAGGGCGGCGTGCGTGCGGGCGTCGACCGCCAGCGGTGCCACGTCGCCCTGATGGGAGGCGACGGCCGGGCGGGGCCGGTCGGCCGGCACGGTCACCTGCTCGGGCAGAGCGGCGAGGTGGTCGGTCCAGTAGCGGGCCTGACGGACGAAGAGGCTGTCGGGATCGCTGTCGTCGCCGAGCACTTCGTGCTGCCAGAGCGTGTAGTCCGCGTACTGCACCGGCAGCGGCGACCACTGCGGCGCACCGCCCTCCAGCCGGGCCCCGTAGGCGGCCACCAGGTCACGTGCCAGCGGCCCCATCGACCAGCCGTCGCCCGCGATGTGGTGGACGACGAGCACCAGGACCGACTCCTCCGGCCCCACGGACAGCAGCCGGGCGTGCACGGGGATCTCCCGGTCGAGCGCGAATCCGTACCGCACGGTCTCGCGCACCCCCTCCGCCACCTGCTCCTCCCGCACCGGCACGACGGGCAGCGGGAGACGGGCCTCCTGCGGGGTGAGGACGTGCTGCCGGGGGCGGCCGTCGGTGTCGGGGAAGACCGTACGCAGCGGCTCGTGACGGGAAATCACGTCGTTGAGGGCTGCCTCCAGGGCCGGCACGTCCAGCTGTCCGGTCAGGCGTAGGGCGAGCGGCATGTTGTAGGTCGAGGAGGGCCCCTCGAACTTGTACAGGAACCACAGCCGCTGCTGCGCGAACGACAAGGGCAGGACGGCGGGACGCGGACGGGGGGCGAGGGCGGTACGGGCGGTGTCCGACGCGGCGCCCACGTGCTGGGCCAGGCCGGCCACCGTCGGTACGTCGAACAGCGTCCGCAGGGCGATGTCCGCGCCCAGCACGCTGCGGATGCGGCTGACGAGGCGAGTCGCCAGCAGGGAGTGCCCGCCGAGGTCGAAGAAGTCGTCGTCGATGCCGACCTCGGGCACGCCCAGCACATCCGCGAAGAGCGCGCAGAGGGCCTCCTCCTGCGGCGTGCGCGGCGCCCGTCGCGTGCCGGATCCGTAGTCCGGCGCGGGCAGCGCGGCCCGGTCCACCTTGCCGCTGGGGGTGAGCGGCAGGGCGTCCAGGACGACGACGGCCGACGGCACCATGTGCGCGGGCAGCCGGGTGCGGAGGACGTCGCGGAGGGAGGTGCTGAGGGAGGCGGACGAGGAGAGCCGCCCGTCGAGAGCGGGGGTCGGCACGACGTAGGCGACGAGGCGGGTGTCGTGTTCCTGGTGCCGGCGTGCCACGACGACGGCCTGGGCGACGCCCGGTTGGGCGTGCAGGACGGATTCCACTTCGCCGGGCTCGATACGGAAGCCCCGGATCTTCACCTGGTCGTCGGTCCGGCCCAGGAACTCCAGCTGACCGTCGCCCGCCCAGCGCACCAGATCGCCGGTCCGGTACATCCGCTCACCCGAGGCATGGAGGCAGGCCACGAACCGTTCAGCGGTCAGGTCGGGGCGGCCGAGGTAGCCGCGGGCCAGGCCGGGCCCGGCAACGTACAGCTCGCCGGGTACGCCGGGAGGGACGAGGCCGAGGCCCTCGTCGAGGACCAGGAGCCGTACGCCGGGGACGGGACCGCCCACGGGTGCTCGGTGGCCGGACAACGGGCGGCTCATCGCCACAGCGACTGTGGCCTCCGTCGGGCCGTAGGCGTTGACCATGCGACGCCCCGGGGACCAGGCCGCTACCAGCTCGGGCGGGCACGCTTCCGCGCCGACGATCAGCGTTTCCAGCTGCGGCAACCGTTCCGGGGCGCCAGCGGGCAGCGACATCAACACGGACGGCGGCAGGAACGCGTGCGTGACCCCGCCGGCCGACAGCAGGGACTCCAGCTCCTCCCCCGCCAGCTGCGCACGATCCGCTGCCACGATCAACGCCGCACCCGACGACAACGCCAGCAGCATTTCGAGAACCGACGCATCGAAACTCAGAGAGGCTGCCCGCAGCACCCGGGCGCCCGGGCGAATGCCAGACCGCTCCCGCAGCCCTGTCGCCAACCCCGCCAAGCCCTGATGCGAGACCACCACACCCTTCGGCGTGCCCGTCGAACCCGACGTATAGATCACATACGCCGGATGCTGCGGCAACCACCGCACCACAGGCCCCGAATCGCGCCGCGTCGCCAGCGCCTCGGCCAAGGCCGCGTCGTCGAGAACGACGGCGGCGTTGGAATCGGCGAGCAGCCGACGGATGCGTTCGGCGGGGTAGTCGGCATCCACGGGTACGTACGCCGCGCCCGCCTTCAGCACGCCCAGCACCGCGGCCACCTGCCCCGCACCCGCAGGCACCGACACCGCCACCACGTCCTCCGGGCCGACCCCGCGCTCGATCAACCACCACGCGACCCGGCTCGCCCGTACGTCGAGTTGCGCGTACGTCCACGTGGTGTCCCCCTCCACCACGGCCACCGCACCCGCATCGGCCCGCACCCGCTCCTCGAACAGGGCAGGCCACGTCCGCTGCGGGCCCGGTTCTCCGCCGGCGCCCCAGTCGTCGAGGAGGCGCTCCCGCTCGTCCTCGGTGAGGACCGGTAGGGCGCTGATCGGCCGGCCCGGTGCGGCTGCGGCAGCTGCCAGCAGCCGTACCCAGCGCGCCACGAGCGCCTCCACCGTCCCCCGGTCGTACAGATCCTTGGCGAACTCCACAACACCTTGAACACCGGCCGGATCGCCCGCGTTGCCGAAGGACTCCGACAGGCTCAGCGTCAGATCGAACTGCGAGCCTGCGGCGCCCGGGTCCTGGTACTGCGCACGAAGTCCGGGCAGCTCGAAGTGGACGTCTGCGGTGTTCTGCAGGGCCAGCATGACCTGGACGAGCGGGTGACGGGCCGTCGTGCGGTGCGGGTTGAGCTTCTCGACGAGGTACTCGAAGGGCACGTCCTGGTGGGTGAAGGCCGCCAGACTCGTCTCCCGCACCTGCTCCAGCAGGTCGGTGAACGTGGGGTCGCCGGAGGTGTCCGTGCGCAGGACGAGGGTGTTGACGAAGAAGCCGACCAGGTCGTCCAGCCCCTCGTCCGTACGCCCGGCGATCGGCGAACCGACGGCGATGTCGGTGCCCGCCCCGAGCCGGGTGAGGAGAGCGGCCAGGCCGGCGTGCAGCACCATGAACAAGGTGGTGCCGCTGGTACGCGCCAGCTCCCTCAGCGCCTCGTGCGCCCGCGCGTCGAGCGAGAAGGAGAGGGTGTCGCTCTCGTACGAGGCGACGGGCGGCCGCGGATGGTCGGCCGGTACCGTCACCTGCTCGGGCAGAGCGGCGAGGTGGTCGGTCCAGTAGCGGGCCTGGCGGGCGAAGACGCTGTCGGGATCGCTGTCGTCGCCGAGCAGTTCGTGCTGCCAGAGGGTGTAGTCCGCGTACTGCACGGGCAGCGGCGCCCACTGCGGCGCCTCGCCCGCCACACGCGCCGCGTACGCAACGGCCAGGTCGCGTGCCAGCGGTCCGGAGGACCAGCCGTCGCCCGCAATGTGGTGCAGGGCCAGCACCAGCACCCATGCGTCCGTTCCTTCCCCCACGGACAGCAGTCGGGCGAGGAACGGAATCTCCCGGTCAAGGGCGAACCCGTGCCGGACGATCTCATGGATCCGGGTGCGGACGGCCTCCCCCTCGTCGACCTGCTCGACGGGCAGCCGCAGTCGGGCCTCCTGCGGGGTGAGGACGTGCTGCCGGGGACGGCCGTCGGTGTCGGGGAAGACCGTCCGCAACGACTCATGGCGGGCGACCACGTCGTTGAGGGCGGCCTCCAGGGCCGGTACGTCCAGCTGCCCGGTGAGCCGGAGGGCCAGCGGCATGTTGTAGGTCGAAGACGGCCCCTCGAACTTGTACAGGAACCACAACCGCTGCTGCGCGAACGACAAGGGCAGGACGGCGGGGCGCGGACGGGGGGCGAGGGCGGTACGAGGCGCGTCGGCACTCCGCAGCTGCCGTACCAGCCGGGCCACGGTGGGGGCGTCGAAGAGGGTGCGGAGGGGCACTTCGGCGCCGAGGGTGGTGCGGATCCTGTTGATGAGTTTGGTGGCGAGGAGGGAGTGCCCGCCGAGGTCGAAGAAGTCGTCGTCGATCCCCACCTCCGCCAGGCCCAGCACCTCCGCGAACAGCCCGCACAGGATCTCCTCCTGCGGCGTGCGCGGCGCCCGCCGCGCGCCCGAGCCGTAGTCCGGCGCGGGCAGCGCGGCCCGGTCCACCTTGCCGCCGGTGGTGAGGGGCAAGGCGTCGAGGGCGACGATCGCCGACGGCACGAGGTGGGCCGGGAGCACCTCCTTGAGCGTGTGCCGCAGGTCGGTGACCAGTTCGCCGGTGCCGCGGGCGCGGGCCGGGTCGCTGACGAGCGCCGACAACGGCCGCTCGGCGACGGGCGCGTACGTCCCTGTGAATGCCCGGGACTCGTCGGAGTACGGGACGAGCACCGCGTCGTACCGGTCCACCTCCTGGGGGTTCCAGGTGAGGAGGGCCCGGCACCCCTGCTGCGCGGCCCAGCGGTGAACAGCTTCCGGATCCGGCCCTGCGTCCTCAGTCACCTCGGCCAGCAGCTCACGGATGCGCTGCACCGGCGCGCTGCCGGCCGCTGCCCGCGCGGCGGCGACCTCGCCGGTCAGGCGGGGGTTGGGGATGCCGGTGATGCGGACGGGGCCGGTGGCGGTGGCGTCGTCCAGGGTACTGATGTCCTGGCCCCAGGTGAGGCTCGGGACAGTGGAAACGTCTGTGGCTTCTCGGGATTTGTGAAGGGTGACCTCGTAGCGGTGACGGGTGAGTTCGTTGTGGCTGGTGCCGCGCTTGAGACGAACGTCGACCGCGATGTGCCGGGCAGCGGCCCAGGTGGTGAAGAAGCCGGGATCGAGGAGAAGTTCCTTCTCGGTGACCACTGCCTGCTCGACCGCTGCCCGAAGGTGATTGGTGTCCGTGGCGTGGGGGGCGTGGACGGCGGTGTGGAAGGCACGGACCGAACCACGGTGGCGGACGTCACCGACCAGGATCCGGCCGCCATCGGCCACGAGCTGCCATGCCTGCTCCAGGACACGCTGCAGGTAGTGGTGGTCGGGGAAGTACTGGACGACCGAGTTGACCACGATCGTGTCGAAGAAACCCGCCGGCAGATCAGTGAAGTCGTCGGCAGGACGGCACAACAGCTGCACGTGCTCCCAGCCAGCCGCGGCGACCTGCGCACTCAACCGGTCGATGACAGCCGGGGAGAAATCGGTGGCCCAATAGGAGTCGACCCCACCCGCCACGCGCCCCAGCAACAGGCCCGAACCTACACCGATCTCCAGCACCCGCCGCGGCTGTCGCTCACACACACGCGCCACAGCAGCATCCCGCCACTCCCGCATCTCACTCAGTGGAATCGGTTCACCGGTGTAGGAGCTGTTCCAGCCGGCGAAGTCCTCACCCAGCACCTCCGAATCCGGCCGGGCATACACCGACTCGTAGATCTCCTGCCATTCATCGACCTGCTCTCCGGCGAACGCGCTGTCCCCACCACCGTCCGAGCCGGACGGCACGATGTAGGCGACGAGGCGGGTGTCGTGTTCCTGATGCCTGCGCGCCACGACGACGGCCTGGGCCACGCCGGGCTGGGCGCGCAGGACGGACTCCACCTCGCCGGGCTCGATACGGAAGCCCCGGATCTTCACCTGGTCGTCGGTCCGGCCCAGGAACTCCAGCTGACCGTCGCCCGCCCAGCGCACCAGATCGCCGGTCCGGTACATCCGCTCACCCGGCACATAAGGACAGGCCACGAACCGCTCGGCAGTCAGATCGGGACGCCCACCGTAACCACGCGCCAGAGCGGGCCCGGCAACATACAACTCGCCCGCAACACCCTGTGGAACCACCCCCAGCCGCTCGTCGAGGACCAGCAGCCGCACCCCGGGAACGGGGGCACCCACCGGCGCGCGCTCTCCCGTCAGCGGGCGGCTCATCGCCACCGCCACCGTGGCCTCGGTCGGACCGTACGCATTCACCATGCGACGGCCCTCCGACCAAGCGGCGACCACCTCCGGCGGGCACGCTTCCGCACCCACCATCAGCGTTTCCAGCTGCGGCAACCGTTCCGACGCACTGGCAGGCAGCGACATCAACACCGACGGCGGCAGGAAGGCATGCGTGACCCCGCTGCCGGACAGCAGCGACTCCAGCCCCTCCCCCGCCAGCTGCCCACGATCCGTCGCCACCACCAACGCCGCACCCGACGACAACGCCAGCAGCATCTCCAACACCGACGCATCGAAGCTCAGCGACGCCGCCCGCAACACCCGCGCCCCCGGCCGGACCCCCGACCTCTCCCGCAGCCCCGCAGCCAACCCCGCCAAGCCCTGATGCGAGACCACCACACCCTTCGGCGTCCCCGTCGAACCCGACGTATAGATCACATACGCCGGATGCTGCGGCAACAACCGCACCACCGGCCCCGAGTCGCGCTGCATCGCCAGCGCCTCGGCCAAAGCCGCGTCGTCGAGGACCACCGCAGCACCCGCATCGTCCAGCACCTGCCGAACGCGTTCCGCCGGGTACTCCACGTCCACCGGCAGGTACGCCGCCCCCGCCTTCAGCACCCCCAGCACCGCAGCCACCTGCCCCGCACCCGCAGGCACCGACACCCCCACCACGTCCTCCGGGCCGACCCCACGCTCGATCAACCACCACGCAACGCGATCGGCACGGGCGTCCAACTCCCCGTACGACCAGGCGGTGTCCCCCTCCACCACCGCAACCGCACCCGCATCGGCCCGCACCCACTCCCCGAACAGCGCCGGCCAACTCCGCGGCTCCGCCACCCCACCGACGCCCCACTCACGCAGGAGGCGCTCCCGCTCCCCGCCCGCCAGGACCTCCAGCTCGCCGATCGCCCGCCCCGGCTCCGCCGCCGCTTCCGCCAGCAGCCGCACCCACCGGGCCGCGAACGCCTCCGCCGTCCCCCGCTCGTACAGGTCGGTGGCGAACTCCACGAAGCCCGTGACTCCGGCCGGGCGGCCCGCCTCGTCGAAGGTCTCGGAGACGCTCACAGTGAGGTCGAACTTCGATGTGCCGGTGCCGAGGGGTTCGGTGCGGACCTGCAGGTCCGGCAGGTCGAAGCGGCCCTCTTCGTTGTTCTGCAGCACCAGCGCCACCTGGAACAACGGATGCCGCCCCGCCGACCGCTGCGGATTGAGACGCTCCACCAGATACTCGAACGGGACCTCCTGATGCGCGAACGCCGCCAGACTCGACTCCCGCACCCGCTCCAGCAACTCACCGAACGACGGGTTCCCCGCCGTGTCCGTCCGCAGCACCACCGTGTTCACGAAGAATCCGACGAGATCGTCGAGGGCCTCGTCCGTGCGCCCGGCCACACCGCTGCCGACCGCGATGTCGGTGCCCGCGCCCAGCCGGGTCAGCAGCGCGGCCAGCCCCGCGTGCAGCACCATGAACAGCGTCGTGCCCGAAGAGCGCGCCAGCTGCCGCAGGGCGTCGTGCGTCTGCGGCCCGAGGTCGACGCGGATCGCGTCACCGGCGTACGAGGCCACGGCGGGCCGGGGCCGGTCGGCAGGGACGGTCACTCCGTCCGGCAGGCCGGCCAGCCGTTCCTCCCAGTACCGGAACTGCTGCCCGAACAGACTTCCCGGATCCGACTCCTCGCCCAGCACTTCACGCTGCCACACCGTGTAGTCCGCGTACTGCACCGGCAGCGCCGACCACTCCGGTCCGGCACCTCCCGCCCGCCGCGCCCCGTACGCCGCCACGACATCCCGCGCCAGCGGCCCCATGGACCAGCCGTCACCCGCAATGTGGTGAATGACGAGCACCAGCACCGACTCCTGCGGCCCCAGCACGAGCAACCGCGCCCGCACCGGCATCTCGCGCTCCAGGCGGAAGCCGAGGCGCGCGGTCTCCTCCACCGCCTGCCGGAGCCGGTGTTCGGCGATCCGCTCGACCGGCAGGTCGAGCCGCGCCTGCTGCGGGGCGAGGACGTGCTGGTACGGGTGACCGTCCCGTTCGGGGAACCGGGTGCGCAGCGGCTCGTGGCGGGCGATCACGTCGTTGAGGGCGGCTTCCAGCGCCGCCACGTCGAGCTGCCCGGTGAGGCGCAGGGCGAGGGGCATGTTGTAGGTCGCCGAGGGGCCTTCGAGCTGGTGGAGGAACCACAGCCGCTGCTGCGCGTACGACAGTGGCAGCCGCTGCGGCCGTGGCCGCGTGGTGAGTGCGGCGCGGACGTCGCCGGGGGCGAGGTGGCGGGCGAGCCGGGCGACGGAGGGTGCGTCGAAGAGGGTGCGCAGGGGCACTTCGGCGCCCAGGGCGCGGCGGATGCGGCTGACGAGCCGGGTCGCCAGCAGGGAGTGCCCGCCGAGGTCGAAGAAGTCGTCGTCGATTCCCACCTCACCGAGCCCCAGCACCTCGGCGAAGAGCGCGCAGAGGATCTCCTCCTGCGGCGTGCGCGGCGCCCGTCGCGTGCCCGGCCCGTAGTCCGGCGCGGGCAGCGCGGCGCGGTCCACCTTGCCGTTCGGGCTCAGCGGGAAGGCGTCCAGCACCACGATCGCCGACGGGACCATGTAGCCGGGCAGCCGCTCGCGCAAGACCTCGCGCACGCCGGCGTCCGACAACCGCGCGCCGTCCTCCGGTACGACGTACGCGACCAGCCGCCTGTCGTCGTCCTGGTGGTCGCGGGCGACGACGAGGGCCTGGGCGACGCCGGGCGCGCGGCGCAGTTGGGCCTCGATCTCGCCGGGTTCGACGCGGAAGCCGCGCACCTTGACCTGGTCGTCGGCCCGGCCGAGGTACTCCAGCTGTCCGTCGGAGTTCCAGCGGACGACGTCGCCGGTGCGGTACATGCGTTCGCCCGGCGCGGTGGCGTACGGGTCGGCGACGAACCGTTCGGCGGTGAGCCCGGGGCGGCCGAGGTAGCCGCGGGCCAGGGCGGGGCCGGCCACGTACAGCTCGCCGCGCACGCCCGGCGGGACGGGCCGCAGCCGGTCGTCGAGGACGTGGACGCGGGCGCCGGTCACCGGGCGGCCGATGGGCGCGCCGGCTCCGGTGAGCGGTCCGCTGGTGGTGGCGTAGACGGTGGTCTCGGTGGGCCCGTAGGCGTTGACCATCCGGCGGCCGGGCGCCCAGCGCCGGACGAGGTCGGGCGGGCAGGCCTCGCCCGCGACGACGACGCAGGCGAGGTCGGGCAGGGCGTCCTCGGTGCCGGGCGGCAGGGTCTGCAGGACGGAGGGCGGGATGAAGAGGTGGCTGATGCGCTGATCGGCGAGGACGCGGGCGAGTTCGTCCCCCGCGAGCCGGTCGGTGCCGGGCAGGACGAGGGTGGCGCCGGCGGTGAAACCCATCAGCAGTTCCATCACCGACACGTCGAAGCTGGGCGAGGTGAACTGCAGGATGCGGCTGCCGGCCGCCACGGCGAAGCGGTCGAGTGTGGCGGCGAGTGCGGGCAGTCCGGCGTGGGTGACGGTGACGCCCTTGGGGTGCCCGGTGGAGCCGGAGGTGTAGATGACGTACGCGGGGTGGTCGGCGCTCGCCCGCACACGGCAGGCGGCGTCGAGCGGGTCGGCGTCCGGTTGGTCGCTCAGTTCGGCGACGACGGCCGGGGCGTCGAGGAGGACGACCTCGGTGGGCAGGCCGGCCGGGAGGCGCTCGGCGATGGCGCGGGTGGTGAGGAGCGCGGCCGGTGCGGCGTCGGCGAGCACGGTGGCGATGCGTTCGGCCGGGTGGTCCGGGTCGACGGGCAGGTGGGCCGCTCCGGCCTTGAGGATGCCGAGGACGGCCGTGATGTGCAGCACGGTGCGGGGTGCGGCGAGGGCCACGATCCGCTCGGTTGCCGTGCCCGTTGGCGTGCCCGGCCACCGGCCCAGGAGCCAGTGGGCGATCCGGTTGGAGCGGGCGTTGAGTTCGGCGTAGGTGAGGGAGCCGGCGGCGTCGGTCAGCGCGGTGGCGTCGGGGGTGGCACGGACCTGTCGTTCGATGAGTGCCGGGAGGGGCAGGGGGGCCGCGGGATCGTCGTTGGTGCCCCAGTGGGTGAGCAGGAGTGCGTGTTCTTCGGCGGTGAGCACGGGCAGCGCGCCGACGGGTTCGTCCGGTGCGGCTGCCGCGGCGTCGAGGAGGCGGGCCCATCGGGCGGCCAGGGCCTCGACGGTGGCGGGTGCGTACAGGTCGGTGGCGTAGTCGATGATGCCGGTGAGCCCGGCGGGGTTGCCGTCGGCGTCGAAGGTCTCGGCCAGGTTGACGGTCAGGTCGAACTGGGAGCCGCCGGGGCCGGGCTGTTCGAGGCGGGTGTGGAGTCCGGGGAGCCCGAAGGTGACGTACGCGGTGTTCTGCAGGGCGAGCATGATCTGGACGAGCGGGTGGTGGGCGGTCGTGCGGCGGGGGTTGAGCTTCTCGACGAGGTACTCGAACGGCACGTCCTGGTGCGTGAAGGCCGCCAGGCTCGTCTCCCGCACCTGCTCCAGCAGATCGGCGAACGTGGGGTCGCCGGAGGTGTCGGTGCGCAGCACGAGGGTGTTGACGAAGAAGCCCACCAGGTCGTCGAGCTGCTCGTCGGTACGCCCGGCGATCGGTGAGCCCACGGCGATGTCGGTGCCCGCGCCCAGCCGGGTCAGCAGGGCGGCCAGGCCGGCGTGCAGCACCATGAAGAGCGTGGTGTCGCTGGTACGCGCCAGCTCCTTCAGTGCCGCGTGCGTCCGCGCGTCCCAGGCGAACCGGAACTCCGCCCCCCGGTAGGAGGCGACGGGCGGCCGCGGATGGTCGGCCGGGACGGTCACCAGCTCGGGGAGGCCGGCGAGGTGGTCGGTCCAGTAGCGGGCCTGGCGGGCGAAGACGCTGTCGGGATCGCTGTCGTCGCCGAGCAGTTCGTGCTGCCAGAGGGTGTAGTCCGCGTACTGCACCGGCAGCGGCCCCCACTGCGGCGCATCGCCCCGCGTGCGGGCTGCGTACGCGCTCGCCAGGTCGTCGGCCAGCGGTCCCATCGACCAGCCGTCGCCCGCGATGTGGTGCAGGACGAGGACGAGTACGGCGACGCCGGGAGCGGTGGCGAGCAGCCGGGCGTGGACGGGCATCTCCCGGTCGAGGGCGAAGTGATGGCGGGCGACCTCGTCCATGCGGGCCGCGAGCTCCTGCTCGGCGACGTCCTCGACGGGCAGCCGCAGCCGGGCCTCCTGCGGGGTGAGGACGTGCTGCCGGGGGCGGCCGTCGGTGTCGGGGAAGACCGTCCGCAACGGCTCGTGACGGAAGATCACGTCGTTGAGGGCTGCCTCCAGCGCCGCCACGTCCAGCTGCCCGGTCAGGCGCAGGGCCAGCGGCATGTTGTACGTCGACGACGGCCCCTCGAACTTGTACAGGAACCACAACCGCTGCTGCGCGAACGACAACGGCAGGACGTCCGGCCGCGGACGAGGAGCAAGGGCGGTACGGGCAGTGTCCGGCCGGCCGCCGATGTGCCGGGCCAGACCGGCCACTGTCGGTAGGTCGAACAGCGTCCGCAGGGCGATGTCCGCGCCCAGCACGCTGCGGATGCGGCTGACGAGCCGGGTCGCCAGCAGGGAGTGCCCGCCGAGGTCGAAGAAGTCGTCGTCGATTCCCACCTCCGCCAGGCCCAGCACATCGGCGAAGAGCGCGCACAGGATCTCCTCCTGCGGCGTGCGCGGCGCCCGCCGCGTGCCGGATCCGTAGTCCGGCGCGGGCAGCGCGGCCCGGTCCACCTTGCCGCTGGGGGTGAGGGGGAAGGCGTCCAGCACCACGATCGCCGACGGGACCATGTAGCCGGGCAGCCGCTCGCGCAAGACCTCGCGCACCGCCGCCTCCGAGAACCGGGCTCCGTCCTCGGGCACGACGTGGGCGATCAGGCGGTTGTCGCCGTCCTGGTGCTCGTGGGCGGTGACCAGGGCCTGGACGACGCCGGGCGCGCGGCGCAGCTCGGCCTCGATCTCGCCGGGTTCGACGCGGAAGCCGCGCACCTTGACCTGGTCGTCGGCCCGGCCGAGGTACTCCAGCCGGCCGTGGGCGTTCCAGCGGACGAGGTCGCCGGTGCGGTACATGCGCTCGCCCGGGGCATGGGGGCAGGCGAGGAACCGTTCGGCGGTCAGGTCGGGGCGGCCGAGGTAGCCGCGGGCCAGGCCGGGTCCGGCCACGTACAGCTCGCCGGGCACGCCCGGCGGCAGCAGGTCGAGCCGGTCGTCCAGGACGTACGCGGACAGGCCGGGCAGCGGGTGCCCGATGGGCACCGGCGCGGTGTCGTGGCCGGTGAGGACGTGCATGGCGGCGCCGACCGTGGATTCCGTCGGCCCGTAGGCGTTGATCATCCGGCGGCCGGGGGCCCAGCGCCCGGCCAGGTCGGGCGGGCAGGCCTCACCCGCCACGGCGAGCGTGCGCAGGCCGGGCAGGACGCCGGTCCCGTCCCCGGCCCCGGTCCCGTCCCCGTCGGCGGCACGGCCCGCGGCCCGGTCGGCGAGCTCCAGGGTGGCCAGGACAGAGGGCGGCAGCGTCGCGTTCGTCACCCGCTGCCGGCGGATCTCGTCGGCGAGTTCGGGTCCGGCCAGACCCGTGCGGTCGGGCAGCACGAGGGTGGCGCCGCCGGAGAAGGTGGTGACCAGCTCGGAGACCATCGCGTCGAAGCTGGACGGGGAGAACTGCAGCACGCGGTCCCCCGTCCCCAGCCCGAACGCCTGCCGCTTGGCAGCGGCCAGCCCGGCGATGCCCAGGTGGGTGACCTCGACGCCCTTCGGCCGGCCGGTGGAACCGGAGGTGTAGATGACGTACGCGGCCTGCGCCGGGTCGACGGCGACGCCGGGGTCGGTGGCGGGGAACCGGCCGAGGTCCTCCTGCGCCCAGGCGTCGTCGAGCACGACGGAGGGGGCGCAGTCGCCGAGCATGTGCGCCCGGCGCTCGGCCGGGTAGTCGGGGTCGACCGGTACGTAGGCGGCGCCGGTCTTGAGCACTCCGAGGAGGGCGGCGACCAGCGCGGGTCCGCGCCGCATCAGCAGGGCCACGCGGTGCCCGGGCCCGATGCCCCGCTGGAGGAGGCAGTGGGCGATGCGGTTCGACCAGCGGTCCAGGCCGGCGTACGGGATCTCGCGGTCGCCGGCGACGAGCGCGACCGCGTCCGGGGTGCTGCGGGCGGCCCGGCCGAACAGCTGCGGCAGGGTGAGCGGAGCAGGTGTCCCCGTCCTCCCGGCGCCCGACCACTCCAGCAGCCGGGCGCGCTCGGCGCGGGAGAGGATGTCCAGCGCGCCGACGGGCCGCCCCGGCTGCTGCGCGGCGGCGGCGAGCAGCCGTACGAAGCGCTCGCCGAACGCCTCGACGGTGGCCGGTTCGTACAGGTCGGTGGCGTACTCGACGAATCCGCTCACCCCCGCCGGGCTGCCGTCCTCGTCGAAGGTCTCGCCGATGTTGACGAGCAGGTCGAACTGCAGACCGCTCTGGCCGGGGTTCTCCAGCCGGGCCCGCAGCCCGGGAAGGTCGAAACGGACGTCGTCGGTGTTCTGAAGAGTGAGCATGACCTGGACGAGGGGGTGGTGGGCGGTGGTGCGCTGCGGGTTGAGCTTCTCGACGAGGTACTCGAAGGGCACATCCTGGTGGGTGAAGGCGGCGAGGCTTGTCTCCCTGACTTGCTGCAGGACGTCGGTGAACGTGGGATCGCCGGAGGTGTCGGTGCGCAGGACGAGGGTGTTGACGAAGAAGCCGACCAGGTCGTCGAGCTGCTCGTCCGTACGCCCGGCGATCGGCGAACCGACGGCGATGTCGGTGCCCGCCCCGAGCCGGGTGAGGAGAGCGGCCAGGCCGGCGTGCAGCACCATGAAGAGGGTGGTGTCGGTGGCCCGGGCGAGTTCCTTGAGGGCGGCGTGGGTGCGGGCGTCGAGGGCGAAGGGCAGCATGGCGCTGTCGTACGAGGCGACGGGCGGCCGCGGCCGGTCGGCGGGGACGGTCACCAGCTCGGGGAGAGCGGCGAGGTGGTCGGTCCAGTAGCGGGCCTGGCGGGCGAAGACGCTGTCGGGATCGCTGTCGTCGCCGAGCAGTTCGTGCTGCCAGAGGGTGTAGTCCGCGTACTGCACCGGCAGTGGCGCCCACTGCGGCGCCCGGCCCTGGAGCCGGGCCGTGTACGCAGTGGCGAGGTCCTCGGCCAGCGGGGTCATCGACCAGCCGTCAGTGGCGATGTGATGGACGACGAGCACCAGCACCCACGCGTCCGGACCGGCACCGAGCAGCGTGGCCCGTACGGGCAGGTCCCGGTCGAGCGCGAAGGTGTGGTGGGCCAGCTCGCGGATGCGCGCGTCCAGGCGCGCGCCGGACGCCCCGACGTCCTCGACCGGCAGAGCCGGACGTGCCTCGCCCGGCGGCAGGACGAGCTGGTGCGGCCGGCCGTCGACGTCCGGGTACAGGGTGCGCAGCGGCTCGTGCCGGGCCACCACGTCGCCGAGGGCGGCGGCGAGGGCGGCCGTGTCGAGATCCCCGCTCAGCCGGAGGGCGAGGGGGATGTTGTACATCGCCGACGGGCCTTCGAGCTGATGCAGGAACCACAGCCGCTGCTGCGCGAACGACAAGGGCAGGAGGTCCGGGCGCGGACGCGCGACGGGCGCCGTACGGGCCGCCCCGCCGGCGCGCAGCTCCTGGGCCAGGCGGGCCACGGTGGGGGCGTCGAAGAGGGTGCGCAGGGGCACTTCGGCGCCGAGGGTGGTGCGGATCCTGTTGATGAGTTTGGTGGCGAGGAGGGAGTGGCCGCCGAGGTCGAAGAAGTCGTCGTCGATCCCCACCTCGGGCACGCCCAGCACGCCCGCGAAGAGGGTGCAGAGGATCTCCTCCTGCGGGGTACGCGGTGCGCGTCGCGGGCCCGAAGTCGCCACGACGTGGGCCGGGTCGGGCAGGGCCGACTTGTCGACCTTGCCGCTGGGGGCGAGGGGCAGTGCGTCGAGGGCGACGACCGCCGACGGCACGAGGTGGGCCGGGAGCCGGGAGGAGAGCGCGGCCCGCAGCGTGGTCACCAGCTCGCCGGCGGAACGGGCCCGGGCGGGAGCGTTGGCGTAGGCCGCGAGCGGCCGCTCGGTGGGCGGAACGTAGGTACCGGTGAGGGGGGTGGAGGCATGGCCGGGCAGGAGGACCAGGTCGACGTCGTCCAGCCGCTGCGGGTTCCACGTGACGGCTGCCCGGAAGCCCCGCTCCTCGGCCCGGCGCAACAGCGCCTCGGGATCGACGGCGTGCTGCCGGCCGCCCTCCGCCAGACGGCGCTGCAGGAGGTGTACGGACAGGCCGGCCGCCAACCCCTCGGCGGCGGCGACCTCGCCGGTCAGGCGGGGGTTGGGGATGCCGGTGATGCGGACGGGGCCGGTGGCGGTGGCGTCGTCCAGGGAGGTGATGTCCTGGCCCCAGGTGAGGGTGGGGATGTGGGATACGTCGGTTGCGGTCGCGGTTTTGTGGAGGGTGACTTCGTAGCGGTGGCGGGTGAGTTCGTTGTGGTTGGTGCCGCGCTTGAGATGGATGTCGACCGCGATGTGTCGGGCAGCGGCCCAGGTGGTGAAGAAGCCGGGATCGAGGAGAAGTTCCTTCTCGGTGACCACTGCTTGTTCCACTGCGGCGCGGAGGTGGTTGGTGTCGGGGGCGTGGGGGGCGTGGATGGCGGTGTGGAAGGCGCGGACCGAGCCACGGTGGCGGACGTCACCGACCAGGATCCGGCCGCCGTCGGCCAGGAGCTGCCATGCCTGGTCGAGAACACGCTGCAGGTAGTGGTGGTCGGGGAAGTACTGGACGACCGAGTTGACCACGATCGTGTCGAAGAAACCCTGCGGCAGATCAGTGAAGTCGTCGGCAGGACGGCACAACAGCTGCACGTATTCCCAGCCGGCCGCGGTGACCTGCGCGCTCAACCGGTCGATGACAGCCGGGGAGAAGTCGGTGGCCCAGTAGGACTCCACGTCGGCTGCTACGTGCCCCAACAGCAGGCCGGATCCGACACCGATCTCCAGCACCCGTCGGGGCTGCTGCTCACGGATACGGGCCACGGCAGCATCGCGCCATTCCCGCATCTCGGGCAGCGGTATCGGTTCACCGGTGTAGGAGCTGTTCCAGCCGGCGAAGTCCTCACCCAGCACCTCCGAATCCGGCCGGGCATACACCGACTCGTAGATCTCCTGCCACTCCCCCACTTGCTCGGCAACGGGTTCGGCGGTGGGGACGACGTAGGCGACAAGGCGGGCGTCGTGTCCCTGGTACCGGCGCGCCACGACGACGGCCTGGGCCACGCCGGGCTGAGCACGCAGAACGGATTCCACTTCGCCGGGCTCGATACGGAAGCCCCGGATCTTCACCTGGTCGTCGGTCCGGCCCAGGAACTCCAGCTGACCGTCACCCGCCCAGCGCACCAGGTCGCCGGTCCGGTACATCCGCTCACCCGAGGCTTGGGGGCAGGTCACGAACCGTTCAGCGGTCAGGTCGGGGCGGCCGAGGTAGCCGCGGGCGAGGCCCGGCCCCACAACGTACAGCTCCCCTGGCACCCCGGGAGGAACGAGGCCGAGGCGCTCGTCCAGCACCATCAGCCGCACGCCGGGAGCGGGACCGCCTATGGGCGCACGGGTGCCGGACAGCGGGCGGCTCATCGCCACCGCCACTGTGGCTTCTGTCGGGCCGTAGGCGTTGACCATGCGACGCCCCGGGGACCAGGCCGCCACCGCCTCCGGCGGGCACGCTTCCGCGCCGACGATCAGCGTTTCCAGCCGCGGCAACCGCTCCGGGGCACCGGCAGGCAGCGACATCAACACCGACGGCGGCAGGAAGGCATGTGTGATCCCGCTGCCGGACAGCAGCGACTCCAACTCCTCCCCAGCCAGCTGCGCACGATCCGTCGCCACCACCAACGCCGCACCCGACGACAACGCCAGCAGCATCTCGAGAACCGACGCATCGAAACTCAGCGACGCGGCCCGCAGCACCCGGGCTCCCGGGCGAATGCCAGACCGCTCCCCCAGCCCTGCCGCCAGCCCCGCCAAGCCCTGATGCGAGACCACCACGCCCTTCGGCGTGCCCGTCGAACCCGACGTATAGATCACGTATGCCGGATGCTGTGGCAACAACCGCACCACGGGCTCGGAGTCGCGCTGCGTCGCCAGCGCATCCTCCAGAGCCGCGTCGTCGAGAACGACCCCGGCCCCCGCGTCGACGAGCAGCTGCTGTATTCGTTCAGCGGGGTACTCCATGTCCACCGGCAGGTACGCCGCTCCCGCCTTCAGCACCCCCAGCACCGCGGCCACCTGCCCCGCACCCGCAGGCACCGACACCCCCACCACGTCCTCCGGGCCGACCCCGCGCTCGATCAGCCACCACGCGACCCGGTTCGCACGGGCACTCAGCTCGGCGTACGTCCACGTGGTGTCCCCCTCCACCACGGCCACCGCACCCGCATCGGCCCGCACCCGCTCCTCGAACAGCGCCGGCCAGCTGCGCGACTCCGCTACCCCACCGGCGCCCCACTCGCCGAGCAGGCGCTGCCGCTCGTCATCGGCAAGCAGCCGCAGTTCGCCGATCGTCCGTCCCGACTCCGCCGCCGCTTCCGCCAGCAGCCGCACCCACCGGGCCGTGAACGCCTCCGCCGTCCCCCGCTCGTACAGGTCCGTCGAGTACTCGACGTACCCTTCGAGGCCCGCCGGTTCGCCCGCGTCGTCGAAGGTCTCCGAGAGGCTCAGCGTCAGGTCGAACTTGGAGGTGCCGGTACCGATTTCCTCCGTGTGGACCTGCAGGTCCGGCAGGTCGAAGCGGCCCTCTTCGTTGTTCTGCAGCACCAACGCCACCTGGAACAACGGATGCCGACCCGCCGACCGCTGCGGATTGAGACGCTCCACCAGATACTCGAACGGCACCTCCTGATGCGCGAACGCCGCCAGACTCGACTCCCGCACCCGCTCGAGCAACTCACCGAACGACGGGTTCCCCGCCGTGTCCGTCCGCAGCACCACCGTGTTCACGAACAGCCCGACGAGATCGTCGAGGGCCTCGTCCGTGCGTCCCGCCACCGGGGAACCGACCGCGATGTCGGTGCCGGCGCCCAGCCGGGTCAGCAGCGCAGCGAGACCGGCATGCAGCACCATGAACAGCGTCGTGCCCGAGGCCCTGGCCAGTGCCTGCAGCTGCGCATGGGTGGTGGCGTCGAGGGCGAGGCGCAGCCGGTCGCCGGCCCAGCTTCCCGCTTCCGGGCGGGGGTGGTCGGGCGGCAGGGTCACGGTCTCGGGCAGGCCGGCCAGCCGCTCCTCCCAGTAGCGGAACTGCTGCCCGAGCAGGCTCCCCGGATCCGACTCCTCGCCCAGCACTTCGCGCTGCCACACCGTGTAGTCCGCGTACTGCACCGGCAGCGCCGACCACTCCGGCCCGGCGCTGCCCGCCCGCCGTGCCGCGTACGCCGCCACGATGTCCCGGGCCAGCGGCCCCGAGGACCAGCCGTCACCCGCAATGTGGTGAATGACCAGCAGCAGTACCGACTTCTGCGGCCCCACGGTCAGCAGCCGGGCGCGTACGGGAATGCCGGTGGCCAGATCGAAGGGGTGGCGGGCAGCGCTGTGCAGTGCCTCGCCGAGTTCGTGCTCCGGCAGGGCGCGGTGGTGCAGGTCCACCGTGGCCTGTTCCGGCGGCAGGATGTGCTGGTGGACGCCGTCGGCGGTCTCGGTGAACAGGGTGCGCAGGGGCTCGTGGCGGGCGACGACGTCGTTGAGGGCGGCCTCCAGGGCGGCCGTGTCGAGGTCGCCTGTCAGCCACAGCGCGAGGGGCATGTTGTACGTCGCCGAGGGGCCTTCGAGCTGGTGGAGGAACCACAACCGCTGCTGCGCGTACGACAGCGGCAGCCGCTCCGGCCGGGGCCGGGGAACAAGCCGGGGAACAAGCCGGGGAACAACAGGGGCACGGTCGGCACGGTCGGCGCCCGGTGTGGTGCCGAGCAGTCCGGCCAGGCCGGCCACCGTGGGCGTCTCGAAGAGGGCCCGCAGGGGCAGCTCGGTGTCGAAGGTGCTGCGGATGCGGCTGATGAGCCGGGTGGCGAGGAGGGAGTGGCCGCCGATGTCGAAGAAGTTGTCGTCGATGCCGACCTCCGGCACGCCCAGCACGTCCGCGAAGAGGGCGCACAGCGTCTCCTCGCGGGGGGTGCGTGGCCTGGCGTGGGCGGAAAGGACGCCGGGTGCGGGGGAATCGGGGTCGGGCAGCGCCGTGCGGTCGATCTTGCCGTGGGCGGTGAGCGGGAGGGCGGGCAGGACGACGACCGCGGCGGGGACGAGGTGGTCGGGCAGCAGGGCCCGGAGGTGGTCGCGGAGGGTGTCGGGCGTGAGGGTGGCATCGGGTTCGGGGACGGCGTAGCCGATCAGGCGCAGGTCCCGGCCGTCGTGGTCGGCGGGGCGGGTGGTGACGGCGGCCTGGGCCACGCCGGGCAGGCCGGCGAGGGCGGTCTCCAGCTCGCCGGGTTCGGTGCGGATGCCGCGGATGCGCACCTGGTCGTCGGTGCGGCCGAGGAAGACGATCCGGCCGTCGTCGGTCCGGCGGCCGAGGTCGCCCGTGCGGTACATGCGGGTGCCGTCGGCACGGAAGGGGTCGGCGACGAAGCGCTCGGCGGTCAGGTCGTGGTGGCCGGGGTAGCCGCGGGCCACGCCGGGGCCGGCGACATAGAGTTCGCCGGCCCGGCCGGCGGTGACAGGGCGCAGGGCGTCGTCCAGGACGTACACGCGGGCGTCGGCGACGGGGGCACCGATGGGGGGCGGGCCGTCGTCGGGGCGCAGGGGGGTGCTGAGGGTGGTGGCGACCGAGCATTCGGTGGCGCCGTAGCCGTTGATGAGCCGTACCCGGTCCGACCAGCGTGCGACGAGGTCGGGCGGGCAGGGTTCGCCGCCGGTGTTGACAGTGGTGAGGTCGGGCAGCCGGTCCGGGGCGTCGGGGGGCAGGGTGGCCAGGACGGGGACGGGGAGGGTGACGTGGGTGATGCGGTGGCGGGCGAGGGCGTCGGCGAGGTCGGTGCCGAGGAGGCCCTCGTCGTGTGCGTCGCGCGGGACGACGAGGGTGCCGCCGGTGGCGAAGGCGGTGAGCATCTCCCAGACGGCGACGTCGAAGGTGGCGGGGGCGAACTGCAGGATGCGCGCGGGCCGGTGGGCGGTGTAGTGGCGCACGATGGTGGTGACCAGGCTGGCGAGGCCGGTGTGGGGGACGCCGACGGGCTTGGGGCGGCCGGTGGAGCCGGAGGTGTACATCAGGTAGGCGAGGTTCCGGTGGTGCAGCGGTGAGCGGCGGTCCTCGTCGCGGGGTGCGGTGGGGGCGTACGGCGAGCGGGCGCCGGTCGCGTCGGGGTCGTCGACGCGGGCGACGGGGGTGCCGGGTGGCACGGGCAGGGGCGTCGTGGCGTGGGTGAGGACGAGGGCGGGTGCGGCGTCGGCGAGGAGGTGGGCCAGGCGTTCGGCGGGTTGTCGCGGGTCCAGGGGGAGGTAGGCGGCGCCGGCCTTGAGGATGCCGAGGAGGGCCGCGGTGTGGGTGGTGCCGCGGGGCAGGGCGATGCCGACGACGTCCTCCGGGCCGGTGCCGCGGTCGATGAGCCAGTGGGCGATGCGGTTGGCGTGCGCGTCGAGTTCGGCGTACGTCCACGTCGTGTGCCCGTCGGTGAGGGCCGGCGCGTCGGGCGTGACGGCGGCCCGGGCCTCGAAGACCTCGGGGAGGGTCAGCGGGGGGTGGGCTGCGGCCGGCGCGTCGGCATGGCTCATGAAGAATTCACTCCCCTGGTGAGGAACACATGGCGTGGAACGGGAATGGCGAGGGCGGTGCCCGGGGCGGTCCGGTCAGGCGCGTCGTACGGCGACCGGGAACTCCTTGAGTCCGGCAATGCTCGGATTCCGGTAATAGCGCAGCGGGGCGTCGGTGCGTTCCATGGAGGTGAATCGCCGCAGGAGCCCGGTGAGGGCGGTGGCGATCTCCAGACGGGCCAGTGGTGCGCCGAGACAGTAGTGAATTCCCTGGCCGAATCCGAGGTGCTGGTTGGGTGTGCGGTGGATGTCGAAGCGGTCGGGGTCGGTGAACCGGCGTTCGTCGTGGTTGGCGGAGAGCAGGGAGAGGGAGACGAACTGGCGGGCGGGAATGGTGACGCCGCTCAGCGTGGTCTCGCGGGTGGTCAGGCGCAGGCTGGTGAGAACCGCGGGGCGGTGGCGGGCGGCTTCCTCGACGGCGGCGGGGACGAGGGCCGGGTCGGCGCGCACCTCGGCGAGTGCGGTGGGGTGTTCCAGCAGGGACTGCACCAGGCTGCCGAGGGAGCAGGCGGTGGTGACGTGGCCGCCGACGAGGAGGAGTTTGCCGAGGTTGACGACTTCGTCCTCGGTGAGGGTGCGGCCCTCGACCTCGGCGGTGGCGAGCCGGCTGAAGAGGTCGTCGCGCGGGTGCGCGCGGCGTCTGCGGTAGTGCTCGCGCAGGTAGGCGATCAGTTCGGCGCCGGCGGCGTCGATGGCCTTGACGAGGTCCTCGCCCTGCAGGTCGCCGGCCTCGAAGGAGAGCAGGCCGTCGGCCCAGCCGCGGAAGAGCGCGTGGTCCTGGGACGGCAGGCCGATGAGGTCGGCGATGACGGTGACGGGCAGGGGGTCGGCGAGGTCGCGGGCGAGGTCGATCTCGTCGCGGTCGGCGACGGCGTCGAGGAGGCCGGTGACGGTGCGCTCGATGCCGGGGGCCAGGGCGGCGACGGTGCGGGCGGTGAAGGCCTTGCCGATGAGGGTGCGCAGCAGGCGGTGGCGGGGCGGGTCCATTTCCGTGAGCCGACCCTGGCTCCAGGCGTCGCCCTTGCCCCATTCCTCGGGGTAGGCGCGCCACAGTTCGGCGGAGAAGGTGCTCCAGTCGGAGCCGGCGGCGGCGACGTCCTCGTACCGCAGGACGGACCAGGCGCCGGTGGCGGGGTCCTGGTGGACGGGGTGCCGGTCGCGCAGGGTGCGCAGCCGGGCGAGCAGGGAGGTGCCGCCGTCGAGCGCGTAGGACGGCAAGGGTTCCGTGGTAGTTCCGGTGTTGCCGGTGTTTCCGTGATCAGGTTGCACGAGGGTCCCCTCTGCACATGACGACGGGCCATCCGTGACGGTCCGGGTCGCCGGCAGCGCGTCTTTTCGCGGTGGGCGGTGGAACCGGCCGTGGGCATGCGGAATCGAGCCTCGATCAGTCGTCGCCGGGTGTCAAGTCCCGTACTGCTGACGCATCCTGAGGCGAAAAGGAGGCGGAATTTTTCCTTGAATGCCAGGGCAGTCACGGCACTGCTTCGGTGCTAACGTCCGGTGCCATGACCGCTTTCGAGAACCGTTCATTCCGATTCGGTGTCGCCCTGGTCTCCCCCGCTGCGCGAGGCGAATGGGCCGCGAAAGCACGCAAGGCCGAGGACCTCGGCTTCGACGTCGTGGCGGTGCCCGATCACCTGGGCGCGCCGGCCCCGTTTCCCGCCCTGGTGGCGGCGGCCGAGGCGACGCGGCACGTGCGCGTGGCCTCGTTCGTCCTCAACGCCGCCTTCCACAACCCGGCGTTGCTCGCCCGCGAGGTGGCCACGACGGACCTGCTGACCGACGGCCGGCTGGAGGTCGGCCTGTCGGCCGGGGCGATCCGGGAGGGCACGGTCCCGGGCCGGGTGCCGTTCCCGCCGGCGCGGGAGCGGGTGGATCAGCTGGAGGGCACGGTACGGGAGCTGCGCCGGCTGTTCGCCGATCCGCAGTTCGGCCCGCGTCCGGTGCAGCAGGGCGGTCCGCCGCTGCTGGTGGCGGGCAACGGGGACCGGGTGCTGCGGCTGGCGGCGGAGCACGCGGACGTCATCGGGTTCACCGGCATCGTGCAGCGGCGCGAGGGCAATCCGCAGCTGGCGAGCCCGGAGCAGCTGGCGGCGCGGGTGGACTTCGTCCGCGGGCACCTGGGGCAGCGGGCGGCGGCGGTGGAGCTGAACCTGCTGGTGCAGCAGGTGGTGCTGACCGAGGACCGGCGGGCGGCGGCCGAGGAGTGGTCGAGGCATCCGCTGGCGCACTTCAGCCCGGAGCAGTTGCTGGCGTCGCCGAGCTGGCTGCTGGGGACGGCGGAGGAGATCGCCGGGCAGTTGGTGGAGCACCGCAAGCGGTTCGGGTTCAGTTACATCGTGGTGCTGGAGCCGTGGATGGAGGCGTTCGCCTCGGTGATCGAGCGGCTCCGGTAGGGGCCGGGGCCCGGCCGTCACTGCGTGCCGCGGTCGCCGTCCTCCAGGGCGGTGATCGCGGCACGGATGCGTTCCAGGGCCTCGTCGCGCAACTCCATGGCGTGGCGGTAGTAGTCCGCCTGCCGTTCGGGGTGGCGGAGCATGGCGTCGCGTACGGTCGTCAGGCCCGCGGGCTCGACGGGCGGCAGGTGGGGGAAGCCGGGTCCGTCGACGCCGTTGAGCAGGTCGAGGGTGCGCCAGGCGAAGAAGTAGAAGGCGTCGGTGTAGACCGCGGCCCAGTCCCAGGCGTCCAGGAAGCGTTTGTGGCCGGCGGGTTCGTCGCCCCAGGAGGCGGGGTCGAGGGCGTCGACGACCTTGGCGAGGAGCATGTCCAGCTGGCCGAACCGGGTGTGGATCTCGGCGACGGCGCCGGCGTCGGGGTCCTGGCCCGCGGCCGTGCCGGTCAGGAGCACCGAGTAGCGCATCCACGCTTCGACGACGGGCTCATACATCCGCCCGAGTATGGCAGGTGCCGGCCCGCTATTCGAGGGCCCCGCTAGTCGAGGGCGTAGCGGGCGGCGGGGTCGGTGTGGCGCAGTTCGGGCGAGAGGTAGACCTTCAGGCGGGGCCGTAGCCGGCCGGGGCGCCAGGCGATGTAGTTGTGGATGCCGCGGGCGCCGTCCAGGGGCCGGGCGGCGGCCTCGCGCAGGACGCGGTCGTACAGTTCGGCGCTCCGTCCGGTGGTGGCCAGGACCTGGTGGAAGCGCTGCCGGACGGCTTCGTCGTGCGGGGCGTAGGTCCACATCGGCAGGTAGAGGGTGGCGGCGACGGCGGGGCCGCCGGTGCCGGTGAAGGTCAGGCAGGTGGCGGGGGCCTGTTCGGCGAGGCTGTCGCGCCCGTCGGTGAGGGTGGTGCAGAAGTCGGCGACGGGGTCGGCGGAGAAGCCGGGGTAGGGCTCCATGAGCGTGGCCATGTATTTGGTGTCGGCCTCGTAGTGGCGGAAGTAGACCTTGACGCGGGCGGCGGCGCCGGGGGCGAGGTCGAGGGAGAACAGGAAGGGCCGGTCGCGGCGCTCGTCGCGCTGGACGTGGGCGGCGACGGTGGGGTGCGCGGCGCCCAGGCCGAGGCGGTCCAGTGCCCGGGTGCACCGTTCGAGGGGGTGGTCGGCGGCGAGGTAGAACCAGACCTTGAACCGCACGGGCCGGCCGCGGGTGACCTCGGCCCCGTACATGGCGAGGTGGTCGGTGGCGGGGTCGGTGGCGGGGTCGGCGGGCAGGAAGAGGTCGGCGACGGCCGTGTGGCGGTCGGCGCAGGCGCCGTGGTGGCGGGCCAGGGCGGCCATGGTGTGCCGGGCGGCGGCCGCGCGGTCGGCGGGGGTGCCGCCGGGGGCGAGGGGTTCGACGGCGAACTGCAGGGAGGGGTGGGTGTCGTCGAAGCCGACGGCGAACTCCAGGGGGGAGCCGTCGGAGGAGACGTCGGACTCGCCGAGTCCGGTGACGGTCGCGGTGCCCCAGGATCCGGTCATCGCCCGCAGGGCGGCGGTGCAGCTCGCGGCCCGGTCCGTCAGGCCGAGCGCGCGCAACAGCCTCACCAGGCGGGCCGTGCAGACGGCCCGGGCCGTTGGTGAGCGGTCCACGTGTCCTCCCCCTCTTCGGTGCGCCGCCGGTCGTGGGCGCGCGCGTCGGTCAGTGCTCCAGGGCGACGGGCAGTGCGGCCAGGCCGCGCAGGGTGCCGTTGGGGCGTACGACGGGTGCTCCGGCCGGGCGCCAGGTGCCGCGGCGCAGCAGGGCGGCGAGGACGATGCGGGCCTCCAGGCGGGCGAGGCCGAGGCCGAGGCAGGAGTGGGAGCCGCGGCCGAAGCCGAGGTGCGGGTTGGGGGTGCGGTCGAGCCGCAGGGTGTCGGGGTCGGGGAACTGCTGCGGGTCGCGGTTGGCGGCGCCGATGAGGGCGGTGACGACCTGGCCCTTGCGGACGGTGCGGCCGCCGATGGCGGTGTCGGCGGTGCAGGCGCGGGCGAGGGCCTGGACGGGGCCGACGTGGCGGATGAGCTCCTCGACGGCGCTCTCCAGCGGGATGTCGCCGGCGCGCAGGGCCTGCCAGGCGCCGGGGGTGGCGAGCAGGGCGGCGACGGCGTTGCCGAGGAAGCGGCTGGGCACTTCGAAGCCGGCGTGGAAGAAGGCGCGCACGGAGTTGACGAGGACGTCGTCGGCGGCGACGCCGGAGCCGGGCAGGTGGGCGACGACGTGGGCCAGGACGCCGTCGGGGCCGGGGTCGGCGAGCCAGGAGCGTACGAGGTCGTTGAAGTGTGCGCGGGCCTGCCTGCCGGGTTCGGCGGCGTCGGGGTCGAGGCTCTCGTCCATGCTGTGGTCGAGGTCGTCGTTGCGGCGGGCGAACTCCTCGTCGGCGGCCGGGGGTTCGGTGCCCAGGAAGCGGGTGATGGCCGTGAGGGTGAAGGGGTCGGCGAAGTCGCGGACGAAGTCGAAGCTCCCGCGCGGGGTGAGGGTGGCGAGGAGGACGTCGGCGTGGGCGGCCAGTTCGGTGCCCAGGGCGTCGAGGTCCTGGGCGCGGACGGCGCCGAGGGCGAGGTGGCGCAGCGGGGTCTGGTCGGGCGGGTCGAGGGTCTGCAGGCTGAGCAGGGTGTCGGGGGTGGGGATGCCGATGCGGCGGAAGTCGGCGGTGAACAGGTCGGTGTCGCGCAGGACGGTGGCGCAGTCGGCGTAGCGGGTGAGGATCCAGGAGTCGATCTGCTCGTGCCAGTGGACGGGGTCGCTCTCGCGCAGGGTGCGGTAGACGGGGTAGGGGTCGGCGAGCACCGCCGGGTCGAGGGGGTTGAACAGCGGGTCGGCCGTCTCAAGGCCGGGCGTCGTGGTCACGGCTGTCTCCGTCGTCTCGGTCGGTGGTGCCCACGGCGGCGGGTACGGGCACGGGTGCCGCCCGCCGGTGCGGGGGCGTGCCGCCGGTGGGGGCGGGGCAGCCGGCGGGTGGTTGCCGGCTGTCGGGGCGGGTGAAGCCGGGCAGGGGGGTGCCGTCGTCGTAGTAGCGGTGGAAGACGGGGGTGATGCCGCCGGAGAGCGGTGGCACGATCCACGACCAGTCGGCGGGGACCTGCCGGCCGGCCTTCTCCTCGCGGGTGAGGTGGCGCAGGAAGCGCTCGGATTCGGTGTGGTGGTCGCTGATGGTGACGCCGGCGCGCCGGAAGGACCACAGGACGGCGACGTTGAGTTCGACCAGGGCCCGGTCCTTCCAGAGGGTGTGGGGGGCGGTGGTGTCCAGGCCCATGCGGTCGGCGATCAGGGGCAGCAGGTCGTAGCGGTCGGCGTCGACGAGGTTGCGGGCGCCGATCTCGGTGCCCATGTACCAGCCGTTGAAGGGGGCGGCGGGGTAGCGGACGCCGCCGATGTCGAGGGTCATGTCGGAGATGACGGGCAGGGCGTGCCAGCGCAGGTGCAGGCCGGCGAACCAGGCGAGGTCGGGGTGGGCGAGGGGCACTTCGTGGACGGCGTCGGCGGGCAGGTCGTACAGCCGGGGCGGTCCGGTGGGGCCCTGGAGGATCAGGGGCAGGACGTCGAAGGGGGTGCCGTTCCCGCCGCTCCAGCCCAGGGCGCGGGCGTGGTCGGTCAGCAGGGTGTGGGCCCGGTCGCCGGTGACGTGCCCGTCGGGGTGGCGGTGGCCGGCGTAGCGGACGAGTTGGGGGTTGTGGATGCGCGGGCCGCTGCCGTCGGGGTGCTGGGGGGCGAAGACGGTGATGGTGGGCCTGATGCGGCCGCCGTTGTAGGCGGTGTGCAGGTGCTCGACGCAGGCCTGGTGCAGGGCGTCGGGGGTGCTCAGGTGCCGGCGGTCGCGGACGACCAGGCTGCGCCAGTACAGCCGGCCGATGCAGCGGTTGCTGTTGCGCCAGGCGACGCGGGCGCCGAAGGCGAGTTCGTGGGGGGTGTGGGCGTAGGTGCCGTGCCGGCCGATCTCGGCGCGGATCTGCCGCAGGCGGTCGGCCAGGGGGCGGCGGACGGTGTTCTCGGCGTGGAACAGCCGGAGGAATTCCTCGGCCTGTGCCTCGGTGTCCGAATTCCCGTTGCCGGCCGGCCTGGTCATGCGGATCGACCCCCAGGAGAGGAGCCGTGGCCCGGCACGATCGTGCCGGGCCACGGCGACGCATCATTTCTCGCGGAATCAGTGCAGGTAGCGCATGGCGGTTCACCTCCTCCGCCTCGTCCGCGTTCATGCCGGACGCTTCGCGCCGTGGAAAGACCGTCGGACCGCCCGGCGCCGCACAAATCTAGGACCGGCCTTTCCGGGGTGTCAAAGAAGGTTTCTGAACACCGCGACCGCACCGCGGGCATTGTTTTACGGTGAAGAATTCCCGGCCCCGGAAAGGTGGTTCAGAGAGTGACGGGCAGGGCCGTCAGGTGCCAGCTGCCGGGGTTGGGCAGGCGCGGTACGTCCTGCGGGGGCACGGCGAGGGCGAGGCCGGGGTGGCGGCGCAGCAGGGCGGTGAGGGCGACCTCGGCCTCCAGCAGGGCCAGGGAGCCGCCGATGCAGTAGTGCGGGCCGTAGCCGAAGCCGTAGTGGACGGCCGTTCCGGCGGGGCGGGTGACATCGAGGCGGTCGGGGTCGGCGAAGGCCCTGGGGTCGCGGTTGGCGCTGGCGATGACGGCGACGACGGAGTCACCCTTGGCCACCGGCACGCCGCACAGGTCGGTGTCCTCGCGGGCGTAGCGGATGGCGGTGAGCAGCAGCGGGGGGCGCCAGCGCATGAGTTCCTCGACGGCGCGCGGCATCAGGTGGGGGTCGGCGCGCACGGCGGCGAGCTGGTCGGGGTGGGAGAGCAGGCCCACGACGGAGTTGGCGATGAAGTTGGCGAGGTTGTCCTGGCCGGCGAGGACGGTGTGCCAGACCATCGTGATCATCTCGGTGTCGGTGATCCGGTCGGGGTCCTCGGCCTGGGCGCGCAGCAGGTCGGAGACGAGGTCGTCGCCGGGTTCCTTGCGGCGCAGTGCGATGACGGCGCGGGCGCCGTCGACGACGGCGCGCAGGGCGGCGTCGTAGCGGGCGCCGCCGGCGCCGATCTCGGCGATGTGCTCGCGCCAGCGGGGGCGTTCGTCCTCGGGGATGCCGACGACGGCGCCGACGACGGCGGTGGGCAGCGGGCGGGCGTAGTGCTGCAGCAGATCGACGGTGCCGTTCGCGGCGTGGCCGGGCAGGTCGTCCAGGAGGCGGTCGGTGATGCGCTCGACCAGCGCTCTGCGCTCGGCGGCGCGGCGGGTGCCGAAGGCGGGCAGGGCCAGCCGGCGCAGCCGGGTGTGCTCGGGGCCGTCCATGTGGGACATGGTCAGCATGTAGGGCCGGATGTCGTCGGGTATGCGCTGGTTCCAGCTGTCGGCGGTCATGGCGAACCGGGGGTCGTTCAGGAGCGCCTTGGCGTCGTGGTGGCGGGTGACCGCCCAGATGCCGCCGAAGCCGGGCGCCACGAGCCGCACCACCGGGGATTCCTCCCGGGCTCGTCCGTAGGCGGCGACGGGATCGCGCAGCACCTCGGCGTCGGTCATGGAGATTTCCGGGATTCCGCTCCCGGCTGGTGCGCTGTGCAGCACGGCATTCCCCCATCGATGTCCGGCCCGTGGGCCGGTGCCTCTCGGTCGGGTGGTGCGGATTTCCGTTCGCCCGACGAGGCTATCCGGCCCGTGAACGGGCAGCAATGTTCGGGGGAATGCCGTGCGCCCGCTGCGCGGGTTTATCAGCTCTTGCGGTAGCGCAGGAGGCTGAGCGGCACGAAGACCAGGAGCAGGACGGCGCAGGAAATCAGGGCGGGGCCGAGTTCGCCGGGGTGGTCGCCGTTCATCAGCTGGCGTGCGGCGGTGACGACGAATCCGACGGGATTGATGTCCACGAATGCCTTGAGCCAGCCGGGCATGGTGCCGGGGCTGACGAAGATGTTGCTGGCGAAGGTGAGCAGGGACAGGATCAGCATGCCGAGGGCGGAGACGCCCTGGGGGGTGCGCAGGGCCAGGCCCAGCAGGGTCCAGATCCACGAGACGCAGAAGCCGAAGAGCACCACGAGCAGGATGCCGGCGACGACGCCCGTGAATCCGCCGTGCGGCCGGAAGCCCAGGGCCAGTCCGACGGCCACCACGACCACGGAGGAGATCAGGTAGCGCGCGACGTCGCCGAGGAGGGCGCCGGTGAGCGGGGAGGGCCGCCAGATCGGCAGGGACTTGAAGCGGTCGAAGATGCCCTGCTGCAGGTCGGTGGTCAGGGCGACGCCGGTCTGGGTGGAGATGAACAGCACGCCCTGGACGAGCACGCCCGGCAGCAGGAACTGCAGGTAGTCCCCGGTGCTGCCGCCGAGTGCCCCGCCGAAGAGGTAGGTGAAGATCAGGGTGAACATCACCGGGGTGATGGTGGCGTTGAACATCTGCCCCGGCGACCGCTTGATCTTGGTCATGGCGCGCCAGCCCAGGGTGAGCGTGGAGGACAGCGCTCCGGGGCGGGCGGGGCGCACGTCCTCGCCGAGGACCTGGTCGAGCGTGTGCCGCGCCGGTGCGGGGTGAGCGGCCGTCGTCATCGGGGCTCCCTGTGTGCTTTTCCGTGCTTGCCGTTGCGGGGGGTGCCCGGCTGCTGCTGCGGGACCTCGGTCGTCGCGGGGCGCCCGGTGAGGGCGAGGAAGACCTCGTCGAGGCTGGGGCGGTCCATGGAGAAGTCCTCGACGTCGATGGACTGGGTCAGCACGCCGAGGGCCCGGGCGACGGTGTGCGGGTCGGCGCCGCGGGCGGAGATCTGGGTGGGGCCGCCGGGGCGGGCGGGCACGCCGAGGGCGGAGGTGAGGATGCGGGTGGCGTCCTCCAGGTCCTGCGGGTCGCGCAGTTCGACGCGCAGGGAGCCGTTGCCGGCGGATTTCTTCAGGTCCTCGGGGGCGCCTTCGGCGACCAGCTTGCCGTGGTCGATGACGGCGACGCGGTCGGCGAGGTGGTCGGCCTCCTCCAGGTACTGGGTGGTGAGCAGGACGGTGGTGCCGCGCTGGACGACGGCCCGGATGATCTCCCAGACCTGGTTGCGGCTGCGCGGGTCCAGTCCGGTGGTGGGCTCGTCGAGGAACATCAGCTCGGGGCGCACGACCAGGCCGGCGGCCACGTCGAGCCGGCGGCGCATGCCGCCGGAGTAGGTGCGGGCGGGGCGGTCGGCGGACTCGGCGAGGTCGAAGGCCTCCAGCAGGTCGCGGGCGCGGGCCCGGGCGGCCTGGGCGGAGTGGCCCAGCAGCCGGGCGAGCAGGAAGAGGTTCTCCTCGCCGCTGAGTTCGTTGTCGACGCTGGCGAACTGCCCGGTCAGGCTCACCCGGCGGCGCACGTCGTCGGCCTCGCGCACGACGTCGTGGCCGAAGACGCGGGCGGAGCCGGCGTCGGGGGCCAGCAGGGTGGCCAGGATCCGCAGCGTGGTGGTCTTGCCCGCGCCGTTGGGTCCCAGTACCCCGTAGACGGCGCCGGCGGGGACGGACAGGTCGAGCCCGTCGACGGCACGGGTCTTTCCGAAGGACTTGACCAGCCCGCTGGTCTCCACTGCAAGGTCGGTACGCACGGTCACCTTCGGGTTCGGTCGTCGTCGCGGCTGTCGTCCTTGCGGCCGAGGGAGCGGCCGCAGCGCTGCTGGGCGGCCTGGGCCGAGCGCAGGCCCAGGCCGAAGGCGATCTCGGCCCAGGTCATGCCCGCTTCCCGGGCGAGGAACATCAATCCCGCCTCCAGCGCGTCCAGTTCGGCGCGGGCGCGCGGCAGCAGGGTCAGGGCGGCCAGCAGGTCGGTGGTGTCCACCGCCGGCGCCCCGCCGGGCCCGGACCTGCCGCCCGCCAGGGCGCTGACCAGGGCCACGGCCTCCTGTGCGGTCGGGCCGGGACCCGCTGCGGGGTCCTGCCCGTCCTCGGCGAGGCCGCCGAAGCGCTCCCGTATGCGGGCCAGTGCCAGGTGTTCGCGCCGGGCCCGGGCCTGGTCCGGATCCTCGGGCCGGAACGGGGTGTTCGTCGATTCGCGGTTGTCCACGTCCGGCATCGTGGCGCCGCCAACATCGCGTTGTCAACGGGACGTTGAAAACGCGGAATTGAAGATACCGTTTCGAGTGACGCGCCCTCGCACGGTCAGGCGAGGGGCGTGCACAGGACCGGAAGCCGGGAGAGGAAGCGGAAGTTGACGTTCTCGATCCGTACCGGCTCCTCGGCCAGGCGCAGGTCCGCGGTACGCGCCAGCAGCCGGGCGACGGCGATCTCGGTCTCGGCGAGCGCCAGGGCCGCGCCCAGGCAGTAGTGGATGCCGTGGCCGAAGGACAGGTGGTCGCTCGCCCGGCGCGTCACGTCCAGCCGCTCGGGGTCGGTGTACCGGCGCGGGTCGTGGTTGCCCGCGCCCAGCACCAGCGCCACCGAGTCCCCCGCCGCGATGCGGTGGCCGGCCAGCTCGATGCCGGCCAGGGCGACCCGGCTGGTGAACTGCACCGAGCTGTCGTACCGCAGGAACTCGTGCGCGGCGTTCGCGGCCAGTTCCGGCTTGTCGCGCAGGAGGTGCAGCTGGTCGGGGTGGCGCAGCAGCGCCAGGACGGCGTTGCCGATCATGTGGGTGGTGGTGGCCTGCCCGGCGTCGATGAGCAGCAGGAAGTTGGCGAAGACCTCGTCGTCGGTGTACCGCCCGCCCTGCAGCTGATCGGCGATCAGGCGGCTGAACAGGTCCGTGCCGCTGCCGTCGTGGCGGGCCCGGGCCCCCTCGTCGAACAGCTCGCGCAGGGCCCGGATGCGCGGGACCTGCCGGGCGGACTGGGTGTAGAACTCGAACAGCAGGCCCTGCCAGTTCTCCAGCAGCGGCATGCCGTGCCCGGGCACGCCGGCCAGCCGTGCGACGACCTCCCGCGTCAGCGGCTCGGAGTAGTCGTGGATCACGTCCAGGCTGCCGCCGGTGAGCGCGCGGTCGAGCAGCTCGTCGGCCTTCTCCTCGATCAGCGGCCGCATGTCGTGGATGAAGCGGGGGGTCAGTCCGGGTTTGATCAGCCGGCGCAGCCGGGTGTGCTCGGGCGGCTCGTTGAAGAGCATCATGCGCGAGAGCACGTCCCTCAGCGCCGACATCTCCGACTTCGCCGAGGCCGGCAGCTGCTCGTAGAACGCCTCGATGCGGGCGCCGGTGAGCCGTTCGTCCCGGGAGAGGCGGGTGATCTCCTCGTGCCCCAGCACCAGCCAGCTGCGCATCCACCGGTCCCAGTGGACGGGGCCCTGCTCGCGCAGCGTCCGGTACAGCGGGTAGGGGTCGGTGCCCCACTCGGGGCCGAACAGGCTCAGCAGGCTCAGGGTGCGTGCCCGGCCGGGCACGTCATGTGCCCGGCCGGTCGGCGGCCTCGGCCGCGGCGGCGTCCATTGCGTCGACGAGGCTCTTGGGCCGCATGTCGGTCCAGTTCTTGTTGACGTATTCCAGGCAGTCCGCCCGGCTCGCCTCGCCGAACACCACGCGCCAGCCGCCGGGCACCTCCAGCGCATTCGGCCACAGGGAATGCTGGAGTTCGTCGTTGATCAGCACCACGTAGGACGCGTTCTCGTCCTCGAACGGATTGGCCATCGTCCCTCCCCATTGTCGTTTCCGGCATGACATTGTCACGGCCGCGGTACGGCGGCAAGGCGTTCAATCACCAGGCGCACAACGGCGTCCGCCTGCGCGGCGAGATAGAAATGCCCGCCGGGAAACACGTGCACGCCGCCGAACGCGGCCGTGGTGTGCGCCCGCCACCGCGCGGCGTCGTCGGGGCCGGTGGTGGGGTCCTCCCGGCCGACCAGCGCCGTGAGGGGGACGCCGGTGGCCGCGCCGGGCGCGCAGGCGTACGCGGCCAGGGCCCGGTAGTCGTCCCGCAGCGCGGGCAGGTTCATCCGCAGGGCCTCGTCGTCCGGGAGCATCCCCGCGTCCGTGCCGCCCAGGCGCCGCACTTCCGCGGCGATCTGCTCGTCGCTCCACGTGCCGCGCCGGGCCTCGGCGCGCGGGTGGGCGGGGGCCCGGCTGCCGGAGGCGAACAGGTGCAGCACGCCGCCCGGGTGGCGGCTCTCCAGCAGGCGCGCGGTCTCGAAGGCGACGAGCGCCCCCATGCTGTGCCCGAGGAAGGCGGTGGGGGCCGGCGGCAGCGCCGCCACGGCCTCGGCGGCGCCCCGCGCCAGGCCGTGCAGGTCGCCGACGGCCGCCTCCGAGCGGCGCCACTGCCGGCCCGGGTACTGCACGGCGACCACGTCCAGTTCCGGTGGTGCCGCGGCGGAGAGCGGGAAGACGGAACCTGCCGATCCGCCGGCGTGCGGAAAGCACACCAGGCGCAGGGGGCATGCGGCCGGTTCGCTGCGGAAGGACATCAACCAGCGGCTGTTTCCCCCCAGGTTTTCCCTCGGGTTTCCCCTCATTCCTCCGTCCCTTTCTCCCAGCCGGGGCATTCGCGGCCCAGATGGTCCGCGAGCTCCCGGGGGCTGGGATAGTCGAATATCAGGGTCGGGGGCAGCCGGACGGACGTGGCGGCCGAAATCCTGTTGCGCAATTCGATGGCGCCGAGGGAATCGAGCCCCATCTGGGGGAAGAGCGCGTCCGGGGCCACGGCCTGCGGCCCGTCGTGCCCCAGCACGGCCGCCGTCTCCGCCCGCACCAGCTCCAGCAGCGGCGGCCGGGCCGCATCGCTCCGGGAACCGGGCTGCGGCGCGACGGTGGCCTGCGCTTCCATGAGCCGCGCGGCCACGACCGTGGGGGCGCCCGCCCGTACCGCCTCGTCGAACAGGGCGAGCCCTTCCTCGGCCGAGAGGGCACCGATGCCCTGCCGCGCGAGCCGCTGCCGGTCGAGGGCGCTCAGCCGCCCGGTGAGGGCGCTGGGCGGCTCCCACAGGCCCCAGGCGATGGACAACCCCGGCAGCCCGCCCGCGCGCCGGCGCTCCGCCAGGCCGTCGAGGACGGCGTTGGCCGCCGCGTAGTTGGCCTGCCCGGCGGAGCCGGTCGTCCCGGCCACCGAGGAGAACAGGACGAAGGCGGACAGGCCGGCGTCCCGGGTCAGCTCGTCCAGGTGCACGGCGGCGTCCGCCTTGGGGCGCAGCACCTCGTCCACGGCGGCCCGGGTCATGGTGGCGACCGCCGCGTCGTGCGTCACGCCCGCCGCGTGCACCACGGCCCCCGGCGCGATGCCCCGGCGGTCCAGGTCGGCGAGCAGTTCGGCGAGGGCCTTCCGGTCCCCGGCGTCGCAGGCGGCGACGGTGACGTCGGCGCCCAGCCCTTCCAGCTCGCGGGCCAGTTCCGCGCAGCCGGGGGTGTCCGCGCCCCGGCGGCCGGTCAGGACCAACTGCCGTACGCCGTGCGCCCGCACCAGGTGCCGGGCCACCAGCCCGCCCAGGGTGCCCAGGCCGCCCGTGACCAGCACGGGCCGGTCCGTCTCCCAGTCGCGCAGCGCCAGGACGACCTTGCCGGTGTGGCGCGCCTCGGCGACGTGCCGGAACGCCTCCGGGGCGCGGGTCGCGTGCCGCACGTCCACCGGGAGGGGCGGGAGCGCCCCGCGTTCGAGGAGGCGGGTGAGGGTGGCGAGCATGCCGCCGATGCGCTCGGGACCCGCGTCCCTGATGTCGAACCGCGTGTAGCGGGCACCCCGGTGCTCGCGGGCGACGGCGGCGGGGTCGCGGACGTCGGTCTTGCCCATCTCCAGGAAGCGCCCGCCGTCGGCCAGCACCCGCAGGGACGCGTCGGTGAGCTCCCCGGCCAGGGAGTTGAGGACCACGTCGACGCCCCTGCCCCCGGTGGCGCGGCGGAAGGCCGCGGCGAAGGCGGCGTCGCGCGAGGAGGCGATGTGGTCGTCCGGGATCCCCATCGCGCGCAGGGTCGCGTGCTTGCCGGGGCTCGCCGTCGCGAAGACCTCCGCCCCCAGGTGCCGGGCCAGCCCGGCCGCCGCCATGCCCACGGCCCCGGTGGCGGTGTGCACGAGCACCGTCTCGCCGGCCCGCAGCCCGGCCAGCTCCACCAGGCCGTAGTACGCGGTCAGGTACGCCACCGGCACCGCGGCGGCCTGCGGGAACGACCAGCCCCGCGGCATGCGGGCCACCAGGCGGTGGTCGGTGACGGAGACCGGGCCCGCGGCCGCGAACAGCCCGGCCACCCGGTCCCCCACCGCAAGCCCTGCGACGCCCGGCCCCACCTCGGTGACCACGCCGGCGCCCTCGGCGCTCTGCTCGACGGCGGATGCCCGGACGCCGTCGCGGGGACCGATCACGCCCAGGGTCAGCAGCACGTCGCGGAAGTTGACGCCCGCGGCGTGCAGCGCGACCCGTATCTCGCCGGTGCGCAGGGGCGCCGCGGCCTCCGGCCAGGGCACCAGCGCCACCTTCTCCGGGGTGCCCCGGCCCACGTGGTCCAAGCGCCAGGGCCCGGCCGGGGGCCGCAGCCCCGTGCCGGGGGCCGCGGCCGTACGGGCGGGGACGTACGCCCGGCCGTCGCGCAGGGCCAGCTGCGGTGCGCCCGCGCCGAGGGCGGCGGCAACGAGGGCGAGGGTGGGCGGCGTACCGTCGTGGTCGAGCAGCGCGAACCGGCCGGGCTCCTCCGCCTGCGCGGCCCGCAGCAGGCCCCAGACGGCCCGGCCGGCCAGGTCCGCCGGCGCCTCGCCGTCCGCCACGCCCACGGCGCCGCGGGTGACGACGGCCGTCCGGCACCCGGCCAGGGACGGCTCGGCCAACAGCTGCTGGACGAGGGCCAGGACGCGCCGCACGGTACGGCGGATCGCTTCGGCACCGCCGGCCGGCGGCGTGCACGGCACGACGACCACGCCGGGCGCCTCACCGCCGGCGGCGAGGGCCCGGACGAGCGCCGCCGGGTCCGCGTACCGCGCGGCACCGGGCAGGAGCGGGGAGGCGCCGGCCGGCGGGGCGAGGACGGCGACGCGGACGGGCTCCTGCGCCGCGGGCAGCGGGTACGGCGTCCACGCCGGGCGCCACAGCTCCGGGAGCCCAGGGGTGGTGGGCGGCCGGCGCAGGGTCAGGGAGGCCACGCTCATCACCGGCGCGCCCTTGTCGTCGGCCAGTTCCAGCCCGACCCGGTCGGTGCCCAGGGGGAGGATGCGTACCCGCAGGGCGGTGGCGCCCGTGCCGTGCACCCGCACCCCGCTCCACAGGAACGGGATGCGGGCCTTGTCGTCCTGTGCGGAGGCGTGGTGGGCGACGGCGTGCAGGGCGGCGTCGAGGAGGGCGGGGTGCAGGACGAAGCGCCCCGCTGCCGGGCCCGCGGTGGCGGGCAGTTCGACCTCCGCGTGGAGGGCGCCGTCCGCTTCCGTGCGCCACAGTGCCTTCAGGCCCCGGAACGCCGGCCCGTAGGCCAGTCCGCGCGCGGCGAGTGCGGCGTAGGCGTCGGCGGGGTCGAAGGGGAGCGGTTGTGCGCCGTCGGGCGGCCAGGTGGCGGGGCCGGCCGGTGGCGCGTCGGTCGCGGGCTGCTTGGTCAGGGCGCCGCCGGCGTTGCGTGTCCAGGCGGCGGCCGGGGCCCGCGGCGCGTCGCCGGTAGGCGGGGCCGGGCGGGAGTGCAGGGCGAAGGGGCGCCGGTCCGCCCCGTCCGGTGCCTTGAGGACCAGGCGCAGCTCGACGTCGGTGCCGTCCGCCAGGGACAGGGCCTCCTCCAGGACCAGCTCGTCCACCCGGCCGTACCCGGCCTCGCGCCCGGCCCTGCAGACCAGTTCGGCGAGCACGGCACCCGGCAGCAGCGTCCGGCCCCCGACCACGTGCTCGGTCAGCCAGGGGTGGTCGCGGGGCGAGAGCCGCCCGGACCACACCACGCTGCCGCTCTCCGGATCCTCCAGCCCGGCGCCGAGGAACGGGTGGCCGCCGGCGCCTGCCGCAGGGGTCGCCGGGCCGGGGTCGAGCCAGTACCGGCGGTGCTCGAAGGGGTACGTGGGCAGGGGCGTCGTACGGCCGGTGCCCCACGCGCCCGCGACGGTGGTCCAGTCGACGGCAAGGCCGCGGGCGTACCCGGCGGCCAGGCCCTCGACGAGCGCCACCGCCTCGTCGCGGGCGCCGCGCTGGAGCGCGACGACGTTGCGGCGGGGGCGGTCCGGGCGGCCGGGGCGCTCGGGCCCCGCGTCCGCCTCGGCCAGGACGGCCGACGCGAGCGCCGCCAGGGTGCTGCCCGGGCCGATCTCCACGAAGTGGACGGCTTCGGCGGCCCGCGCGGCGCGCACCCCCTCGGCGAAGAGGACCGGGCGGCGGATGTGCTCCACCCAGTACTGGGGGGTGGCCAGTTCGGCGGGGTCGGCCGGGCCACCGGTGACGTTCGACAGCACGGGCAGCAGCGGCGGACGGTGGGCGATCTTCTCCGCGACGTCCCGGAAGGGCTCCAGCACCGGCTCCATCAGCGGGGAGTGGAAGGCGTGGCTCACCGTGAGCGGAACGGCCTTGTGGCCGCGGGAGGCCAGCTCGGCGGTGATCTCCGCGACCGTGCCGGCCTCGCCGGAGACGACGACGGCCGTGCTCGTGTTGACGGCCGCGACGCCCGCCCGGTCCTCGCGGCCGTCCAGCAGCGGCTCGACCTCCGCCAGTGACGCCCGCACGGAGACCATGCTCCCGTCGGCGGGCGCCGCCTGCATCAGCCGGCCGCGCGCGGCCACCAGCGCCGCGGCGTCCTCCAGCGAGAACACGCCGGCGACGTGGGCCGCGACCAGCTCGCCGACGGAGTGGCCCATCACCAGGTCCGGCACCACGCCCCAGGACCGCACCAGGCGGTACAGCGCCAGCTCGGCGGCGAACAGCGCGGGCTGGGCGTACTCGGTGCGGTCGAGCAGCAGCGCCTCGGCCGTGGCGGGATGCGCGTGCACGACGGAGCGCAGGGGGCGCTCCAGGTGCGTGTCGAGGGCGGCGCACGCCTCGTCGAAGGCACCGGCGTAGACGGGGAAGGTGTCGTACAACTGCCGTCCCATGCCGGCACGCTGGGTGCCCTGCCCGGCGAACATGAACAGACGCCTGCCGGTGGGGGCCTTGTCGTCACGATCGGCCGGATCGCCACCGGCCAGCTCGCCGAGCCCGGCCAGCAGCGCGTCCCGGTCGCGAGCGGGGAACGCGGCGCGGTACGGGAAGCCCGAGTCGCGCACCGCCATGGTGTGGGTGACGTCGGCGGTCTCGGGTGGGGTGGGGGTGGTGGTGAGGTGGTCGTGGAGGGTGCGGGCGAGGCTCTGCAGGGCGGTGGGGGTCTTGGCCGACAGGACGAGGGGCAGCGGGGTGCCGGGGCGGGGCGGCGGGGTGGGCTCCGGGGGCTCTTCGAGGATGACGTGGGCGTTGGTGCCGGAGATCCCGAAGGAGGAGACACCCGCACGCCGGGGCCGACCGGGCTCGGCGGTCCATGGACGGGCCTGGGTCAGAAGGGCAACACCAGCACCGTTCCAGTCGACTTCTGGTGTGGGCTCGGTGACATGGAGCGTGCGCGGCATCAGACCGTGCTGCATGGCGAGGACGGTCTTGATGACGCCGCCGACGCCGGAAGCGGCCTGGGCGTGGCCCATGTTGGACTTCAGCGAGCCGAGCCACAGTGGTTTGCCGGGCCGGCGATGCTTGCCGTAGGCCTCGATCAGGGCACGTGCCTCGATCGGGTCGCCGAGGCGGGTGCCGGTGCCGTGGCCTTCCACGAGGTCGATGTCCGAAGGGCGTAATCCGGCGTCGGCGAGGGCGGTGGTGATGACGCGTTGCTGGGCGAGGCCGTTGGGGGCGGTCAGGCCATTGCTCGCACCATCCTGGTTCACCGCGCTGCCCCGGATCACGGCAAGGACCGGATGCCCCAGACGCCGGGCACGCGACAACCGCTCCACCACCAGTGCGCCCACGCCCTCGGCCCATCCGGTGCCCGACGCGTCCGCGGAGAAGGAGCGGCATCGGCCATCGGGCGACAAACCCTGCTGCCGCGAGAACTCCACAAAAGCACCCGGCGTCGACATCACCGTCGCACCACACGCCAACGCCGAAGAACACTCCCCCAACACCACCGACCGCACAGCCCAATGCAACGCCACCAACGACGACGAACACGCCGTATCCACCGTCACCGCCGGCCCCTCCACCCCCAACACATACGCCACCCGACCCGACAACACCCCACCCGACGAACCCGTCAACAAATAACCCCCCGACTCCCCACCCCCCTCGAACAACCGCGGACCGTACTCATACGACATCCCACCGACAAAAACCCCCACCTCGCTACCCCGTAGCCCACCGGGCGCCACCCCCGCACGCTCCAACGCCTCCCACACCACCTCCAACAACAACCGCTGCTCCGGCACCATCGCCAACGCCTCCCGCGGCGACACACCAAAAAACCCCGCATCAAACAACCCCACACCCGAAACGAACCCACCCCCACCCACACCACTCAAACCACCAACATCCCACCCCCGATCCACCGGAAACCCCGACACCACATCCAAACCACCCTCCACCACACCCCACAAACCCTCCGGCGACACCACTCCACCCGGAAAACGACACCCCATACCCACAACCACCACAGGATCATCAACCAACGAACCAGCAGGCAGAGGAAGGGGATCGACCCTGCTTTCCGAGGCGCCGGAATCCCCTGTCAGAGATTCCAGATATCCGGCGAGAGCGCTCGGGGACGGATAGTCGAAGACGACGGTGGACGGCAAAGCCAACCCCGTCTCCGCCGACAGGCGGTTCCGCAGCTCCACCCCCATCAGCGAATCCAGCCCCAGGTCACGGAACGAGGCGTCCTCGTCGAAGTCGCTCCATCCGGAGACCTCGGTGACGGCTGAGGTGACGAGGTCGCGCACGGCTGTCGCGGGCACCGCGGCAGCGCCGGGAGCGGGTGGGCGGGTGCCGGTCAGGGCGCGGAAGAGGGGCGGGGGCGCCGGCTCCGCGCGGCGTACGGCGGACAGGTCGAGCGGGGTCGCCACGACGACGGGCTCGCCGACGGCCCTGGCGGCGTCGAGGAGTCGTGGCCCGAGCCCGGTGCCGACGGGCAGCAGTCCGCCGCGGGCGAAGCGCTCCCTGTCGTGCCGGGTCAGCCGGCCCGCCATGCCCTCGTCGTGCTCCCACAGTCCCCAGGCGAGCGAACGGGCCGGCAGTCCGATGGCGTTGCGGTGCTCGGCGAGGGCGTCCAGGAAGGCGTTGGCGGCCGCGTAGTTGGCCTGGCCGGGCGTACCGGTGGTGCCGGAGACGGACGAGAAGAGGAGGAACTCCCGTACCGGCAGGTCGCGGGTGAGTTCGTGCAGGTGCCAGGCGGCGTCGGCCTTCGGCCGCAGGACGGTCGCCAGGTGCTCGGGGGTGAGCGAGGCGAGGGTCGCGTCCTGCAGGGTGCCGGCCGTGTGCACGACGGCTGTCAGGGGCCGGTCGGCGGGGATCGTGGCGAGCAGGGCGGCCAGGGCTTCCCTGTCGGCGATGTCGCAGGCGGCCGTACGTACGTGTGCGCCGAGCCCAGTGAGTTCGGCGGTGAGCGCCGCGGCGCCCGGGGCGGCGGGGCCCCGCCGGCTCGCGAGCAGCAGATGGCGTACGCCGTGCCGCGTCACCAGGTGCCGGGCGGTCAGCGCGCCCAGCGCACCGGTGCCGCCGGTGATCAGGACGGTGCCCTCGGGATCGAGCCGTTCCGCAGGGGCTCGACCGGCGGTGGGTGCGGTACGGACCAGGCGGGGGGCGTACAGCTTGCCGTCCCGTACGGCCAGTTCGGGCTCCCCGGTGTCGAGGGCGCCGGCCAGGAGGTCGGCCGGCAGTTCGGTGGGGGCGACCGGGTCGGCTGGGTCGGTGTCCAGGAGCAGGAACCTGCCCGGCTCCTCCGCCCGGGCGCTGCGGATCAGCCCCCACAGGGGGGCGTGGACGAGGTCGGGGCCCGGGTCCTGCTCCCGGACGCGGACCGCGCCGCGGGTCAGCACCACGAGGCGCGCGCCCGCGAAGCGCTCGCCGGCCACCCAGCGCCGTACGACGGCGAGGGCGCGCTGCGCCGCATCATGGACGGCCGTGGGAAGCGCGGAGCCGGGGTCGGAGGCCGGGAGGAAGGGGACGACGACCGCGCGCGGTGCCGGGCCCGCGCCGGTGGCGAACCGTTCCTCCAGGGCGTCGGGGCCGGCTACGGCCGGATCGCCCGGCACCCACCACGCGTCGTTGCGCGGCGTGCCGGGTGCGGCGTCGGGCGCGGAAAGGGGCTGCCAGTCGATGCGGAACAGCGCGTCCTCGACGGCCGCGTCCGCCGTCGGCGTGCCGGGCGCGGCCCGCAGCACGAGCGCGTCGACGGTGGCGACAGGCGCGCCGTTGCCGTCGGCGATCCGGATGCCGATCGTGTCGTCGCCCGACTGCGCGACGTGCACCCGCAGGGACGTCGGCGCGCCACGGCCGTGCAGCCGTACTCCGCGCCAGGCGTACGGCAGGCGCAGGTGCCCGTCGGCGGCCGCGTCGAGCACGGTCAGGTGCAGGGCGGCGTCCAACAGGGCGGGGTGCAGGGCGTACCCGTCACCGGTGGTGCCGTCGGGGAGGTCGAGGGCGAGGTAGGTGTCGGGGCCGTGCCGCCATGCGGCTCGCAGGGCGCGGAAGGCCGGCCCGTACGCGTACCCCAGGTCGGCCAGCCGGTCGTAGGCGGCGTCCGTCGGGACGGGCGCGGCGCCGGGCGGCGGCCAGGGGGCGAAGCCGGTCCGCTCGACGGGCCCGGCCGGCTCCGCCTGCGGTACGAGGGTGCCGCTGGCGTGGTGCTGCCAGCCGTCCCCGGCGTCGGGGGCCGGACGGGCGTGCACCGTCACCGGTCGGTTGCCGGTGGCGTCCGGTGCGTCGACGACGAGCTGCAGGTCGATCGCCGAGCCGGCGGGCACGGGCAGGGGCAGGGGCTTGTGAAGCGTGAGCTCGCCGATGCCGGCGCAGCCGGCGGCCTCAGCGGCCCGTAGCAGGCAGGCGACGAAGGCCGTGCCGGGCAGGAGGACGTCGCCGCCGATGGTGTGATCGGCCAGCCAGGGATGGGTGTCCCGGGAGAGCCGGCCGGTCAGCACGTACGCGTCGCGGTCGGCGAGGGCGACGACCGTCGGAAGCAGCTGCTGCGTCGACGGGGTACCGGGAGCAGCGGGTGTCGCGTCGAGCCAGTACCGCTGCCCGGCGAACGGATAGGTCGGCAGCGCGACGTGGCGGCGCTCGCCGTGCGGCACCGACCAGTCGACGGCGACACCGCGGACGTGGGCCTCGGCGAGCCGGTGCAGGAAGTCCGCCGGGCCCGTGCCGTCGTCGTACGGGCCCGCGATCAGCACCGCACCGGGCGCGGGCCCGTGGGCCGCCTCCGCAAGGGCCCGGGCGAGGGCGTCCGCTGGCGGGACGCAGGGGCTGATCTCGACGAACGCCCCGTGGCCGGCCTCGCGCAGGGCCCGCACCGCCGCGCCGGCGTCGCCGGTGCGGTCGGGGTGGCCGGGGGTGGGCAGCCAGTGGGCGGCGGAGGCGAGGTCCTGCGCGGTGCACGGGTGCGGGCTGCGGTCGGAGTAGTACGCGATGCCGGCCGGCCGGAAGTCGAGGGAGGAGAGGGCGTCTTCGAGGTGCCGGTGTGCGGTCCCGGCCGGTCCGGCGAGCGCCCGGGCGCGTACGGCCCAGAGCAGGGCGGCGTCGTCGAGGGTGAGGACACCGGCGACGTGGGCGGCGGCGATCGCGCTCCGGTCGGTGCCGAGCACGGCGTCGGGCCGTACGCCGTGCTGCTCCCACAGACGCGCCAGGCCGACGGTGACGGCGAAGAGGAGGGCTTCCGCCGTCTCGGGGTCGGCACTGCGCAGGCCGTCCAGGACGTCGTGTCCGAGGTGCGGGTGCAGCGCGTCGGAACAGGCGCGTACGTGGGCCGCCAGGCCCGGCGTACGCGCCAGCAGGTCCGCGGCCGCGGCGGGCGACCACGGTGCGGCGGCACCGGGGAGGACGAACACCGTCCCGCCCCGCTCGGCCGCGGTGCCGGACACCACACGCGGGTCGTGCCCGCCCGCGGCGAGCGCCCGCAGCCCCGGGAGGTGGTCGCCGGCGTCGGGCAGGACCGCGGCGCGATGGGCGAAGTGCGTGCGTCCGACGGCCAGGGTGTGGGTGACGTCGGCGGTCTCGGGTGGGGTGGGTGTGGCGGTGGTGAGGTGGTCGTGGAGGGTGCGGGCGAGGGTCTGCAGGGCGGTGGGGGTCTTGGCCGACAGGACGAGGGGCAGCGGGGTGCCGGGGCGGGGCGGCGGGGTGGGCTCCGGAGGTTCTTCGAGGATGACGTGGGCGTTGGTGCCGGAGATCCCGAAGGAGGAGACACCCGCCCGCCGGGGCCGGCCGGGCTCGGCGGCCCACGGGCGGGCCTCGGTCAGAAGGGCAACGCCCGCACCCTCCCAGTCAACTTCTGGTGTGGGCTCGGTGACATGGAGCGTGCGCGGCATCAGACCGTGCTGCATCGCCAGCACCATCTTCATCACACCGCCCACCCCCGCGGCGGCCTGCGCGTGGCCGATGTTCGACTTCAGCGAGCCGAGCCACAGGGGACGCCCGGCGGGCCTTCCCTCGCCGTACGCCTCGATCAGCGCGCCCGCTTCGATCGGGTCGCCGAGCCGCGTACCGGTGCCGTGGCCCTCGACCACGTCGATGTCGGCCGGAGTGAGGCCCGCGGAGGACAAGGCGCTCGCGATGACGCGTTGCTGGGCGAGGCCGTTGGGGGCGGTCAGGCCATTGCTCGCGCCATCCTGATTCACCGCACTACCCCGGATCACCGCGAGAACCGGATGCCCCAGACGCCGGGCACGCGACAACCGCTCCACCACCAGAGCGCCCACACCCTCCGCCCATCCGGTGCCCGACGCATCAGCGGAGAAAGACCGGCACCTGCCGTCGGGCGACAAACCCTGCTGACGGGAGAACTCCACAAAAGCGCCCGGCGTCGACATCACCGTCGCACCACACGCCAACGCCAAAGAACACTCACCCAACACCACCGACCGCACAGCCCAATGCAACGCCACCAACGACGACGAACACGCCGTATCCACCGTCACCGCCGGCCCCTCCACCCCCAACACATACGCCACCCGACCCGACAACACCCCACCCGACGAACCCGTCAACAAATAACCCCCCGACTCCCCACCCCCCTCGAACAACCGCGGACCGTACTCATACGACATCCCACCAACAAAAACCCCCACCTCACTACCCCGCAGCCCACCGGGCGCCACCCCCGCACGCTCCAACGCCTCCCACACCACCTCCAACAACAACCGCTGCTCCGGCACCATCGCCAACGCCTCCCGCGGCGACACACCAAAAAACCCCGCATCAAACAACCCCACACCCGAAACAAACCCACCCCCACCCACACCACTCAAACCACCAACATCCCACCCCCGATCCACCGGAAACCCCGACACCACATCCAAACCACCCTCCACCACACCCCACAAACCCTCCGGCGACACCACCCCACCCGGAAAACGACACCCCATACCCACAACCACCACAGGATCATCAACCAACAAATCCCGGGAGACGGAAGGCGATTCGCCCCTCAATTCCGGGGCACGGTGTTTTCCTGTCAGCGACTCCACATGTCCCGCCAGGGCATCGGGCGTCGGATAGTCGAAGACGACGGTCGACGGCAAAGCCAACCCCGTCTCCGCCGACAGCCGGTTCCGCAGCTCCACCCCCATCAGCGAATCCAGCCCCAGGTCACGGAAGGACGCCTGTGCGTCGAACGTGCTGCGACCGAGGACGTCCGCGACCGCCGCGAGCACCAGGCGGCGCCCGGTACGGGGGTGGGCCGGGCGGTCCGGGGAGCGGTGGTCGGGGGCGTCGGCGGCGGGCCACCAGTGACGGGTGCGCTGGAAGGCGTACGTGGGGAGGTCGGTCACCCGCGCGGAGCCGTGGCGGAAGGCCGGCCTCCAGTCGACGTCCGCCCCGGCGACGTGGAGCCGGGCCAGTGCGGTCAGGAGGCAGGGGGCGTCGGCGGCGGTGATGTCGGTCAGGAGCGCGTTCGCGGGCAGATCGTCCGTGCGGTCAGGGGGCGTGGTCCAGGCGTCCGCCCGGTCCTCCCCCGCCTCCTCCCCGGAGTCCCCCGCGGTCAGGAGGCGCGCCGCCTCGGGCAGGGGGAGCGTGCCGGTGACGACTGCGGCCGCCGCCGCGTCGTGCGGGGCGCCGACGACTGCGGCGGGTTCGATGCCGTACGCCGCCCACACGGCCGCGAGGCAGACCAGCAGCGAGAAGCGCCGGGGTGGCTCGGTGGGTGCGAAGGCCCGCGCACACTCCTGCCTGCGGATGCGGAACGCCTCGACGTCCCCGAACAGTTCGTGCGCCCGGTCCGCCCATGCCTCGTCGTCGCCGTCGGGGAGCACGAAGACGACGTCCTTGTTGTCCCGTACCACTCCCGTGACTGCCGTGGCCGGCGTCCGGCCGCTCGCGATGGCGGCCAGGCCGGCCAGGGCCTCCTCCCGGCCGGCTGCGGCCGGCAGTACGGCCCGGTGCGGGAAGGGAGTGCGGGTGGTGGCGAGGGAGAAGGCGGCGTCGGCGGGGCGCAGGGCGGGGTGCTGTTCGAGGTGCCGGTGCAGACGCCGGGCCTGGGCCCGCAGGGCCGCCTCGCTGCGGGCGGACAGCACCCAGGGCAGCGCGCCCGGTGCGGCCGGTGTTTCCGCCTCGTACGGGCCTTCGGCCCCGTACCGGCTCACGGCGGCCGGGGGCGCGCAGAGCACGACGTGGCAGTTGGTGCCGCCCATGCCGAACGACGAGACGCCCGCCACCTTGCGGTGCCCGGGGCGGGGCCAGGGGGTGAGGGCGGTCTGGACGCGCAGGCCCAGGGCGTCGAGGTCGATGGCGGGGCCGGGTGCGGTGAAGTTCAGGGTCGGCGGCAGGGCGTCGTGGGCGACGGCGAGGGCGACCTTGATCAGGCCGGCGACGCCCGCCGCGGCCTCCAGGTGGCCGATGCCGGGTTTGACGGAGCCGACGCGCAGCCGGTCCCCGGCGGGCCGGCCGGCGCCGAGGGCGGTGCCGAGGGCGGCGGCTTCGACGGGGTCGCCCACGGTGGTTCCGGTGCCGTGCAGTTCGACGTACTGGACGTCGGCGGGGGCGATGCCGGCCCGTTCGCAGGCGCCGCGCACCGCGGCGGCCTGGGCGGGGGCGCTGGGGACGGTCGGGCCGTCGCTCCGGCCGCCGTGGGTGACGGCGCTGCCGGCGATCACCGCGTAGACGCGGTCGCCGTCGGCGAGCGCGCGGGCGAGGGGTTTGAGGACGACGAGGCCGGCGCCCTCGCCCCGGACGTAGCCGTTGGCGCGGGCGTCGAAGGTGCGGCAGTGGCCGTCGGGCGACAGCGCGCCGGAGGACTCGGCGAGGCGGGCGCTCTGCTCGGCGAGGTTGAGGTGGACGCCGCCGGCGAGCGCGAGGTCGCTCTCCCCGGCGCGAAGGGCGGCGCAGGCGGCGTGCACGGCGGTCAGGGAGGAGGACTGGCCGGTGTCGAGGGTCTCGCTGGGGCCGCGCAGGTCCAGGGCGTGGGAGACGCGGCCCGCGATGAGGCTGCGCTGGGTGCCCGGGGTGGCGTGGTGGGTGGGCGGTGCGGCGCCGTCGCGGTGCAGGACGAAGGCGTAGTCGTGGGAGGCGGCTCCGATGAAGACGCCGGTCGTGCTGCCGCGCAGGCGGGCGGGGAGCACGCCGGCGTCCTCCAGGGCCTCCCAGCTCAGTTCGAGGACGATCCGCTGCTGGGGGTCCATGGCGTCGGCCTCGCGGGGCGAGATGCCGAAGAAGTCGGCGTCGAAGAGGTCGGCGCCGGCGAGGCGGCCCTCGCGCCGGCCGTTGCCGGCGAGGTCGGTGACCGCGGAGGTGCCGTCGCACAGCAGGCGCCAGTACGCGGCCGGCGAGGCGGCGCCGGGGAAGCGGCAGGACAGCCCGACGACGGCGATGGGCTCGGCGGTCGCCTCCGCGGCCGGTTGCCGTTCGCTGCTGCTGTCACCGGTGCGGGGTGCGGCCATGGGTCGTTCAGCTCCTTTGCTCGACTGCTGCGTGGGGAGCGGTGGGCCCGGGCGCGTCCCACCGGTGCGGTGGTCACCAGGTGACGACGAGCCGTGCCAGGCCGCGGGTGACGAGGCCGTCCTTCCACACCACGGCTTCGCCGGGGGCCAGGGCCGGGAAGCGCGTGAAGAGCCCGGCGAGGGCGGTGCGGATCTGCAGGCGTGCCAGGGGGGCGCCCAGGCAGCGGTGGATGCCGTGGCCGAAGGCGAGGTGGGGGGCGGTTCTGCCGGGGCGGATCTCGTCGGGTTCGGCGAAGACAGTGGCGTCGCGGTTGCCGTGCAGGAGGGAGACGACGACGCCCTCGCCGGCGCGGACGACGACGCCGGCCAGCTCGACGTCCTCGGTGGCGACGCGGGGGAAGCTGAGCGGGGTCGAGGGGGTGGTGCGCAGGAGTTCCTCGACGGTGTCCTCGGCCAGGGCCGGGTCGGTGAGGGCGGAGGCGGGCAGGACGCCCTGGAGGACGGCGAGGGCGGCCAGCGCGATCTGGCCGACGGTCGTCTCGTATCCGGCCGTGAGCAGGGCCAGGCCCAGGCTGACGAGTTCGGCCCGGGAGAGCACGCCGTCGTCGTGGGCGCGGATGAGCTCGGTGAGCAGGTCGTCGTCCGTACGGCTGCGCTTGTGGTCGATGAGGGCGGCCATGTAGTCGACGAGCAGGAGGCGGTGGCGGGCCTTGTGCTCGTCGCTGCTGGCGGTGATGTCGAAGAGGACTTCCACCGAGGCGTCGAAGACGGGCCGGTCGGCCGGCGGGACGCCCAGCAGGGTGCCGAGCACGGCGACGGGCAGGGGTGCGGCGAAGGCGGCGACGAGGTCGGCCGGCGGGCCCTGGCGGGCCATGTCCGCCAGGAGGCCGTCGCTCACCTTCTGCACCATGGGTGCCAGGCGGGCGACCCTGCCGGTGGTGAAGGCGGCGGCGGTGACGCGCCGCAGGCGGGCGTGGTCGTGGCCGTCCATGCTCATGATCGAGGACGGGGAGGGGCTGGCCGTGTTGAGCCTGGGGGCGTGCGGCGCGGCGGCCGCGGCCCGGCTGAATCGCGGATCGGTGAGGACGGTGCGCGCCAGCGCGTAGTCGCTCACCAGCCACATGTCGTCACCGGTGGGGGTGCGCACCCGGGTGGGCGCGGCCGTGTCGCCCGTGTCGCCCGTGTTCAACAGCTCCGGCAGCGGCCCCAATAAGTCGGTGTGCAGCACTCCCGGTTCCTTTCCAGAGGTGACCTGTGGCTAAGTTTTCTGTCGGGAACGAAATGCACTCTAGCCTTCTCGCCGCTGTCAGCCCATGGAGGGTGTGTCCGTGAACATGCCGATGGAGCAGGGGTTCTTCAGCACCGGACTTCCCTACCTGGCGTTCGGAACGGGCACGCCACTGGTGTACCTCTCGGATTTCACGATGACGCACACGGTGCCGCGTCCGGGTGCCGGGCGGGCGGCCGCCGCACGATTGGTGAGGCCTTTCGTCTCCGCCGGGTACCGGGTTTTCTGGACGAATCGGCGGCCGGGCATGGTGCCGGGTACGACCATGGGAGAGATAGCCGGCGAGCACGCGGCCGCCCTGCGCGAGGAATTCGGTCGGCCCGTGCCCGTCGTGGCGCACGGCACGGGCGGTTCCGTCGCGTTGCAGCTGGCGGTCGACCATCCGACGGGGGTGATCAGCCGGCTGGTGCTGGCGGGCGCCGCCCATGCGCTGGGGCCGGTCGGGCGACGGTTCCACCGCGACATGCTCGCGGCGGCGGAGCGCGGCAGGTCGGCCATGCACCGGGCGGCCCCGGCCATCACCCGCGACCCGCTGCTGCGCGCGCTCCTCGTCGTTCCGCTGTGGATCGCGGGCCGATTCGACGGGCCGCCGGCGGACCACTCGGACATGAAGGCGATGCTGCTGGCCGAGGACGCCTTCGACGTCCACGACCGCCTGCACCGGATCGCGGTGCCCGTGCTGGTGGTGTGGGGGGCACGCGATCATCTGTGGCCCGTGGAAATGTTCCGGCAGACCGCCGATGCGATTCCGGGGGCCAAGGGGATCGAGTATCAAAGGGCGGGTCACTCCGTCGTCTCCAGGGCCGATTTCTTCCGCGACGCGACCGCTTTCCTGAAGGCGGCCTGATCCTTTCGGGGCCACCCGGGGACCTTTCACGGGGGTTTTTCGCGGGGGCCTTTCGCGGGGACTCTTCAGGGGGCCGTGGCGCCGACGCGCTCGGCGAGCCGGTCGGCGAGGTTCTGCCACATCACGGCGCATTCGCGGGCGAGCGAGGCGATGGTCTCCTGCCGGTGGGTCGGCACGGCGTCGACGATGCGCGCCCACTGCTCGGCGTCGACGGCACAGATCCGCAGCGAGCGCAGCAGGATCTTCCCGGCGGCGGTGAAGCGCAGGGAGGGGTCCTTGGTGAGGCTGGTGAGGACGTCGGCGCTGATCCTCTTGGGGGCGCGGTGGCCGGTACGGCGCAGTGGCGCGGCTTTGCCGGGCGCGGCCTGCGCCGTGGGTAAGGCGTCCGGCGGCGGCCCGTCGTGCGCTCCGGTGCGGTGGATCCGCCGGCGTACGTCGCCCGCGGTGCCCGGTGAGATGCCGGCGGCCTTGGCGATCTCCCGCAGGGACGCCCCGGGGTGTTCCTTGAGGTAGGCCTCGGCCCGGCGGCGGCCCTCGGCGGAGTTGCGGGGCCTGATGCGGCCGTCCTGGCCGACGGTGGTGTTCAACTGCTCGTCATGAGCAGTTGAACACCGGCGTATGGCGCCGACGGTGTTGGCGGCCAGGCCCACCACCTTGGCGATGCGGCGGTCGGACCACTGTCCGTGCGAGGCGATGATCCGCTCGGCGGCCGCCTTCCGGTCGGCCAGTGACAGGGGCAGCCCGTGGGTGCCGTTCAACTCGACGGCCAGGACGAAGGCGTCGGCCGTACTGCCCTCGAAGAAGCACACGTCGACGAAGTCGTCGCCGCGCAGCACGGCGGCGCGCAGCCGGTGGGCGCCGTCGATGACGTTGAGGGTGGAGCGGTGCACCACCAGGGGTGGCAGGTCGACGTCCATCTCGGCCAGCGTGCGGACGTGTTCGGCGTCCTCCCCGGCCGTGCGCGGGGAGTCCGCGAGCTTCAGGGCGTCGACCGGCACCCGTTCCACCAGGTGTGCGCTGTGCGTCAGGGGGCGCTGCTCGGAGCCGGTGGGCCCTTCGGGGCGCAGGCTTCGTCCCATCTCCAGGTTCTTGATCATCGATCGACCCTCTCGGCTGCATGTCTGTCGTCCCCGGCGGAAAGGCCGGAGGTCTGTCCACTTCTGCAGTCAGAAAAATGCGGTGATCGCGTCTTGGCAGGCGCTGTCGCGCCAGGATCTGCCGTGCAAAAAGAGAAAGCGGCCGTTCCCGACGGCGGGGAATGTCGCCCGTCTTCGGGGAGGCCACTCATCGGTCGGGTACGGGACAAGTGCAGGATGTGTCGGTTCTGTACACGTATCCCCCCGACCGGCAGGCCGCGTTCGACGGCCGACTCCGCCGGATCCACTTGCTCGACCCAAAACGAACAGAACGAATCAAGAACGGAACGAATCAAGAACTGCAACATTCTGATCGCTGGCCCCGCCCGCGTGTCAAGCCTGCCGAACTCGCCCAAAGCACTGCCGCTGCATGCCCGAACACTGCGGTGCAGCTGTCCGGTTCACGCCTTGCGCGTGTCACGGTTCGCTCGTAGCGGGCCGGGGGCCAGGAATCAGAAAAGGCGACAAATCTTCATGACGTCATGGCGTCATACCGATGGATCGACAGACAGCGGGGCGGACCTACGGCCTGACGTAGGGGCGGGTCATGATCTCCATGTTGTGGCCGTCGGGGTCGGCGAAGTACGCGCCCCTGCCGCCGAAGAGGGTGTTGACCCTGCCCGGTTGGCCGTGGTGGGGGTCGGCGTAGTAGGTCACTCCGGCGGCCTCGAGACGGTCGATCATGCCGTCGAAGTCCTCCTCGGGCACGAGGAAGGCGAAGTGGCTGGGGGTCAGCGTCAGTTCGGTGTTCTCGTAGAAGTCGAGCGTGACGTCGTTGCTCAGGTCGACCGGGACGAACGGTCCGAAGGGGGCGCCGGCCCGGAGACCGAGGATGCCGGCGAGGAAGTCGGCCGAGGCGCGCTTGTCGGTGGCGTGGACGACGGTGTGGTTGAGCTGGACTGCCATGGGGTTCCTCGTCATGAACGTCAGGAGGTGAGGACGGAAAAAGGGTGCGGAAGGGCCCCGGAGGCGGTGGTGAAAAGCGCCGGAGCACTGCGTCCGGCTGCGGCGGGCTCCTGGCCCGCCCCGTCCTCACTCGGAGGCCGGGCAACTCTTTCGCTCGCGGCCCAAGGCCGACCCGGCAGTCATGGCAATCAGTCTAGGTCGATGCATCGTTGCAGGTCAACGACCTGATGCCGACCAGGGACGGCGTGCCACCCCCTTTACAGCGGCGAGCGGCGGACAGCGGGCGAGCCACGCCGGACGGACCCGGTTTTCCCCCGGAAAACCCGGGTCGGCCTCCCCCGTCCGGACCTGATCCACTACCGAATGGAGCAATACGGCTACCGTGCAGATGCTCCGTCCGAATTGCCGGGTGAATCTCGGATTCGAAGGAGGTACACCCAATGAAGTCAATTCGTACCGCTCTCTGCGGCGCTCTGACGGCAGCCGCCGTCGTCGCCGCACCCGCCGCCGCATTCGCCCTCGACAGCTCGGCCGCCGTGAAGGCCGGTCAGGTCGAGAGCCGTCTCGTGGCCGGTCACTCCGACTGGGACTGCGACGACGACCACGACCACGGCCGCCACGACCGTGACCGGGACTGCGACGACGACCACGGCCGCGAGCACGGGCGTGACCGCGACTGGGACGACCACGGGCGTGACCACGGACGTGACCACGACCGCGACGACCACGGGCGTGACCACGGCCGGGACCACGACCACGGGCGCGACCACGAGCACGGTCGCGACCACGAGCACGGACGTGACCACGACCACGGTCGCGACCACGAGCACGGGCGCGAACACGGCCGGGACCACGACCACGGGCGCGACCACGACCACGGCCGTCCGCACGGTCGCAACCACGCGGGTGGCGGTGCCACGGCGACCGTCGCGGCCGAGGAGTCCTCGCCCGTGAGCACCCCGGCACTCGCCCTGGCGGGCGCCACGGTGGGCATGGCCGGTGGCCTGATCTGGTACCGCCGTCGCGTGAACGCGGCGAAGCGGTAACAGGAGGCTGACCTGCGTCATGTCACCAGCGCGCACGGGCGGCAGGAATCGCCGCCTGCTGACGGGAACGGCCTGGGCGGCCTTGCTGCTCGCCCTGTGGCTGTGCGGTCACCACTCGGTCGACGAGTCGACGACCTCGGCTCCGCAGACCGGTGCCACGGCCGCACCACGCCGTAGCCATGCGCGCGACCTGCCCCCGGCGATCGATCCGTTGCCGGGGGCAGGCCCCCAGGGGCTCGCCATCAAGGCCATGGGGCTGGAGGCCCCGATCGAGGCCCACGGCCTCGATCCCCGCGGCGGCGTCGAGACTCCGCCGTACAGCAGGCCCAACGCCGTCTCCTGGTACCAGGACGGGCCCGCCCCCGGCAGCACGGGTGCCGCCGTCCTCGTGGGGCACGTGGACACCCAGCAGTCGCCGGCCGTCTTCTACGAACTGAGCACCATCAAGCGCGGCGTGAAGATCACGGTCACCCGCAAGGACGGCAGCGTCGCCGAGTTCACGGTCGAGGACGTCACGGTCGTCGACAAGGACCACTGGGACGACGAGAAGGTGTACGCCCCCAAGGACCCCGAGCGCGCCGAACTGCGCCTGATCACGTGCGGTGGCGACTACAACCGCACCAAGCACGAATACACCGCCAACGTCGTGGTCTCGGCCTATCTCACCGGGGTCGGCCACACCGCCGCCGCCCCCAAGCCGTCGCCGGCCGCCCCCGCCGAGGAGGGCGAGGAGGACGAGGGCCAGACGCAGGCCCGGGCACTTGCCCGGACCCGTGCCTGACGAACGCCCGTGACCTGGCGATCAGTTGCTCTCCCGGGCAGGCTGTCCCCTCTCGGTACGTCGAGGAGGGTGAGCCGATGGACCCCCACTCGGGCCGGCGGGTTCCCGCCGTCTCCCGCATCGCCCTGACGCCCGCCGCCGCCCGGCTGGTCCGCCGGCTGCGGGAGCGGCACGGGCCGCTCATGTTCCACCAGTCCGGCGGCTGCTGCGACGGCAGTTCGCCCATGTGCTATCCGCTCGGGGAGTTCCGCACCGGCGGCTCGGACGTGCTGCTGGCGGAGCTGGCCGTCGAAGGGGTGCCCGAGCGCGTCGGCTTCTGGATGGCGGCCGAGCAGTTCGAGCTGTGGCGCCACACCCACCTGACGGTGGATGTGGTGCCCGGTCGCGGCAGAGGCTTCTCGCTGGAGGCGCCCGAGGGCGTGCGCTTCCTGATCCGTTCGCGGTTGCTCACGGACGCCGAGGCGCGCGTGCTGGACAGGCTGGACGAAGGGGCCGGCTGACGTGCCCGTCAGGAGGCGGCCGGCGGGGCGCCGGCCGGGCAGGTGGCGGCGTCGGCCAGCGAGAGGGCGTGCAGCCGGTCGGGCGGGCCCGGGCGGGCGTAGTACCAGCCCTGGGCCGTGTCGCAGCCGAGTAACCGCAGGTGGTCGGCCTGGGTGCCGGTCTCCACGCCCTCGACCGTGACCGACAGGTCGAGCGTGTGGGCGAGGGAGACGATGCCTTCCACGATCTTGACGTCGACGGGGTCGGCGGGGGCGCACTGCATGCCGCGGGTGAAGGAGCGGTCGAGCTTGAGCGTGCTGACCGGCAGCCGGCGCAGGTAGGAGAGGTTGGAGTAGCCGGTGCCGAAGTCGTCGAGGGCGATGTCGACGCCGAGGTCGGCGAGTTGGCGCAGCGGGCGCAGTTCCGCCTCGTCGGCGCCGATGAGGGCGTTCTCGGTGACCTCCAGGCACAGGGCGGAGGGGTCGAGGCCGGCTCCAGCCAGGACGGCGACGGTGTCGGCGACGAGGGCGGGGTGGCGCAGCTGGGACGGCGAGAGGTTGACGTTGACGCGGAAGGGGTGGTCGGCGGCGTGCCAGGCGCGGGCCTGGCGGACGGCCTGTTCCAGCACCCAGCGGCCGAGCGGGACGATGAGCCCGGTGCTCTCGGCCAGGGGTATGAAGCGGTCGGGGCCGAGGACCCCGTGGACGGGGTGCAGCCAGCGCACGAGTGCCTCGGCGCCGCGTACGGTGCCGTCGTCGAGCCGGACGAGCGGCTGGTACTCGATGAAGAACTCGCCGTTGTCGAGGGCGGCGGGCAGCCGGGTGGTCAGGCCGTGCCGGACGATGACGCGGGCGTCGGAGTCGGCGTCGGCCAGCTCGTAGCGGTTGCCGCCGGCCGCCTTGGCCCGGTACATGGTGATGTCCGCGCTGCGCAGCACCTCCGCCGCTTCGAGCTCGCCGGCGGCGCCCTCGACGACGCCTATGCTCGCGCGCACCGACAGGTCGCGGTCGTCGAGGCGGACGGGGTCGGCGAGGGCCGTGAGCATGCGCCGGGCCAGGGCCGGGGCCTCGCCGGGGGCCGGGTCGTGGACGAGGGCGACGAATTCGTCGCCGCCGAGCCGGGCGACGAGTTCGCGGGGGGAGGCGGCGCAGGCGCGCAGCCGGTCGGCGACGGCGACGAGCAGGCGGTCCCCGACCGTGTGGCCGAGGCTGTCGTTGACGGCTTTGAAGCCGTCGAGGTCGAGGTAGCACAGGCCGAACCGGCCGGGGGTGCCGGCCTCCGGCGGGGGCCGCAGGGCGCCGTCGAGGCGCTCGAAGAACAGGGTGCGGTTGGGCAGTTCGGTCAGGGGGTCGTGGGTGGCCTGGTAGCGCAGGCGCTCGTGCAGGCGGCGGCGCTCGGTGATGTCCTCCATGATGGCGAGCTGGTACTGCGGCTGACCGGCGGCGTCCCGCAGCAGGGTGACGGACATCTCGGTCCACAGGACGGTGCCGTCGCTGCGGTAGTAGGGCTTCTCGATGCGGTAGTGGTCGCGGTCGCCGCGCACGAGTTCGCGGTAGAGGGTCCAGAACTCGGGTGCGTCCTCGGGGTGGACGAACTCGCCGGCGTTGCGTCCGGTGGCGCGGGTGCCCTCGGGGCTGCCGAACATGCGCACCAGCGCCTCGTTGACGTCCAGGATGCGGCCCTCGGTGTCGGCGATGCCCACGCCGACGGGGGACTTCTCGAAGACGGCGCGGAAGCCGGTCTCGCTGGCGTGCAGGGCGCGTTCGGCCTCGGCCTGGGCGGCGCGGGCGGCGCCGGTGAGGGCCTGCTGCTCGGCACGGGTGCGCTCGCCGAGGGCGCGGGCGAAGCCGGCGGCGACGGCGTGCTGGAGGCGGGAGCAGCGGGCGCGGCTCTCCTCGGCGGGCATGGGCTGCTCGGGCGGCAGGTAGAGCACGAGGTAGGCGTCGATGACGCCGAGGATCAGGGGCAGGGCTGCGGGGTCGGTGCAGTGGGCGCCCACGAGGGCGGCGCCGACGTCGTGGGCGGGGCGGGGGTCGAAGGGGCGGGCGTGCAGGGCGTCGCGCAGGACGCCGGCCAGCGGCACGAGGGAGCGCTCGAACTCGGCGCGGGAGACGGCGGCCGTCACGGTGGGGTGGACCGCCCGGCTCCAGATCGCGGCGAACCGCTGCAGCCGGTCGTCGCGGACGGCGGCACGGGTGGTGGTTCCCATGGCCGAATCCATGGCTGCGTACGAAACCGGGGCGACGGTTTGCTTCACGGGCAGCATTCTGCCACCGAACGCTCGGGTCACGGCCGCCACCCCACCCCCGGCTCCCCCGACCGTACGGGATTTCCGTCCGGCGTGGTGGAGCGCCGGGCGGTCCGGGCGTCCTGTTGAGGGGTCGTCAGCGGCGCAGAACAAACCGCGCGGTCGAGGTCGCGCGACAGGTCGATGCCCTGAGGGGCCCGGACGGGACGCTCCATCAGACTGTGTCTCCAGCTCGGTCACGAGGGGGTTGGTGCGGATGGGAGTGCTGAGCAGAGGCTACTGATCGTTCGTTCGAAGGGAACAGCAAGCGGAAAACGCTCATCCGCATTCAGCCACCCGTCCGCGCCTCCACCTTGCCCGGTCCGACCCGTCCTGCCGATCCGAAACCATCCGATCGCGTGATGTCCGTCTCTCCCGGCGCCCCTCGCGGCCTTTCGGGGCCTCTTCGAGACGCTTCGGTGATCGAGCGGTGACCACTCCTTGATCGCACAGCAAATGATCACATGGAGGAAGTATGTACGGAACTGTGGGGGTCCCGTGGCGGGGCGGAGCGCCGGGCGCCGCCCCGCGACCGGTGTCTCAGCGCACCCCGACCGAGGCCAGCGCCCTGGTCTGACGGGCCGTGGGGCGCACGGGGAAGTAGAGGTAGCACACGCCTCCGGAGCCGCTCCTGACCTGGCCCTGTGCGTTGCGGCGCAGGGTGCGCAGCCAGATGTTCTCGAACTGCCGGCGCCGGTAGACCCGCTCGACCGCGGCGTCCGAGGGGCTGGCCGGATCGTGGGCGATCACGTCGCCGTCCTCGGTGAAGCCCGCGATGCACATCAGGTGCCCGGCCGTGCCGTACCCGGCGCCGTCGAGCTCGGAGGCGAGGAACGACTGCGAGGTGATGAGCGGGATCCCGGCCCGGATCAGCCGCTCGGCGTCGGCCAGCGAGCGCAGCCGGGTGACCACGGACTGCAGGTCGGGGTAGGTGGCGGCGTAGGCGGCGTTGAACGGCCAGTTGCCGCAGCCCCGGTACTGGTGGTCGTAGGTGTGGCGGGCGGCGTGGCAGACCTGGGGGTCGGCGTAGGAGGGGTCGACCCAGGCGAGGTCCTCGCGGGAGGGCCTGCGGCCCCAGTACTCGATGACCATCTGCGAGGAGGTCGGGCTGCACCAGGCCTCGCCCCCGTTGTCGTACTGGGGGTACTGCCCCTTGTGGATCTCCTGCGAGTAGCGCGGCAGCCGCAGCCGGTGGCCAGCGCCCTCCCCCGGCCGGGAGGCCGGCACGGTGAACCGGTCGGGGATGTCCGAGGCCATCGCCCCCAGTCGCCACACGACGGGGGTCAGCGCGGTGCCCGGGCGCCGCAGGAGGGTGAGCCGCACCTCGTACGAGACCAGGCGCACCCCGCTCGCCTTGTCGGAGACGGCCAGGGTGTCGGTGGCCACCGCGCTCCTGCCGTCGCCCTGGCCGTCGAGCGAGGTGCGCCGGATGTCGCCGGGGCCGTCGCCGGAGGTCCAGCGGCCCATGACGTACCAGGGGCTGTGCGTGCCGTCGGGGTAGGCCGCGCGCAGCTCCACCTGCAGCCAGGTGCCGGCGGGGGTACGGGCGTTCCAGGAGACGACGATCTCGGTGGCCGGCGCGGCCGGCACGTGGACCGGCGAGCTCCAGCTGGCGTACTCCCAGCGCGCCGAGGTGCCGGTGTGCGGGTCGGCGTACTCCAGGGTGCCGAGCGGCCGCTCCAGCACCAGCCCCGGGCGCTCGCCGCCCAGGACACGGGTGCCGGCGCCCTTGCCGCCGGCCCACTGCGGGAAGGTCGTCCAGGAGCGGTGGTCGACGCAGCCGGCCGGGTCGGCGGTGGCCGCGACCGCGGACGCCGCCGCGGACAGCGGCGCCGCGGCCGCGGCGACGGCGAGGGCGGCGAGCACGGTGCGGCGCGGAGTGGGTCTGCTGGACATGACGGTGCTCCCCCAGTCGACGGGTGGACGGGCGTACGGACGGGACCGGCCCGGGGCCGGGCCGGACCACTATCGCCGTTCGGGCGGCCCGGTCCACTGATTCCCGCGCGGCGCGCCCTCGAAGCCGCCCGGTCCGCCCGAAGGGCACGACCTAGGGTGGTGCGGTGAACGAACGAAACGGACGGGCCACGGACCCGGCGCGGCACCCGGCCGGCGTCGAGGACCTCGCCCGGCACCTCGCGGCGCTGCCGCCCTCCGCCGGCCCGGTGCGGCTGGTCGCCGTGGACGGGCACGCGGGCTCGGGCAAGACCACCTTCGCCGGGCGCCTGGCCAGGGCCCTGGGCGGGGCACCGGTGCTGCACCTGGACGACCTGGCCACCCACGAGGAGCTCTTCGAGTGGACCGGGCGGCTGCGCACGGGGGTGCTGGAGCCGTTCCTGCGGGGCGAGAGCGGCCGCTACCGGCCCTACGACTGGGTGGCCCGGCGCTTCGGGCCCGAGCGGGAGCTGCCGGCCGCCCCGGTGGTGCTGGTGGAGGGCGTCGGGGCGGGCCGCCGGGACGTACGCCCGTACCTGGCGTGCCTGTTGTGGATGGAGTTGCCTCATGAGGACTCCTGGGCCAGGGGTCAACTCCGCGACGGTCCGGGGCTGACCGAATTCTGGGACGGCTGGAAGCGTGCGGAGGAGGCGCATTTCCTGACCGACCCCACCCGCCCCTTTGCCGAACTCCTGGTACTGCAGCGCAAGGAGGGGTACGAGTTGCTGGAGATGCCCCGGAAAACCGACTGACGAAGGCTCCCGCTCACCCTGCGTGAGGAGCGGCCGTCGGGTCCCGGCCTGGTCCGCGAACGATCACACCGAGTGGCCCAACTGCGCTTGACCCGGGGGGCGTACAGGACTTACGTTCTCAATGTGCGGCCGCCCAAGGCCGCTTGCAGTCGCGAAGCCCCCGGTTGTTCCCCCGTGATCGGGGGCTTCGTACTGCCCCCGGGCCGGTGATTCGCCGCCTTTGTCCGCGCGCACCGCGCCCCCGCATCACCCTCAGTGATCGCTCTGCGGGTCGCTTTCCCGACCGCCCCCGGTGCACGACCACGCCGCGAACTGCGCCCCCGCACCCTTCGGCCGACCCCGAGCGCGCAGGTACGATGCGAGGCGGCGCACCCCACCGGCGGACTGCCCCCGGGCACCTCGGCGGAGGCGCCGGCACTGCTGGTCAACTCCCGTCCACAGCACAGCGGTTCGTAACAAGGCGCGCCAAGGCACTCGCCCGGCGGCACGGGACGCTACGGGGGCAGGTTTGTGGGGGACGTGATGGATCTCGGCATGCAGGGCCCGCCCGCCCCGGCCGACCTCGCCTGGCTGCGCGCCGTCGAGGCCTACACCATGGGCGCCTACACGGAGGCGGAGAAGGAGTTCCGCACCGCCGTCCGCATCGACCCGGGCATGGCCGACGCCTGGCTCGGACTGCACGCGCTGCGCGCGGAGACCACCACCGCACTGCTGCGCATGTACCGCCACCGCGACCGGTTCGGCGAGCAGCGCTCCCGGCACCGACGCCCGCTCAACTCCTGGTACTGGCTGGGCTGGTGGGTCCAGCCGGTCCTCGAAAGCCACCGGGACCTGCTGCTCGCCCACGCCTCCCACTGGCTCGACGGGCGCCACGTCCCCGAGCTCGACCGGGCCCTGGCCGGCTGCCCGCCGGCGGAGACCGACCCCCAGGTGCGCTTCCTGCACGCCTGCCGCGCCTACCTCGTCAAGGACTGGGAACAGCTCGTCCGGCACACCGACCCGCTGCTGGACGACCCGCTGCTGGGCATCGAGGCCGGCCTGTTCGGCGGCATGGCCCGGGTGCGCCTGGAGATGTACGGCCAGGCCGAACCCCTGCTGTCCGCCGCCCTCATGCGCTGCCGCAGCGAGCAGCCGCAGCGCAAGGAGCTGCGCTACTGGCTCGCCCGCGCCCACGAGGGCACCGGGCGCAGCGCCGCCGCCCTGCCGCTGTACCGGGCCGTCCACCGTGTGGACCCCTCCTTCATGGACACCTCCGCCCGGCTCACCACCATCGCCGACGGCGACACCCTCGGCGGCGAGGACCCCATCGACCTGGCCGCCGTCCCCGTCGGCGGCGGACCCGCGGACGGCCCGGAGGGCGGCGGCGAGCCGGAGATCCAGCCCGTCGACACCCTCGACCTGCTCACCGACAGCGGTCCCGAGCCCGCCGGCAGCGCGCCCGTCGAGGCCGACGGCATCCGCGAGAAGTTCCGCGTCCCCGCCCAGGCCGGCCCCCACGCGCTGCCCGGCCGCCCGGACCCGGTGCTGCTGGCCCGGGCCCTGGCCGAACTGGAGCGCATGGTCGGCCTCGAACCCGTCAAACGACAGGTGCGCGCCCTGTCCGCCCAGCTGCACATGGCCCGGCTGCGGGCCGGCCAGGGCCTGCCCGTCCAGCCCCCCAAACGCCACTTCGTCTTCTCCGGCCCCTCAGGCACCGGCAAGACCACCGTCGCCCGCATCCTGGGCCGCGTCTTCTACGCCCTCGGCCTGCTCGGCGGCGACCACCTCGTCGAGGCCCAGCGCGCCGACCTGGTCGGGGAGTTCCTCGGGCAGACCGCCGTCAAGGCCAACGACCTCATCGACTCCGCCCTCGGCGGCGTGCTCTTCGTCGACGAGGCCTACAGCCTGTCCAACTCCGGCTACAGCAAGGGCGACGCGTACGGCGACGAGGCCCTGCAGGTCCTGCTCAAACGCGCCGAGGACAACCGCGACCGCCTCGTCGTCATCCTCGCCGGCTACCCCGAGGGCATGGACCGCCTCCTGGCCGCCAACCCCGGCCTGTCCTCCCGCTTCACCACCCGCGTCGACTTCCCCAGCTACCGCCCCGCCGAACTCACCAGCATCGGCGAAGTCCTCGCCGACGAGAACGGCGACTGCTGGGACGAGGAGGCCCGCGAGGAACTGCGCAGCATCAGCGCGCACGTGGTCGAGCAGGGCTGGATCGACGAGCTCGGCAACGGACGCTTCCTGCGGACGCTGTACGAGAAGAGCTGCGCGTACCGGGACCTGCGGCTGTCCGGGTACGGGGGGACGCCGACGCGGGAGGATCTCGCGACGCTGCGGCTGGCGGATCTGATGCAGGCGTACGGCGAGGTGCTCTCGGGGCCGGGCTGGACCACGAGGCGCCGCGGCGCGGCGGACGACCCGCAGGACCCGGCGCCGTAGGCCCTGCGGGCGGCTTGTGCCCCTTCGTCACGCGGTACCACGGCGCCCCGTAGGGGCGCGGGGAACTGCGCGATCGGCCACCACGTGCCCGCAGGCGGGGTTCCGGGCTTCGCCCCCGGCGCGTCGTCTGCGGGCCGTCGGTGGCCGATCGCGCAGTTCCCCGCGCCCCTTACGGGGCGCTGCACGACCCGCCGGGCACGGCCTAGGGGGCGGCAGCCCCGCTGGGAGACGGGGAGAGGGCGGGGCTGGGGAAAGCCACCGGCTCCGCCGGGACGTCGCGGTGCGCCGGGTCGCGGACCTCGCCGACCAGCATCTCCAGGACGTCCTCCAGGGCGACGAGCCCCAGGATCCTGCCCGACGCGTCCGCGACAGCGGCCAGGTGCGCCGCCGCCCGCCGCATCACGGTCAGCGCGTCGTCGAGCGGCAGTTCGGCGCGCAGCGTCTCGACGCGCCGCCACACGTGCTGCGGCACGGCCCGTTCCCGGTCCTCCAGGTCCAGGACGTCCTTGACGTGGAGGTAGCCCATCACGGCGCCGCCGGGTGCGGCGCATATGGGGAAGCGGGAGTAGCCGGTGCGTACCGTGAGCTCCTCGACCTGCCGGGGGGTGACCGAGGGGTCGACGGTCACGAGGGAGGCAGGGTCCAGCAGGACCTCGGTGACGCGCCGGCTGCCGAGCCCGAGCGCGTCCTCCAGGCGTTCCTGCTGTTCGGGTTCGAGGAGGCCGGCCTGCAGGGAGTCCTCGACGAGCCGGTTGAGCTGCTCGCTGGTGAAGACGGCCTCGACCTCGTCCTTGGGTTCGACGCGGAAGAGGCGCAGCACCGCGTGGGCGCAGGCGCCGAGCAGGCGGGTGACGGGCCGGCACAGCCGGGCGAAGGTGACCAGTCCGGGGCCGAGCCACAGGGCGGCCCGGTCGGGGGCCGACATGGCGAGGTTCTTGGGCACCATCTCGCCGATGACCAGGTGGAGGAAGACCACGAGGGCGAGGGCGATGACGTAGCCGAGGGGATGGACGAGCCCGTCGGGCAGCCGGATCGCGTGGAAGGCGGGTTCCAGGACGCGGGCGACGGTGGGTTCGGCGACGGCGCCGAGGGTCAGCGAGCACATGGTGATGCCGAACTGGGCGGCCGCCATCATCTGCGGCAGGTTCTCCAGGCCGGTCAGGACCGTGCGGGCGCGACCGGAGCCGGCCGCGGCCCTGGGCTCGATCTGGCTGCGGCGCACGGAGACGAGGGCGAACTCGGCGCCGACGAAGAAGCCGTTGGCGAGGACCAGCAGGAGGGCGAAGAGGAGTTGCAGCAGGTTCATCGCTGCACCGCCGCCGCGGTCTCGGTGCGCACGAGCCGTACGCGTTCGGCGCGGTGGTGGCCGACGCGGCGTACGGTCAGCCGCCAGCCGGGCAGCTCCGCGCGGTCGCCGGGGACGGGGATGCGGCCGAGCAGGTCGGCGACGAGCCCGGCGACGGTCTCGTAGGGGCCGTCGGGGGCTTCGAGGCCGATGCGGCGCAGCGCATCGAGGCGGCTGCCGCCGTCGGCGTCCCAGGCCTGGCGGCCGTCCTCGCAGGGCACCGGCGTGAGGTCGGGGCGGCCGGCGTCGGCGGCGTCGTGCTCGTCGCGGACCTCGCCGACGAGTTCCTCGACGATGTCCTCGAGGGTGACGACGCCGGCCGTGCCGCCGTACTCGTCGACGACCACGGCTATGGGCTGTTCGCTGCGCAGCCGCTCCAGCAGGGGCTGCACGGGCAGGGAGCCGGGGACGAGCAGGGGGGCGACGGCGATGCGGCCGACGGTGGTGCGCAGCCGTTCGGGGCCGGGGACGGCGAGGGCGTCCTTGAGGTGGACCATGCCGACGACCTCGTCGAGGCGTTCGCGGTAGACGGGGAAGCGGGACAGGCCGGTGGCGCGGGTGAGGTTCAGGACGTCCTCGGCGGTCGCGGTGGACTGCAGGGCGCTGACCTTCACCCGTGGGGTCATCACGTGCTGGGCGGTCAGGCCGCCGAGGGAGAGGGTGCGCACGAACAGGTCGGCGGTGTCCTGCTCCAGGGCGCCGGCCCGGGCGGAGTGCCGGGCCAGGGAGACCAGTTCGCCGGGGGTGCGGGCGGAGGCCAGCTCCTCGGCGGGCTCGACGCCCAGGGCCCGTACGAGCCGGTTGGCGACCGTGTTGAGCAGGGTGATCACGGGTCGGAAGAGGTGCGAGAAGAGGGTCTGCGGGCCGGCCACGAACCGGGCGACCTGCAGGGGCCGGGAGACGGCCCAGTTCTTGGGCACGAGCTCGCCGATCACCATCTGCACGGCCGAGGCCAGCAGCATGCCGGCGACGACGGCGGTGCCGGGTGCGGCGCCGGCCGGTACGCCGAGGGCGGCCAGCGGTCCGGTGAGCAGCCGGCCGAGCGCGGGCTCGGCGAGCATGCCGACCACCAAGGAGGTGATGGTGATGCCCAGTTGGGTGCCGGAGAGCTGGAAGGACAGCTCGCGCAGGGAGGCGACGACGGTGCGGGCGCGCGCGTCGCCGTCGGCCGCGGCCCGTTCGGCCTCGGGCTTCTCGACGGTCACCAGGCCGAACTCGGCGGCGACGAAGAAGCCGTTCGCCAGGATGAGGAGCAGGGCCGCCGCGAGCAGCAGCAGGGACACGGTGATGCTCATGACGCCGCCTCGCTGTGGGGGGCGGCGCAGGTACTACAGGACGATCCGTCCATTGCCGGAGTACGTCACTCCTCGGTTCGCAGGTGCCCCGGGGTGCGGGGCGGGGCACGTGTGTGCCCGTGGCACCAGAGTAATCAAGGAACCGTGGGCGACACGGTTTCAGGTCTCGGAGCGGCCCGTGCCGTGGGCGTCGACCAGGGAGCGAAGGGCCCGGGCGTCGGCGATGGCCTGCTGCTTGGCGATGCCGGTCTGGATGCCCATGGCGGGCAGGCTGGTGCCGTCGGAGAGGTCGAGGTGGACCCAGGAGTCGCCGGAGCGCAGGTTCACGCGGACGATCTGGGCCCAGGCCAGGTGCCGGGTCGTGGTGAGGTTGGTGACGGTGACGCCGTCCTCGGTGGCCACGACCTTGGGGCGGCTGAGCAGGGCGAGGACCGCCAGCCCGAGGAGCCCGGTGCAGATGAAGGTGATGCGGTCCCCCGTGGTGAGCGTCTGCAGCATGAACGACATCACCGTGAGCACCCCGAGCAGCGCGAAGCCGGTGCCGAGCAGGACGACGCGGGTGCGGGTGGGGCGGAAGGTGACGGGCAGGGCGGGCAGGCCGGCAGCCGGTGCGGGGGTGGTCACTTCGGTGGTCTTCCTCGGGCGCGGGCGGTCCGTCAGAGGCGGCAGGCGTGGATGCCGGTGGTGAGGATGGCACGGGCGCCCAGGTCGTAGAGCTCGTCCATGATGCGCTGGGCGTCGGTGGCGGGGACCATCGAGCGGACGGCGACCCAGCCCTCGTGGTGCAGCGGGGAGACGGTGGGCGACTCCAGGCCGGGGGTGAGGGCGACGGCGCGCTCGACGTGCTCGACGCGGATGTCGTAGTCCATCATCACGTAGCGGCGGGCCACCAGGACGCCCTGCATGCGGCGCAGGAACTGCTGCACCTTGGGGTCGTCGGCGGGGGCGCCGGTGCGGCGGATGACGACGGCCTCGGAGTGCAGGATCGGCTCGCCGATGATCTCCAGGCCGGCGTTGCGCAGGGTGGTGCCGGTCTCGACGACGTCGGCGATGATCTCGGCGACGCCGAGCTGGATCGCGGTCTCGACGGCGCCGTCGAGGTGGACGACGGAGGCGTCGACGCCGTTGTCGGCCAGGTGCTTGGTGACCAGGCCGGAGAAGGACGTGGCGATCGTCATGCCGCCGAAGTCGCCGACGTCCTTGGCCGTGCCGGGCCGGGTGGCGTAGCGGAAGGTGGAGCCGGCGAAGCCGAGCTGCATGATCTCCTCGGCCCGGGAGCCGGAGTCCAGCAGCAGGTCGCGGCCGGTGATGCCGATGTCGAGCTTGCCGGAGCCGACGTAGACCGCGATGTCGCGCGGGCGCAGGAAGAAGAACTCGACGTCGTTGGCGGCGTCGACGAGGACCAGCTCCCTGCGGTCCTTGCGCTGGCGGTAGCCGGCCTCATGGAGCATCGCCGACGCAGGCTCGGAGAGAGAACCCTTGTTGGGAACGGCGATGCGCAGCATGAGGGGGTGTCCTTCGTGCGAGAAACGGAAAAGAGGGGGATTCGCTGGGGTTCGCTGTGATCCAGGGGATCAGAGATGAGCGTATACGTCGTCCAGGGAGATGCCCCGGGCCACCATCATCACCTGAAGGTGGTACAGCAGCTGGGAGATCTCCTCGGCCGTGGCCTCGGCGCCCTCGTACTCGGCGGCCATCCAGACCTCGGCGGCCTCCTCGACGACCTTCTTGCCGATGGCGTGCACGCCCTTGCCCACCAGCTCGGCGGTGCGGGAGGTGGCGGGGTCGCCGGTGGCCTTCTGCTGGAGCTCGGCGAAGAGCTCCTCGAACGTCTTCTTGGACATGGTGGTCCTACCCTACGCCGCCCCCGCCCCGCATCAGTGCCAGGGCTCGGCCACCGAGCGCAGCGTGACGGCCGTGGCGACGGCCGCGGTGACCGCCTCGTGGCCCTTGTCCTCGCTCGAGCCCTCCAGGCCCGCCCGGTCCAGGGCCTGCTCGTCGGTGTCGCAGGTGAGCACGCCGAAGCCGACGGGGACGCCGGTGTCGACGGAGACCTGCGTCAGGCCCTGGGTGACGCCCTGGCACACGTAGTCGAAGTGGGGCGTGCCGCCGCGGATGACGACGCCCAGCGCGACGACCGCGTCGTAGCCGCGGCCGGCGAGGACCTTGGCCGCGACGGGCAGCTCCCAGCTGCCGGGGACGCGCAGCAGCGTCGGCTCGTCGATGCCGAGCTCGTGCAGGGCCCGCAGGGCACCGTCGACGAGGCCGTCCATGACCTTCTCGTGCCACTGGGCCGCGACGACCGCGACGCGCAGGTCCTGGCAGTTGCGCACGCTCAGCTGGGGGGCGCCCTTACCGCTCACGTTCTTCCCTCTTTCCCTGTGGTGTCTCGTGGTGCTGGTGTCTCGTGGTGCCGATTGCTTACTGGTTGCCGCAGGCGGAGACGGGCCCGCCGTCCAGCCAGGGCAGGTCGTGGCCCATGCGGTCGCGCTTGGTGCGCAGGTAGCGCAGGTTGTGCTCGCCGGCCTGGACGGGCATGGGCTCGCGGCCGGTGACCTTCAGCCCGTGCCGGACCAGGGCCGCGGTCTTGTCGGGGTTGTTGGTCATCAGCCGCAGGGTGCGCACCCCGAGGTCGGTGAGGATGCGGGCGCCGGCGGCGTAGTCGCGGGCGTCGGCGGGCAGGCCCAGTTCGAGGTTGGCGTCGAGGGTGTCGCGGCCGTCCTCCTGGAGCTGGTAGGCGCGCAGCTTGGGCAGCAGGCCGATGCCGCGGCCCTCGTGGCCGCGCAGGTACAGCACGACGCCGCGGCCGTCGGTGGCGATCCGTTCGAGGGAGGCCTGCAGCTGGGGGCCGCAGTCGCAGCGCAGCGAGCCGAAGACGTCGCCGGTCAGGCACTCGGAGTGCACCCGCACCAGGACGTCCTCGCCGTCGCCGAGGTCGCCGGCGACCAGCGCGATGTGCTCGACGCCGTCCAGGGTGGAGCGGTAGCCGTACGCCCGGAACTCGCCGTGGGCGGTGGGCAGGGAGGTGACGGCCTCGCGCCGGACGGTGGGCTCGGCGGCGCGGCGGTGGGCGATCAGGTCCTCGATGGAGATGATCGACAGCCCGTGCTTGCGGGCGAAGGGCACCAGCTCGGGCAGGCGGAGCATGGCGCCGTCCTCGCCGGCGATCTCCACGATGGCGGCGGCCGGCCGCAGCCCGGCAAGGCGGGCGAGGTCGACGCCGGCCTCGGTGTGGCCGTTGCGGGCCAGCACGCCGCCGGGCTTGGCGCGCAGCGGGAAGACGTGGCCGGGGCGGACGAAGTCGCCGGGGATGGCGGCGGGGTCGGCCAGCAGGCGGATGGTGGTGGCGCGGTCGGCGGCGGAGATACCGGTGTCGGTGCCGTGGGCGCGGGTGGCGTCGACCGAGACGGTGAAGGCGGTGCGCATGGACTCGGTGTTGCGCTCGACCATCTGCGGCAGGTCGAGCCGGTCGACGTCCTGCTCCTCCAGGGGCACGCAGATCAGCCCGCGGCACTCGCTCATCATGAAGGCGACGATCTCGGTGGTGACCTTCTCGGCGGCCACGACGAGGTCGCCCTCGTTCTCGCGGTCGGCGTCGTCGACGACCACGACGGGCCGGCCGGCGGCGATGTCGGCGATGGCGCGCTCGACGGGGTCGAGGACGATCTCGTCGCTCGCGTACCAGCTCTGCAGGGCGGTCATGCCGCTGCTCCTTCCGTAACCGTGCCGGTGATCCGCGAGCGCAGCCACCAGTCGCGCAGGCCCCACAGGACGAGGGCGAAGTAGACGATGTAGACGAGGCCGGAGAAGGCGAGGCCGCTGTCGAAGGCGAGCGGGACGCCGACGACGTCGACGAGGAGCCAGGCGAACCAGAACTCCACGAGCCCGCGGGCCTGGGCGACCATCGCGGCGAGGGTGCCGACGAAGATGTACGCGTCCGGCCAGGGGTTCCAGGACAGCTCCGGCACGGCGGTGAACAGGGTGCCGACGGCGAGGGTACCGACGGCGGTGCCGGCGAGCAGCAGGGCGCGCTCGCGCCAGGTGGCGAAGCGCACGGCGATGCTGCCGTCCTGGGCCTGCTGCCTGCCGCGGGTCCACTGCCGCCAGCCCCACAGGGCGACGCCGATGACCAGGAGCTGCTTGCCGACGCCGCCGCTGAGGTGGGCGGAGGCGTAGGCGGCGACGAGGATGAGGCCGGAGAGGAACTGGGCGGGCCAGGTCCATATGGAGCGCCGCCAGCCGAGGGCGAGGGCGGCGAGGCCGATGGTGTTGCCGATCATGTCGGACCAGATGACGTGCTGGCCGAAGAGCGCGAAAGCTTCGCCGTTGAGCCAGTCGAGGGCGCTCATGCCGTCGCCTCCGCGGTGCCGCGGCCGCCGAGCAGCCGCTCGACGTACTTGGCGAGGACGTCGACCTCAAGGTTGACGGGGTCGCCGGGCTGCTTGATGCCGAGGGTGGTCAGCTGCAGGGTGGTGGGAATGAGGCTGACGGTGAAGTAGTCGTCACCGGCCTCGACGACGGTCAGGCTCACGCCGTCGACGGTGATGGAGCCCTTCTCCACGACGTAGCGCGCGAGGCCGGTGGGCAGGGCGATCCGCACGATCTCCCAGTGTTCGCCGGGCACGCGCCCGGTGATCGTGCCGGTGCCGTCGACGTGGCCCTGGACGAGGTGGCCGCCGAGGCGTCCGCCGAGCGCCATGGGCCGCTCCAGGTTGACGCGGGAGCCGGGGACGAGGGCGCCGAGGCTGGAGCGGGTCAGGGTCTCGGCCATGACGTCGGCGGTGAACTCGCCGTCGGCGCTCTCGACGACGGTCAGGCACACGCCGTTGACGGCGATCGAGTCGCCGTGCGCGGCGCCGTCGGTGACGAGCGGGCCGCGCAGGCGGAACCGGGAGGAGTCGCCCAGCTTCTCGACGGCGACGACCTCGCCCAGTTCCTCGACGATTCCGGTGAACACGTCAGATCTCCTCGGTGGCGGTGGCGGTGGGAGCGAATGCGGGTGCGGGTGTGGCGGTGGTGGTGCGGGGCGTGGCGGTGATGCGCAGGTCGGGGCCGAGCCGGGTGACGTCGGTGACGTCGAGCCGCAGGGTCTCGGCGACGGTGCCGATGCCGGCGTGGCCGAGGGCGGCCGGTCCGGCGCCGAGCAGGGCGGGGGCGAGGTAGCCGACGACGCGGTCGACGGCGCCGGCGGCCAGGAAGGCGCCGGCGAGCGTCGGGCCGCCCTCCAGCAGGACCGAGCACACGCCGCGGGCGTGCAGGGCGGCGAGCAGGGCGCGGACGTCCAGCCCGGTGCCGTCGGCGGCGCGCGGCAGGCGGACGGTGCCGGCCGGGGCCAGGTGCCGGGCGTCGGCGTCCTCGGCCACGGCGATGAGGGTGGGGGCGGCGTCGTCCAGCACGCGGGCGCCGGGGGCGACGGCGGCGTCGGTGGTGACGACGACCCGCAGCGGCTGGGTGACCTCGCGCTCGTCGAGGACGCCGCCGCGCACGGCCAGGTGCGGGTCGTCGGCGCGCAGCGTGCCGGAACCGACGACGACGGCGTCGGCCTCGGCGCGCAGCCGGTGCACGTCGGCGCGGGAGGCGGCCGAGGTGATCCAGCGGCTGGTGCCGTCGGCGGCGGCGCTGCGCCCGTCGAGGGTGGCGGCGTACTTCCAGGTGACGAAGGGGCGGCCGTGCAGGACGGAGGTGAGCCAGGCGGCGTTGCCGGCGGCGGCCTCGTCGGCGAGCAGCCCGCCCTCGGTGCGCACGCCGGCGGCGGCCAGGGTGGCGGCGCCGCCGGAGGCGGTGGGGTTCGGGTCGGCGACGGCGTAGACGACGCGGGCGATGCCGGCGTCGACGAGAGCCTGGGCGCAGGGGCCGGTGCGGCCGGTGTGGTTGCAGGGCTCCAGGGTGACGACGGCGGTGCCGCCGCGGACGTCGTGGCCGGCCTCGGCGGCGGCGCGCAGGGCGGCCACCTCGGCGTGCGGGCCGCCGGCCCGCCGGTGCCAGCCCTCGCCAGCCGTGCGGCCCTGGGCGTCGAGGACGACGCAGCCGACGACGGGGTTGGGGCTGGTGGAACCGAGGGCGCGGGAGGCGAGCGCGATGGCGCGCCGCATCGCCTCGGCTTCGGTAGCGGTGGCCACCGGGGTCCTCCTGCCTCGTCGGGCAACGGACTCCGGGGCTGTCGTACGGGACGACGAAGAAGCGGGTACGCGACGACGGCAGGTCGCACGCCGGGAGAGGACACACGGGGCCTCCGCAGAAGGGGGTGCCCGCGCGGTCACCGGTGGCGGTGTGCCGTCGCATGCCCGCCGCGCACTGCCTCCCATCCGGACTTTAACCGTCGGTCCAGGAATTTCACCTGGTCAACCGGCCGCTGGCTGCGGCCGGGTCGCGGACTGTAACCGCCGGTTCGGACTTTCACCGACCCCGGAGTGCGCTGCGTGTGATGGATCAATTAAGGGTACATGGCGCCTGACCTGCGACTTCCGATGCGGGTCCGGCTGCCATCGAGCGTACGCCGAGCTGCGCCGCGATGTCCATGGGGACTTGACACCGTGCGCGGACTCACACTCCGCCTCACGACCGGTCCACGGGTTGATCCGGTTTGGTCCAGACCTATTGACGCACTGGTCTAGTCCTCTTAACCTCTGCCACACCTCCGAGGAGTACGGCCCGGCGGTGCGCGCACACCACGGGCCACAGCACGTCGCAAGCCCCCCACGCACAGCTCTGGCAAGAGCCCCCCACTGGAGGAACGCTCGTGTTGTCCCGAAAGAGCACCACCGGCCTGCGGCGCAGACGCGCTGCCGCCCTCGCGTCGGCCGGCGCCGCACTCGCCGGACTGATCGTCGCCGCCCTGCCGGCGACCGCCTCGCAGGCGCAGGACCAGTCCTCCTGCCGCCCCGACGGCCTCTACAGCACCCCCGGCGTCGACGTCCCCTACTGTTCGGTCTACGACGCCGACGGCCGCGAGAAAATGGGCGCCGACCACCAGCGCCGCGTCATCGGCTACTTCACCGGGTGGCGCACCGGCAAGGACGGCACCCCCGCCTACCTCGCCCCCGACATCCCCTGGGACAAGGTCACCCACCTCAACTACGCCTTCGCGCACGTCGGCCCGGACGACCGGATATCGGTCGGCGCCGACGGGCCGGGCAATCCCGCCACCGGCATGACCTGGCCGGAGGTGCCGGGCGCCGAGATGGACCCGGCCCTGCCCTACCAGGGCCACTTCAACCTGCTCACCAAGTACAAGAAGCTCCATCCGCAGGTCAAGACGCTCATCTCCGTGGGCGGCTGGGCGGAGACCGGCGGGTACATCGACGAGAACGGCAAGCGCGTCGCCTCCGGCGGCTTCTACAAGACCGCGACGAACGCCGACGGCTCGGTCAACCAGGGCGGCATCGACACCTTCGCCGACTCCGCCGTCGCCTTCGTCCGCAGGTACGGCTTCAACGGCGTCGACATCGACTACGAGTACCCCACGTCCATGAAGGACGCCGGCCATCCGAAGGACTGGGCGCTGGCCAACGCCCGGCGCGGGGGCCTCAACCAGGGCTACACGGCCCTGCTGAAGACCCTGCGCGAGAAGCTCGACCGGGCCGGTGCCGCCGACGGCCGGCACTACCTGCTGTCGGTCGCCGCGCCGTCCTCCGGCTACCTGCTGCGCGGCATGGAGACCTACCAGGCCACGAAGTACCTGGACTACGTCAACGTCATGTCCTACGACCTGCACGGCGCCTGGAACGAGTTCGTCGGCCCCAACGCGGCACTGTACGACGACGGCAAGGACGCCGAGCTCGCCAAGTGGGGCGTCTACGGCACCGCGCAGTACGGCGGCATCGGCTACCTCAACGGCGACTGGGCCTACCACTACTTCCGCGGCGCCCTGCCGCCCGGGCGCATCAACCTCGGGCTGCCGTACTACACGCGCGGCTGGAAGAACGTCACCGGCGGCACGGACGGGCTGTGGGGCACGGCCAAGGCCGCCTCGTGCCCGGCCGGCTCGGGGCTGACGTCCTGCGGCGACGGCGCGGTGGGCGTCGACAACATCTGGAACGACAAGGACGACGACGGCAAGGAGTCGCCGGCCGGCTCCAACCCGATGTGGCACGCGAAGAACCTGGAGAAGGGCATCGCGGGCGACTACCTGACCCGCTTCGGCTTCCCCGCCGGCACCCGCCTCACCGGCAGCTACACCCGCCACTACGACGCCACCCTGACCGCCCCCTGGCTGTGGAACGCCGAGAAGAAGGTGTTCCTGTCCACCGAGGACGAGCAGTCGGTGCAGGCCAAGGCGCGCTACGTCGTCGACAAGGGCCTGGGCGGCACGATGATCTGGGAACTGGCCGGCGACTACGGCTGGAACGCGGCCAAGGGCCAGTACGAGCCCGGCTCCACGCTGACGAACGCCCTGTACGACGCCTTCAGGGCCGCGCCCGGCTACGGCGCCCGGCGGGCCACCACCGACCTGCCGGAAAAGGCGCTCGACATCGACGTGGCCCTCACCGACTTCCCGCTCGGCGACTCCAACTACCCCATCACGCCCAAGCTGCGCATCACCAACCGCACCAAGGCGACCGTCCCGGGCGGTGCGGAGTTCCGGTTCGACTACGGCACCTCGGCGCCCGGGAACGCCAAGGACCAGTCGGGCTGGGGGCTGAAGGTCATCCGCAGTGACCACACTGCTCCCAACAACATCGGCGGCCTCAAGGGCGACTACCACCGGGTGTCGGTGACCCTGCCCGCGTACCAGTCGATCGCACCGGGCGCCACCGCCGTCGTGGACCTGACGTACTACCTGCCGGCCACCACGCCCTCCAACTGGAGCGTGACCTTCGGCGGCAGCACGTACGCCCTGGCCGGCGACCTCGCCCGCGGCACCACCGTGGTCGACCCGGGCGGCCCGGCGCCGACGCCCACCACGACACCCACCTCGACCCCCACGGCGACGCCCACTGCCACGCCCACCGGTGGAAGCTGCACCGCGCCCTCCTGGGACCGGGCGAGCGCCTACAGTGGCGGTGCCACGGTCTCCTGGAAGTCCCGCACCTGGAAGGCGAAGTGGTGGACGCAGGGCGAGGAGCCCGGCACCACCGGCGAGTGGGGGGTGTGGCAGGACCTGGGAACCTGCCGATAGACAGCGCGGGGCCCGGTGCGCCGGGCCGGGGAGGAGCTGCATGGGCAGCAGCAGCGCACAGCGCGCCCGCATCGCCATGGCCGCCGTCTTCGCCGTCCACGGCGCGGTCACCGGCAGCTTCGCCACCCGCGTCCCCTGGCTGCAGGAGCACACCGGCGCCGGCGCCGGGGCCCTCGGGCTGGCGCTCGCCTTCCCCGCGATCGGAGCCTCGCTCGCGATGCCGCTCGCGGGGCGGGTCGGCCACCGCTACGGCTCGCGGACGGCGCTGCGCGCCCTGCTCTTCCTGTGGTGCGCCTCCCTCGCGCTGCCGGCCCTCTCCCCCGGCGTCCCCGCCCTGTGCGGGGCGCTGGCGGTGTACGGGGCGGCGTCCGGAATGGCGGACGTGGCGATGAACGCGCTCGGGGTGCGCACCGAGGAGCGGCTGGGCCGCTCCATCATGTCGGGCCTGCACGGCATGTGGAGCGCGGGCGCGCTGGCCGGCTCGGCCGTGGGCACCGTCGCCGCGCACGCCGGCACGGACGCCCGGGTGCATCTCGCCCTGGCGGCCGCGGTGCTGGCCGCGGCGGGCCTGGTCGCCTGCCACGGGGTGCTGGACGTGCGCGCCGCGGAACACGAGCCGGCGCCGCCCCGGTTCGCGCTGCCGCCGCGCTCGGCACTGGCCATCGGGGCGGTCGGCTTCTGCGCGGTCTTCGCCGAGGGCGCGGGCCTGGACTGGGCCGCGGTCTACCTGCGCGACGTCGTGGGCACCGACACCGGCGTCGCGGCGGGCTGCACCACCGCCTTCGCCTGCACGATGGCCGCGGCCCGGCTCGCGGGGGACGCGGCGGTGCGCCGCTTCGGGCCCGTCCGGACCGTACGGGCCGGGGGCGTGCTGGCGACGCTGGGCGGCCTGCTGGTCGTGTCGGCCGGCTCGCCCGTGCCGGCCTTCGCCGGTTTCGGCCTGATGGGCCTGGGCATCGCGGTCGTGGTGCCGCTGGCCTTCGCCGCGGCCGGTCACAGCGGGCCGGACCCCAGCCGGGCGATAGCGGGCGTGGCGACCGTCACCTACACCTCGGGCCTGGTGGCCCCGGCCGTCATCGGCCAGATCGCCGGTGCGACGTCGCTGGTGGTGTCCTTCGCCGTGGTGACGGCGTGCGGTGCGGGGCTGGTGGCGGGCGCGGGCGTCCTGCGCGCCCCCGCCCGCCGTACCACGGCGCCCCGTACCGGCCCGGCCGTCCGCCGCTGACGGCCGGGCGTCCCCCTCGGCGGTGTGCGCGCACCGCCGCGGGCCGTGAGCCGTACCCCGGAGGGTGCGGCCACGGCCCGCGGTGGAGGGGGGACTTGCAGGCGCGCCGGGGTCGCGTTACTTCACGATGCCCCAGTTGTGCCAGCTGCTGCTGCGCCAGCTGCTGCGGTTGCAGTCGCCACCGTGGCGGCGGTGGTGGCCACCCCACTTGTCGTCGTCGCAGTCGTCCTTGCGGTGGTGACGCCCGCCACCGCCCCAGCGGTCGCAGTCGTCGTCGTGGCGGTTCCAGCCGCCACCCCAGCGGTCGTTGCCGCCCCAGCCGCCCCAGCCACCGTGGCCACCGTGGCCGCCGTGGCGGTCGCAGTCGTCGTGGCCGCCCCAGCCACCCCAGCTGCCCCAGCCACCCCAGCCGCCGTGGCCGCCGTGACGGCCGCTCCAGTTGCCGCTGAAGATGCCGCCCCAGCCGCCCCAGCCCCAGCGGTCGTAGGTGCGGTGCCAGCTGCTCCAGCCACCGTGGCGGCGGCCGTGGTCGCAGTCGTCGTGGCGACGGCGGCCGTGGTCGCAGTTGTCGCGGTCCCGGTCGCGGTCGCGGCGGCCGTGGTCGCAGTTGTCCCGGTCGCGGTCACGGTCCTTGCGGCCGTGGTCGCGGTCCCGGTCGCGGCCCTTGTCGCGGTCACGGTCCTTGCGGCCGTGGTCGCAGTCGCGGTCGCGGTCGCGGCCCTTGTCCCGGCCGTGGTCGCGGTCGCGGCCCTTGTCCCGGCCGTGGTCGCGGTCCCGGTCGCCGTCGTGGTCGTCGTCCCAGGTCCAGGTCTGGTTGCCGGACGCGATCTGGGGCGCGGCCTGAGCGATACCGGCGACCGGAACAACGGTTGCGGCGGCGATGATCGCAGCGGCCGCAGTGCGGCCGACGTGCTTGCGCATGTGTGTCTCCTGAATTGCAGGAAATCGGACAATGAGACTCATACCTCCCGGAAAGTGGGAAACAGCCGCCCCTCGCGGTCATACAGCCCTACGAGGTGTTTTCTGAGCCGATCGCAGCAACACGCCTGGCGGGCCGCGGCCGGCTCCGGCAGTCGGCCCGGCCGGCCGGGCCGCGCCCCGGCCGTAGCATGATGCGGATCATCACCCCCACCACCTCGAACAATGGGAGCAAGACATGGGCCTGGGCGTGCGCTGGACCCTGCACGGCGACGGGCGCACCCCCGCCCCCGGGGCCGTCGTCCGACCTGATGAACGGCTCTCCTGGCCGCGCACGGCGGGTCTGGGCGCCCAGCACGTGGTCGCGATGTTCGGCGCGTCGTTCGTTTCGCCTGTTCTGATGGGTCTCGACCCGAATCTCGCCATCATGATGTCGGGCGTCGCCACGATCCTCTTCCTGCTGGCGACGCGCGGCCGGGTGCCCAGCTACCTGGGCTGCAGCCTGTCCTTCGTCGGCGTGGCGGCCATCATCCGGGCCCAGGGCGGCGACAGCGCGGCCGTCACCGGGGCGATCTTCGTGGTCGGCGGGGCGCTGCTGCTCAGCGGCCTGGTGGTGCACCGGTTCGGCGCGCGGATCATCCACGCGGCGATGCCGCCGGTGGTCACCGGCGCCGTGGTGATGCTGATCGGTTTCAACCTCGCCCCGGTCACGGCGCGCACGTACTGGCCGCAGGACCAGTGGACGGCGCTGGCGACCATGCTGGTCACCGGGCTGGCGGTGGTGTGCCTGCGCGGCTTCTGGTCGCGCATCGCCATCTTCCTGGGCCTGCTCTTCGGCTACGCGCTCTCCTGGGTGCTCGACCGGGTCCTCGGAAAGATCCACTCGGTCAACGGCGGCACGGAGGCCGTCGACCACTGGCGCCTGGACCTGTCGGGCGTGGGCAGGGCGGACTGGATCGGCCTGCCCTCCCTGCACGGGCCCGGCTTCGGCTGGTCGGCTGCGCTGGTGGCACTGCCGGTGGTCATCGCCCTGATCGCGGAGAACGCCGGGCACGTCAAGGCCGTCGGCGAGATGACCGGCGACCGGCTGGACGACCAGCTGGGCGTGGCGATCGCCGCGGACGGCGCCGCGACGATGCTCTCCACGGCGGTCGGCGGCCCGGCCAACACCACGTACTCGGAGAACATCGGCGTCATGGCCGCCACCCGCGTCTACTCCACCGCCGCCTACTGGGCCGCGGCCCTCTTCGCGCTGCTCTTCGGCGTCTGCCCCAAGTTCGGCGCGGTCGTCGCGGCCGTGCCGGGCGGCGTGCTCGGCGGGATCACCGTCATCCTGTACGGCATGATCGGCCTGCTGGGCGCGCAGATCTGGGTGCACAACAAGGTCGACCTGCGCAACCCGCTGAACCTGGTGCCGGTCGCGGCGGGCATCATCATCGGCATCGGCGGGGTGAGCCTGAAGTTCTCCAGCTCCTTCGAGCTGGGCGGCATCGCGCTCGGCACGGTCGTGGTGCTCTCCGGCTACCACGTGCTGCGCGCGCTGGCCCCGGCCCACATGAAGCAGCAGGAGCCACTGCTGGACGAGGGCACGAGCAGCTACGACCCGGTCGGGGAGAACAGGGGCACGGTCACCCCTTCTGATTAATTCGGGAACCCGACCGCCTACGCTCCGTGTTCAGCTGTCACTCTGTGCTTATGACGATCATGCGGGCACAGCCGGCACCGCCGACCGGCATCGACGGGGTGCTGGAGCGCATGCGCGGGCTGCGGGCCGCGCTGCCGCCGCGGGACGGCGTGGCCGTGTTCAACCGGGTGTACCTGTCGGTCACCGAGGAGATCGGCCGCCGGGCCGCGGCGGGGGAGTTCGGCGACGGGCGGGCGGCGGCCGAGCTGGACGTCCGCTTCGCCAGGCGCTACCTGTACGCCGTCGACCAGGCGTCCCTCGGCCGGCGGCAGCCCGCCTGCTGGCAGCCGCTGTTCCAGCTGCGCGGCCACCCGGCCGTGCAGCCCCTGCAGTTCGCCCTCGCGGGGATCAACGCCCACATCGGGCACGACCTGGCCCTGGCCCTGCTGGAGACCTGCCGGGTGCTGGACGCCGAGCCGCGGGCCCTGCAGCCGGACTTCCGCCGCATCGGCGCGATGCTGGTGGCGATGGAGGAGCGGATCCGCGAGGAGCTGATGCCCGGCCCCGACCTGCTGGACGTCGCCGATCCGCTCACCCACCTGGTCGGCTCCTGGACGCTGGAGGCCGCGCGCGGCGCGGCGTGGGCGTCCTTCCGCACGCTGTGGGCGGTGCGCCACCTGCCGGACGTGGTCGAGGAGTTCACCGACCGGGTGGACGCCAGCGTGGGCATGGTGGGCAGGTGCCTGCTCACCCCCCTGGGATGAGCAGGCACCTGCAGCTTCGTCGTCGCCCGGTCAGTCCTCCGGCAGCTCGACCGGGGCGATCTCGTCGTAGACGTCGCCGGGGCCGGGGTTGGACGGGTCGGTGGCGCCACCGAGCTGGTGCATCACGCCCCACACCGCGTTGAGCGCCGTCTGCACCGCGCCCTCGGCCCAGCCGGCCGTCCAGGAGATGTCGTCGCCCGCGAGGAAGATGCCCCGCTTGTCCTCCGGCAGCCGGTCCTGCATGAAGTGGGTGTACAGGCGCCGCTGGTAGCGGTAGTGGCCGGGCAGGTTGGCCTTGAACGCGCCCATGAAGTAGGGCTCGTTCTCCCAGGAGATCGTCACCGGGTTGCCGATGATGTGCTTGCGGATGTCGACCTTCGGGTATATCTCGCCGAGCGACTTGAGCATGACCTCCAGGCGCTCGTTCGCCGACAGCGGCAGCCACTTGAGGCTGTCGTCGCACCAGGTGTACGACAGGCAGATCACCGCGGGCTTGTCGGGGCCGTTGTCCAGCAGGTAGGTGCCGCGGGTCATGCGGTCGGTGAGCGTCATCGACATGACGTCCCGCCCGGTCTCCTCGTCCTTGTCCAGCCAGAACGGCCGGTCCACGGGCACGAAGAGCTTGGAGGACTCCATGTAGTGGGTGCGCTCGATCGCCGTCCAGTGGTCGATCGGGAAGAGCGAGTCGTCGCACTCGATCTTCGACAGCAGCATCCAGGACTGGGCGGTGAAGATGGCCGCCCGGTAGGTGCGGATGTCGCCGCCCGCGTCGGTGACCGTGATGCGGTTGCCGGCGGTGCGGTGCAGCCGGGTCACGGCCGGGCGCGGCGCGCCGCCGTGCAGCGAGGACAGCGAGGTGCCCTGCGCCCAGTGGACGATCTTCGCCGGCTCGCGCTCCCACAGGCGCAGCGGCAGCTGCTGGCTGCCACCGACGATGCCGCGGTGGTGGTCGTCGGCCTCGGTGTAGACGACGCGCAGGATCTCCAGGATGGAGTTGGGGAAGTCGGTGTCCCAGCCGCCGGTGCCGAAGCCGACCTGGCCGAAGATCTCGCGGTGCCGGAAGGACTTGAAGGCCTCCGACTCGCACAGGAAGCCGTAGAAGGTCTGGTTGTCGAGCTTCTCGACCAGCTTGGCCCAGATCTCGCGGATGCGCGGCACGTCGCGCTCGCGCATGGCGCGGTTCATGTCGGAGAAGTCGGCGCCCTCCTCCAGGCAGGCGTTCCACGCGGTGGCCACGTCGCGGTAGACCTGCGGCAGGTCGTCGATGGTCTCCGCGTAGTGCGACTCGCCCTTGAGGTCGACGACCGTCGAGGGGGTGTCGGGCGCGAGGGGGTTGGGGAACGGCTTGGTCTCCAGGCCCACCAGGTCGATGTAGTGCTGGAAGGCGGTGGAGGACGGCGGGAAGCGCATCGCGCCCATCTCGGCCGTCAGCTCGTCGTCGCAGCCCTCGAAACCGACGGTCCGCAGCCGCCCGCCGATCTGGTCCGCCTCGTAGACGACGGGCTTGAGGCCCATCTTCATCAGCTCGTAGGCGGCGACGATGCCGGACAGGCCACCGCCGATGACGGCGACCTCGGTGCCGTGCTCGGTGGCCGGCACCTGGCCCAGGCCCGCCGGGTGGGCGAGGAAGTCGTCGTACGCGAACGGGAAGTCCGGGCCGAACATGGTGATCGGCGGCAGGGCGGGCTGGGCCTGCTCGTGCTCGTCGTGGGCGGCGGGGGGCACCGTGGACGTCATCGGCTGGACTCTCCTACTGGCAGGGGGTGTCGAGGGGCGGCGGACAGGGGGAGGGGGACGCCGCCGGCTTCGGCTGGGGGGTTCGGGTGGGGCTTCAGGTGAGCGAGGCGTACAGGCCGGGGCGGCGGTCGCTCAGGTAGGTGTTCTCGGCGCGGGACGCCGCGAGCAGGCGCGGGTCCACCTCCGCCAGGAGCAGGTCCTCGCCGGCGCCGGCGCGGGCGCGCACGGTCCCGTCCGGGGCGGCGAGGCAGGACAGCCCGGCGAAGGCGAAGTCCCCTTCGGCACCGCAGCGGTTGACGTAGGCGATGTAGAGCTGGCTCTCCCAGGCCCGGGCCGGGACGATCGTCTGCGGGACGATCTCGTAGGGCCGCATCAGGGCGGTGGGCACGAGCAGCAGCTCGGTGCCGGCCAGCGCATGGGCCCGTACGGTCTCGGGGAACTCCACGTCGTAGCAGATCAGCAGGCCGAGGCGGACGCCGTCGAGGTCGGCCTGGACGACGAGGTCCCGGCCGGGGGTGAAGCAGGTCGTCTCGTACTCGCCGAACAGGTGCGTCTTGCGGTAGGTGGCGAGCGGGGCGCCGTCGGGGCCCACGAGGCCCAGGGTGTTGAAGACCGCCTCGCCGTCGCGCTCGGGGTAGCCGTAGCCGATGGCGATGCCGTGCTCGGCCGCGATGCGGGCCACGGCCCGGGCGGACGGCCCGTCGGCGGGCTCGGCCAGGTCGCGGACGGCGGGACCGAGGGCGTACCCGGTCAGGAACAGCTCGTTCGTCAGCAGCAGCCGGGCGCCGGCGGCAGCGGCCCGCCGGGCGGCGGCGGACAGGGCGTCGAGGCTGTCGGCAAGGGCGGAGGGAACGCCGCTGGGGCCTTGGTACAGCGCGATGCGCAGCGGCGTCATGCGTTCCTCTCCGGTGACGGACGGGCGAATTGAGAAAGACGGTACGGTCCGGTAACCGGCCGGTACAAGGCGTCGACGTTGCGCGCAGCCGCGCGATTCGTTGCGCGTTTTCCCGCGTCGGCGGCGATTCGTTGCGCGCTCTTTTCCCGCCTATGCGGCTCCGCCGCGCGGGCTGCGGGCCGTAGGTGGCCGATCGCGCAGTTCCCCGCGCCCCTTACGGGGCGCCCCGTAAGGGGCGCGGGGAACTGCGCGACAAGCCACGACGCGCCCGCAGACGAAGTGCCGGGCTTCTACGCCGCTCCGCGCCCCTACGGGGCGCTGCGTACCGCGCGCACCCATGCCTCCATTCCGGCCAGGAAGCCCGCCCGCTCCTGCGGGCCGAGCTCGTCCAGGACCCGCAGCAGCGGTTCCATGCGCCGGCCGAGGAACGTCTCGACCGCGCCGCGGTACTCCTCGGCGAGGGTGACCAGGACGCGCCGCCGGTTCGCCGGGTCCTCCGCGCGCCGCACGACGCCGGCCCGGCTCAGCGCTCCCACGAGTTCGCTCGCGGTGGGCAGCGAGACCTTCAGCCGCCCGGCGATCTCGCCGACCGTCAGCGGCACTCCGGCCAGCAGATGGGGCAGCACGGCCCCGTGCCGGGCGGTCAGGCCGCCCGACTCCATCGCCTCCAGCAGCATCGGGGGCATCTGCTCGTGCACCACGGACTTCCGGAAGAAGGGCTCCAATTGCGGTACGAGCGCGATGACTTCGAGCTCGGCGGGGCTCGGTCTCCGGGGCGCTTCCCCCGTGTCGTTGCGGTGCGGCATACTGCGAGTCTAGATGGTTCGGAAATCCAAACAGTTCGGCTCTCCGAAAGGTGCATCCCATGCCGTCGATCAGCTACACCGATGCGGTCAACGAGGCCCTGGAACGCTTGGACGATCTCGGGTACGAGCGGGGCCAGGGCACCGACCTGGCCAATCACGGCCCCATGGGTGCCGAGGCGGTCGCCGTGCTCGGCCACGGCGACGAGGTGGGCCGCTGGGTCGAGCGCTACCGCCGCGCCATGGAGCACCACGAGCCGCCCGCCGCCCGCTTCGCCCTGGACCCGGCCGACGAGGCGTCCTGGCGCCCGGCCCTGGGCGCCTTCGAGCGGGCCGGCGACTGGGAGCGCCTGTTCGCCCGCGAGCTGGCCGAGGCCCCCTGGCGCGAGGTGCTGGTGCGCTGGTGGCCGCGCCTGCTGCCGGGGCTCTTCGCCGGCCTGACCCACGGCCTGATCCGCACCGCGCACGCCGTGCGCGGCCTGTACGCGGCCGGCGAGCCCACCCGGCTGCAGCTGGACGAGCTGGCGCGGGGGCTGGCGTACTGGGCCGCGCGCTGGACCGCGCTGCCGGGCCGGCCGCGGCTGGGCGGCCCGCACGACCTGCCGTCGGCCGTCGCCGCCCTTCCCCGCACACCGGTGGACGGCACCCCGGGGCCCGACATGTTCCGGCAGCGCTTCGCCTCCCTCGGCGACCTCGACGGCTACGGCGAGGCGCTCGGCTGGCTCGCCCCGCAGCAGGCGCCGCGGCTGCTGAGCGAGATGACGGTGCAGTTCGCCGACGTCTACCTCGGGCACCCGGAGGTCTTCCCCGTACCGCTGGTCCACGGCGTCACCGCGCCCGCCGCCGCCCGCCTGGTGCTGCCGCACCTGCCGCACGAGCTGTACGAGCCCACGCTGGCCGCCCTGTGGCAGGTCCAGGTCGGCTTCCTGCTGTGCATGACGACCGACCGGCGCGGCGAGGGCACCGACGCCTGGCGCGCGGAGGCGGCGGACATGCCGCCGGTCGACGAGCTGGGCGCCCGGGCCGTGGAGCACGGCGACGAGCACGTCGTGAAGTTCACCGAGGCGTGCCTGCGGGAGTACGCGCTGCGGCCCGACCCGCGCTACCCGGCCGCCGCGTACGCCGCCCAGCAGCGCATCAAGCGGCTGGACGACGGCGGCGGCGTCTCGCGCTTCGTCCGGTGAGGACCGTGCGGGCGCGGCCACGCCGTGCCCGGCGGACGGTGCAGCGCCCCGTAAGGGCGCGGGGCAGTGCCCGATCCGCGGCTGCCGCCGCGTGGGCGCAACAAGCCACGACGCGCCCGCAGGCAGGGTGCCGTGCTCCGCCCGGGCCCCCGGGTTGCGCGTCGACTGCGGGCCGTCAGTGGCCGATCGCGCAGTTCCCCGCGCCCCTGACGGGGCACTGCACCAGCCCGCCGCGCCCCGTAGGGGCGCGGGGAACTGCGCGACAAGCCACCGCGCGCCCGCAGATCGACACCGCCCGCCCCGCGCCCCTACGGGGCACCGCACGATCCGCCGGACACGGCCTAGGACGGCGCGCCGGAGCTGAAGCGGCGCAGCAGGGGCGAGAGCACCAGCACCGACTTGGTGCGCTCCACGAACGGCTCCCCTGCGATCCGCTCCAGCACCCGCTCGAAGTGCCGCATGTCGGAGGCGAAGATCTGGACGAGGGCGTCGGCCTCACCGGTGACGGTGGAGGCAGACGCCACCTCCGGGTAGCGCGACAGGCCCCGGTGGATGGCGTCGGGCGAGGTGTTGCGGCGGCAGTACAGCTCGATGAAGCCCTCCGTCTCCCAGCCCAGGGCGGCGGGGTCGACGCGGACGGTGAAACCGGTGATCGCGCCCTCGGCGCGCAGCCTGTCCACGCGCCGCTTGACGGCGGGTGCCGACAGGCCGATCTCCGCGCCGATGTCGGCGTAGGAGCGCCTGGCGTCCTCGGCCAGGGCATGCACGATGCGTTCGTCGAGCTCGTTCAATCGCACGGCGGGTGGATCACTTTTCTCCGGGTAACCTCTGCTGCTACGAGCAGTAGATCACGTACCCGGCCGGGTGCCCGACCCGAGCGCGGCCGACCGGCCTTCAGCTGCCGAGCGCAACCACCATGGCCGAGGGCCCGGGGAACTCGTCGGGCAGGGCGTCCATCAGCACTTCGTCGACGTACTGCCCCATCCAGTGGCCCGATTTGCGGAAGCGGCCGGTCGGCCGGAATCCGGCCTTCTCGAAGGCCGTGATGGCGGCCCGGTTGGGCTCCAGCACCCGCAGCCACACCGCGCGCAGTGCGCCCAGGTGGAAGGCCCAGTCCAGGGTGAGGCGACAGGCCTCCTCGGCGAAGCGCTTGCCGCGGTAGGACGGGGCCAGCAGGATCGTGAACTCCGCCCGCTGCTCCCGGGCGTCCACCCGCAGCGCGGTCAGTCCGACCGGCTGCTTGTCCTTCAGCCGCACGACCTCGAAGCGCACGTGGTCGTGGTCGTCCAGCTCGCGGTCCCACTCCTGCGCCCGGGCCTCCCAGGTACGGGGAAAGCGGGCACCCCGGCCCAGAACGGTGCCGGGGTCGGTCTCCCATCTGTGGTACTCGGTGAGCATCTCGTCCCGGGGCATGCCCAGGGCCAGGCGGTCGCCGGTCAGCAGGAGCTGGCTGGTGCTCATCGGATCCCCTCCCGATACGCGTGCTGCCGGGCCCGTACGGCGGACCCGGCAGCTGGCGATCATAGGGGTGACCCGACGGAGATCACTTCTGCGCGTCGGCGGCTCCGGCGCCCTTTTCGGGGCGCTTTTCCGCCTTGCTCCCGGTCTTCCCGGCCGCCGGCTTCGCAGCCGTCCGCGAGGACTTCTGCGCGGTCTTCTGCGCGGTCTTCTGTGCCGTCTTCTGCGCGGTCCTGCGCGTGCCCTTGCGGGCGTTCGACCCGGTCGACCGGGCGGCCGGCTTCCGGGCGGCGGTCTTCTTGGCCGCGGGTTTCTTGGCGGCACCGGCCTTCGCCCCGGCCTTGTCGCCGGCCTTGTCGTCGGCCTTGGAGGCAGCCTTGACCTGCTCCTTCTCGCCGGCCGTCCGCTCGCCCTCGCCGTCCGCCCCGGCGGCGGCCTTGACCAGGCGGGAGTTGCGCATGCCGTAGGCGAAGTAGATGACCAGGCCGACGGCCATCCAGGCGAGGAAGACCTCCCACGTCACAATGTCCAGGCTGGTCATCATGAAGACGCACAGCCCGAAGCCGATCGCCGGGAAGACCGGCGCCAGCGGCAGCGACAGGCCGAACAGCTTCACACGCCTACCCGAAAGCGGTACCTGGAAGCTGCGCTTCATGCCGGGGCGGGTGAAGCGGAGCACGATGACGGCGATGTTGACCAGGCCGAAGGCGAAGAGCGTGCCGATGCTGGTCGCGTCCGCCAGCTGGCCGAGCGGGACCACCGCGGCGAGGATGCCGCAGAAGGCGGAGACGATCACGGTGTTCGAGACCGGCACGCCGTTGCGGCTGACCTTGGAGAACGTCCGCGGCACCAGGCCGTCGCGGGACATCGCGAACAGGATGCGGGTCTGGCCGTAGAGGACGGTCAGCACCACGCTGGCGATGGCGATGACGGCGCCGGCGGCCAGGAAGACGGCCCAGTAGCCGTGGCCGGTGACGTCCTTCATGATGCCGGCGAGCGCGGCCTCGGAGTCCTTGAACTGGTTCCACGGCATGGCGCCGACCGCGATGGCCGCCACGAGCACGTACAGCGCGGTGACGATCAGCAGCGAGAGCATGATGGCCTTGGGCAGGTCCCGCTTGGGGTCCTTGGCCTCCTCGCCCGCCGTGGAGGCGGCGTCGAAGCCGATGTAGCTGAAGAACAGCGTGGCGCCGGCGGCGCTCACACCGCCCAGGCCGAGCGGCATGAAGGGGCTGTAGTTGCCGGCCTTGATGCCGGTGAAGGCCACGGCGCAGAACAGCAGCAGGGCCGCGATCTTCACGCCGACCATGATGGTGTTGGCGCGGGCGCTCTCCTTGGCGCCGCCGAGCAGGAACGCCATGCACAGCAGCACGACGAGCAGGGCGGGCAGGTTGAAGACGCCGCCGTCGACACCGGGCGGGTTGGCCATCCACGCGGGGATGGTGACGCCGATGGTGCCTTCGAGGAGCTCGTTGAGGTACTGGCCCCAGCCGACGGCGACGGCCGCGACGGAGACGCCGTACTCGAGGATCAGGCACCAGCCGCAGACCCAGGCGATGATCTCGCCGAGGGTGGCGTAGGCGTAGGAGTACGAGGAGCCGGAGACCGGGATGGTGCCGGCGAGCTCGGCGTAGGACAGGGCCGAGAACAGCGCGGTCAGGCCCGCCAGGACGAACGAGATCACGACGGCCGGGCCGGCGTCGGGCACGGCGTTGCCGAGGACGACGAAGATGCCCGTGCCCAGCGTGGCGCCGATGCTGATCATCGTCAGCTGCCACATGCCGAGCGAGCGGCGCAGGGTGCCGCCTTCGCCCTGGCCGCCCTCGGCGACCAGGCGCTCGACGGGCTTGCGCCGCATCATGCGGGCACCGAAGCCGGCGGACGGCAGCGGGGCGCGCCGCTCGTCACCGGTGGCGGGGGGCGCTGTGCCTTGGTCCAACACTGGGGTCGCTCCGTTCAGGACTGCCGGTCGGGGGGTACCGGTCGGTCGTCGGGCGGCGGCCGCGGCGGTGACCCGCGGGCGCGCCGGCATGGCAGAGCAAACCCGTTTGCGAGGGGGTACCGCCGAGCAAGCGGTATCCGCCACTCCACGTTCTGCGCAGACCCTACGAGGTGAGGGTCCGCGCTCGTAATGCACCATTATTGCGTATGCGCGTTCGATCATTGCGTGCGCTGCCCAAGAGCGGATGATCGTTGCACGTCGGGTAATGAATCGGTACGGGGGGCGGAAAAGGGCACGTCGGCCGGGGCCCGGCCGAACGCGCCGAAGACGGCCGGAAATCGACGAACCGGCGGGCCGGGAGCGTCCGCGCGCGGGCATGCGAAAGGGGCGCGCCCCGGCGAACCGGGACGCGCCCCTCGGCGCTGGTGGCGGATTGCTCCGGATTACTGCCAGCTGGCGTGCAGCGGCTTGCCCTCGGCGTAGCCGGCGGCGCTCTGGACGCCGACGACGGCCCGCTCGGCGAACTCCTCCAGGGAGGCCGCACCGGCGTAGGTGCAGGAGGAGCGGACGCCCGCGATGATCGAGTCGATCAGGTCCTCGACGCCCGGGCGGGCCGGGTCGAGGAACATGCGGGAGGTGGAGATGCCCTCCTCGAACAGGCCCTTGCGGGCCCGGTCGTACGCGGACTCCTCGGACGTGCGGTTGCGCACGGCGCGGGCGGAGGCCATGCCGAAGCTCTCCTTGTACAGCCGGCCGTCGGCGGACTGCTGAAGGTCGCCCGGCGACTCGTAGGTGCCGGCGAACCAGGAGCCGATCATGACGTTGGAGGCGCCGGCGGCGAGCGCCATGGCGACGTCGCGGGGGTGACGGACGCCACCGTCGGCCCAGACGTGCTTGCCGTACTTCTTCGCCTCGGCGGCGCACTCGAGCACCGCGGAGAACTGCGGGCGGCCCACGCCGGTCATCATGCGGGTGGTGCACATGGCGCCCGGGCCCACACCGACCTTGATGATGTCCGCGCCGGCCTCGACGAGGTCGCGCACGCCCTCGGCGGCGACGATGTTGCCGGCGACGATCGGGACCTGCGGGTCCAGGGCCCGGACGGCCTTGATCGCCGCGATCATCGTCTCCTGGTGGCCGTGGGCGGTGTCCACGACGATGGTGTCCGCACCGGCGTCCAGCAGCGCCTTGGCCTTGCCGGCCACGTCGCCGTTGATGCCCACGGCCGCGGCGATGCGCAGCTTGCCGTCCTTGTCGGTGGCGGGGGTGTACAGCGTCGCGCGCAGGGCGCCCTTGCGGGTGAGGATGCCGGCCAGCCTGCCGTCCTTGTCGACGGCGGGCGCGAGCTTGCGGTGGGCGGCGTCCAGCTGGTTGAAGGCCTCGCGCGGGTCGATGTCGGCGTCCAGGAGCAGCAGCTCCTTGGACATGACCTCGGACAGCTGGGTGAAGCGGTCCACACCGGTCAGGTCGTGCTCGGTGACGACACCGACGGGACGGTGGTCGGCGTCGACGACCACACCGGCGCCGTGGGCGCGCTTGGGCAGCAGCGACAGCGCGTCGGCGACCGTCTGGGTGGGGGCGAGGACGATGGGGGTGTCCAGAACCAGGTGGCGGTTCTTGACCCAGGAGATGACCTCGGTGACGACCTCGATCGGAATGTCCTGCGGGATGACCACGAGGCCACCGCGGCGGGCGACGGTCTCGGCCATGCGGCGGCCGGCGATGGCGGTCATGTTGGCGACCACGAGCGGGATGGTGGTGCCCGTGCCGTCCGGGGAGGTCAGATCGACGGCCTGGCGGGAACCGACGGCGGAACGGCTCGGCACCATGAACACGTCGTCGTACGTCAGGTCGTACGCCGGCTTCTGGTCATTGAGGAATCGCATACTGGCTCTCTCACCTGCGGTTTTACGTACAGAGCGGGTGGGGAGTCAGCACCGAACCAAACCCGGATCGGGCTGAGGTTCCTGGACCCATCATCCATGATTTCGCCCGATCGTGGCGACCTGGGGTCACATTCTGTGACTTCGGCCAGCGGGTCCGGGGGGCCTTGGTAGCTTCCGCCAAACGACCGGCTCGTCCGATTGCACGGGGGTGTGCGCGAGCGCCCGCCCCGGGTGGGGGCGGGCGCGGCGGACGGGCGGATCAGCCCTGGTCGGGGTCGGCCCGGTCGAGGGCCGGGCGGGGGCCCGGGCCGGTCTCGTGCAGCAGGTAGTCGGCCGCGGCGGTGTCCGTGACCAGGCTCGTCACCAGGCCCGAGCGCAGCACGGCGCCGATCGCCGCCGCCTTGCGCTGGCCACCGGCGATCGCCACGACCTCCGGGATCCGGCGCAGCCGGTCGGCCTCGACGGTGATGCAGCGCTCGCCCAGGTCCCGGCCGATGCGCCGGCCCTCGGCGTCGAACAGGTGCGCCGACATCTCGGCGGCGGCCCCCAGCGAGGCGTAGTGGGCGCGCTCGGCGTCGGTGAGCATGTCGTAGACCGTGGAGATGCCCGGCTCCCACGAGCCGATGGACACGGCGGCGACGGTGACCTTGTCGAAGTACTCGAAGGCCCGGGCGATGCCCGTCTGGCCGCGCAGCGCGGCCGCGGTGGCCGTGTCCGGCAGCAGCATCGGCGCGTAGATCGGGTGGGCCTCGCCGCCGGAGACCTGGGCCGCCCGGCGGACGGCCTCCACCGAACCGCGCTCGGCCGTGCCCGCGTCGTACACGCCCGTGAGCTGGACGACCGTGCACGGCGGCAGCCGGTGCAGGGCGGCGGCCATGTGGATGGTGGACCGGCCCCAGGCGAGGCCGAGCACGTCGCCCTCGTGGACCAGCTCGCCGAGCAGGCCGGCTGCCACCTCGCCGAGGTTCTCGGGGTCGGGCGCGTCGTCGGCCGCGTCGGCCGGGGACTCCACGACGACCGCGTGCCGCAGCCCGTAGCGGGCGCGCAGCGCGTCGGAGCGCTCCGCGTCCAGCTCGGCCGGCACCCGGATCTCGATCCGCACGAGGTCGCGCTCCAGTGCCGTCTCCAGCACCCGCGCCACCTTGAAGCGGCTCACGCCGAACTCCTCGGCGATCTGGATCTTCGACTTGCCCTCGAGGTAGAAGCGGCGGGCCATCGCCGCCGCCTGCACCAGCTCGGCGGGCCCCATTGGCGTGGTCGAACGGCCCGTCGACACCGCGATCTCCTCACTACTGTGGTCGAGCTTGTGTACTGCTGCTGCGTGTTGCTGTGGAGCTCAAAGGACTCGGCCTCATCCTGTCAGATTCGGCGGTCCTTGATCAGACCTTGACCTTAGCCCTCAGCAATTCGGGCGAGCGGCGCGGGGCGCGTTAGTGGGCACAGGCCCAGGGCGCCCGCGCCATGGTCTCCTCCGCCTGTGCGCGCAGCGAGCGTACGGCCGCTGCCGGGTCGTCCGTACCGTAGACGGCGGAGCCGGCCACGAACACGTCCGCGCCGGCCTCGGCGCAGCGCTCGATCGTCGCGGCCGAGACGCCGCCGTCGACCTGCAGCCACAGCTGCAGGTTGTGCCGCGAGATCAGCTCCCGGGTGCGGCGGATCTTGGGCAGCATGATGTCCAGGAACGCCTGGCCGCCGAAGCCCGGCTCCACGGTCATGATCAGCAGCATGTCCAGCTCGGGGAGCAGGTCCTCGAACGGCTCGATGGGCGTGGCGGGCTTCAGCGCCATCGACGCCCGCGCCCCCTTGGCCCGGATCTCCCGCGCCAGCCGCACCGGCGCCGCGGCGGCCTCCGCGTGGAAGGTCACCGACCCGGCGCCGGCCTCCGCGTACTGCGGGGCCCAGCGGTCGGGGTCCTCGATCATCAGGTGGCAGTCCAGCGGGATGTCCGTGGCCTTCCGCAGCGACTCCACGACGGGGACGCCGAGGGTGAGGTTCGGGACGAAGTGGTTGTCCATCACGTCGACGTGGAGCCAGTCGGCGCCCTCGACGGCCCGCGCCTCCTCGGCGAGCCGGGCGAAGTCCGCGGACAGAATGCTGGGATTGATCTGCGCTGCCATGCCTTTAGCCTGCCATGCCGCGTTCTTTCCGGGGGCTTCGCCCCCGGACCCCCGAGCCGACCGGTTTGTGGGCAGGCGTTCCGCTGGGGGTCCCCCAGCGGTAGCTGGGGGAGGAACGGGTGGGCACGAACCGGCCCACCGGGCCGCAGCACCCCGCGGCAGCGCACGCACCCGCAGGGGAGGCGAACCTCAGCCCGTGCGGCGCAGCAGCGCCAGGTACATCGCGTCCGTGCCGTGCAGGTGCGGCCACAGCTGCACGTCCGGGCCCTCGCCCAGGCCGGGAACGCCCTGCATCAGGGGACGCGCGTCGATCCACTCCGCCGCCGGCGCCTCCCCGCCGCGCCCGCGCAGCACGTCGTCGACGACGGCCCGGGTCTCGGCCAGGTGCGGCGAGCACGTCGCGTACCCCACGACGCCTCCCACGCGCACGGCCCGCAGGGCCTCGCGGAGCAGGCCGCGCTGCAGGGGCGCGAAGCCGGCGAGGTCCTCGGGGCGGCGGCGCCAGCGGGCCTCGGGGCGGCGGCGCAGTGCGCCGAGGCCCGAGCAGGGCACGTCGACGAGCACGCGGTCGAAGGAGCCCTCCCGCCACGGCGGCCGCGTGCCGTCCGCGGCGATGACCTCGTACGGGCCCGGGTTGCCGGCCAGGGCGCGCGCCACCAGCCGGGCGCGGTGCGGCTGCTTCTCGGAGGCGAGCAGCGCGGCGCCGCGCTGTGCGGCCAGGGCGCCCAGCAGGGCGGCCTTGCCGCCCGGCCCGGCGCAGCCGTCGAGCCAGCGCTCGTCGGGCCCCTCCAGGGGCGCCTCGGCCAGGGCGAGGGCGACGAGCTGGCTGCCTTCGTCCTGGACGCCGGCGCGGCCCTCGCGGACCGCTTCCAGGGCTCCCGGCTCGCCGCCCTCGGCGAGCCGTACGGCGTGCGGCGACCAGCGGCCGGGCAGGGCGGAGTCGGCGCCGAGGGCGGCGAGGAGTTCGTCGGTGGTGGCCCGTCCGGGGCGGGCGACCAGGGTGACCTCGGGGCGCTCGTTGTCCGCCTCCAGGAGGTCCTCGATGCCGGCCCGGCTGCCGCCGAGGGCGTCCCACAGGGCGGAGACGACCCAGCGGGGGTGGGAGTGGACGACGGCGAGGTGCTCCTCGGGGTCGTCCTCGTACGGCGGGGCGACCCGCTCCAGCCAGCCGTCGAGGTCGTGCGCGGCGATGCGGCGCAGCACGGCGTTGACGAACTTCGCCCGGCCGTCGCCGAGGACGACCCGGGCCAGCTCGACGGTGGCGGAGACGGCCGCGTGGCTGGGGATGCGGGTGCCGAGCAGCTGGTGGGCGCCGAGGCCGAGGACGTCGAGCACCGGCGGGTCGACCTCACGCAGGGGCCGGTCGACGCAGGCGGCGATGATCGCGTCGTAGGTGCCCTGGCGGCGCAGGGTGCCGTAGACCAGCTCGGTGGCCAGGGCGGCGTCGCGGGCCTGGAAGCCGTCCTTCTCCCGGGCCTTGCGCAGCAGCGGCGGCAGCACGAGGTTGGCGTAGGCGTCCCGCTCGTCGACGGCCCGCAGCGCCTCGAAGGCGAGTATCCGGACGGGGTCCTTCTGGGGCCTGCGGTAGGGCTTGGCGGGGCGGCCGGGCTTCCGGCGGGACGCCTGATCGTTCACGAAAGGTGCTCCGGAGCTGGGGTGATGATGACGACCAGCCTACGCCGGTCCGTCCTGGCCGAGCCGTTCGCCCGCGGCGATGCGCACGCCGCGCGCCCAGTCGGCGGCCTGCATGGGCTTCTTGCCCTGCGGCTGGACCCACTGCAGTTGGACGGCGTGGGAGCCGGTGCCGACGTGGACGGAGTTCTTGGTGGTGGCGATCTCGCCGGGGGCGAGGTCGGTGCGGGCGGGGTCCGGGGTCAGGGACATGATCTTCAGGCGTTCGCCGCGGAAGGTCGTCCAGGCGCCGGGGGCGGGGGCGCAGCCGCGTACGACGCGGTCGGCGCGCAGGGCGGGGGCGGACCAGTCGATGCGGGCGTCCTCGACGGAGATCTTCGGGGCCAGGGAGACGCCCTCGGCGGGCTGGGGCACGGCCTGGAGGGTGCCGTCCTCGATGCCGTCCATGGTGGCCGCGAGCAGCCCGGCGCCGGCGAAGGCGAGGCGGGTCAGCAGGTCGCCGCTGGTGTCGGTGGGGCGGACCTTCTCGGTGAGCACGCCGTAGACGGGGCCGGAGTCCAGGCCCTCCTCGATGAGGAAGGTCGAGGCGCCGGTCATCTCGTCGCCCGCGAGGATGGAGTGCTGGACGGGGGCGGCGCCGCGCCAGGCCGGCAGCAGGGAGAAGTGCAGGTTCACCCAGCCGTGGGCGGGGATGTCGAGGGCGGCCTTGGGCAGCAGGGCGCCGTAGGCGACGACCGGGCAGCAGTCGGGCGCGATCTCGCGCAGCCGGGCGAGGAAGTCCTCGTCCCGGGGGCGGGCGGGCTTGAGCACCTCGATGCCCGCCTCCTGCGCGCGCTCGGCGACCGGGCTGGCGACGAGCCGGCGGCCGCGGCCGGCCGGCGCGTCGGGCCGGGTGACGACGGCGACGACCTCGTGCCGGTCGGAGGCGATCAGGGCGTCCAGGGCGGGGACGGCGACCTCGGGGGTCCCGGCGAAGACGAGCCTCATGGTCGGCTGACCACCTCTCTGCGTACGGGGTGAAACGGCGCCTCAGTCTAGAGGCGAGCGCGCCCCGGGGGGCGTGCGGGATGGCGCGCGCCTCATTCCAGCGGTTGCACGCCCCCATACCGTGACCCAGCGGCTGCTGGCGCGTTGGGTCAAGAGAGATTGACCGAAACGGGCCGCAACGGCGGCCCGCTTCCGTTCCGTTGCTCGTCGAGCGGCCGTCAGTCCTCACCCCGTATTGACGTCACTTCAACCGCCGGTCCGAGAGGCTTGTTCATGCCCGACCACGCAACCCACGACGCCCAGGCACGGGCCAGCCTGCATCTCCTGGTCCGGGACATCGAGAGGGTCCGCCGCCAGGTGGACGCCCTGCGCACCCTCACCGCCCAGCTGGGCAACGTCTACCGGCCGCGCCGCACCGGCCCCTCCGCGGGCTTCGTCGTCTACGGCCGCGCCCCCGCCCCCACCGTGCGCCTCGCGCAGGAACTGCGCGACAGCGTCGAGACGCTGGTCACCGCCGCGGTCGACTTCGACCGCTCACTGGGCTTCTCCTGGGACGCGGTGGGCTCCGCACTGGGCGTCACCAAGCAGGCGGTCCACCGGCGTTACGGCGCGCGCCGGGCGGGTGCGCAGGGCGCGGCCGAGGCGCCGGAGCCGGTGCGCGCCGCGGAGCCGGCCGCCGTCCCGGCCGTCCCGGCCGCCCGCACGGTGCCCGGCCAGGCCGTCCACCGCGAGGAGCAGCGCGCCTCGGCCTTCCCGGGCCCCCGCAACGGCTGACGGGCCCGGCCAGGGCCTGCGGCGGCAGCGCCGGTCCGTGGGGCGCGTCGTGGCTTGTCGCGCAGTTCCCCGCGCCCCTATGGGGCGCTGCAGTGCCGCACGACGATGATCCGCACGGCAGGTCGGCACCGGGGCGCCCCGTAGGGGCGCGGGGAACTGCGCGATCGACCACCGACGGCCCGCAGCCGAACGCGCCACGCGGCGGCACCGCAGATCGGGACGGCCCCCCGGCCCCGACGCCGCACCCGTCAGCCGATGTCCGGCGGGTCCACCCGCAACCGCACCGGCTCGCCCTCGCGCCGCGCCAAGCGCACGGCCTGCGCCGCCTTGAGCGCCGCCGCCAGCGCCGCGCCCTGCCCCGGCCGTACGCGCAGCAGCGCCCGCTCCCAGTGCTCGCCCGGCGGCGGCCCGCCCTGCCGGCGCGGCCGCCCCGGCAGGGCGGGCGGCACCGGCACCGGCCCGAGGACCTCCGTGCCCGGGGGCAGCTCGGCCATGCCGATCAGATCCGCCACGGCGTCCGGCGGGCCGGAGACGGCCGCCATCCGGGAGACCGGCGGGAAGCCCAGCTCCGCCCGGTCGGCGAGCTCGCGCACCGCGTGCCCGGCCGGATCCCACCGCACGAGCGCCTGCACCGGCCGCAGCGTCGGCTCGGCCACGACGACGACCGTGCCGCCGGCCTCGCGCCCCCGCACGAGCGCGGCGGCGTCCAGCCAGCGGCGCAGCGCCTCCTCCCCCGCGCGCAGGTCGGGGCGGCCGAGGAGGGCCCAGCCGTCGAGGAGCAGGGCCGCGGCGTAGCCGCCGTCGGCGACGGGCTCGGCTCCCGGGGTGCAGACGACGAGCGCGGGCCGGTCGGGCACGGTGTCGAGCACGTGGTCGCGCCCGGAGGTGCGCACCGGCACCGACGGGAAGGCCCGGCCCAGCTCCTCGGCCGTACGCCCGGCGCCGACGACGCTGGCGCGCAGCCGTGCGCCGCCGCACTCGGCGCAGTGCCAGTCGCGCGCCTCCTGCCCGCACCAGCCGCAGTGCAGCAGGCCGCCGTCGGCGCCGCGGGCCTCCAGCGGGCCGGCGCAGTGGGCGCAGCGGGCGGGCTCGCGGCAGCGTTCGCAGGCCAGCCGCGGCACGTACCCGCGCCGGGGCACCTGGACGAGCACCGGGCCACGGGTGAGCCCTTCGCGGGCGACCTCCCAGGCGACGGAGGGCAGGCGGGCGGTGCGGGCGGCCGCGTCCCGCGCCTCGTCGCTCTCGCCGACGGTCCGCACGCGCGGCGCCACGGCACGCACCGTCTCGCGGTCGGCGGCCAGCGGGCGGGCCCAGCCGGTGTCGACCAGCTGGGCGGCCTCGACGGTGCAGCCGAAGCCGCCGAGCAGGAAGCCGGCCTTCTCGTGGGCGGCCCGCAGCAGCAGGACCTCGCGGGCGTGCGGCTGGGGGGCGTGGGGCTCGCTGTGGCTGGAGTCGCCGTCGTCCCAGACGGCCGCGAGGCCGAGGTCGCGCACGGGTGCGAACATCGCGGCCCGGGTGCCGACCACGACCCGCACCGAACCCCGGTTGATCGCAAGCCACCGGCGGTAGCGCTCCTCCGGCCCGGTGTCGGCGGTCAGCAGCACGTGCCGGCCGGTGCCGAGCAGCTCGGTGAGCGCGGCGTCGACCCGGGCGGCGGCCCGGCCGTCCGGAACGACCAGCAGGGCGCCGCGCCCGGAGGCGAGCGTGGCGGCGGCGGCCCGTGCCAGCTCGCCGGGCCAGTGCGGCCCGGGCAGGGCCGTCCACACCGCGCGCGGGCGGTCGCCGCGGGCGAGGGCCTGCAGGAACGCCGGGCCCGTCGGGTACCGCGCCCAGCTGCCGGCGGCCGGCGCGGCGGGCGGCGCCAAGGGCGCCGGCGAGGGCTCGGCCTCGATGCGGGCGTGCCGGGGCGGCACGGCGAGCTGCAGCACGTCGGCGAGGGAGCCGGCGTACCGGTCGGCGACGGAGCGGCACAGCGCCAGCAGCGCGGGCGAGAGCACCGGCTCGGGCGAGAGCACCTGGGCGAGGGCGGCGAGCGGCCCGCTGTAGTCGGACTCGGCGACGCGCTCGACGATGAACCCGTCGAGCAGCCCGCCGCCCTCCCGCCGCCCGCCCCGCACGTTGCGCGTGCCGGCACCGAAGCGCACCCGCACCCGCACCCCGGGCCGGGCCCGGTCGTCGAGCTCGGCGGGCACGGCGTAGTCCCACAGGCGGTCGAGGTGCACGGGCCCCTTGTCGACGAGCACCCGCGCCACGGGCAGCTCCGCCGCCAGCTCGGCCCCCCGCCACGTGCGCGGCCTGGCCCGCGGCGCCTTGGCCTTGCGCACGCTCTCCCGGATGAAGGCGAGCTGCTCCGCCACGGGGGCCTCCCCGCTCTCCCCCGCGCCCTCGGGCCGCCCGTTGTTGCTGCTCACGGTTCCAGTCCTACCAGAGGGCACCGACAGCGCAGGAGCGGTGCCCGTGAGGGGCGCGGGGCCGTATCGATCTGCGGCTCCGCCGCGCGGGCGCGAGACGCCACGACGCGCCCGCAGGTGGGGTGCCGTGCTGCGCCCGGGCCCCCGGCAACGCACCGGCCCCCGGACCGCTGGTGCGGTCCGGGGGCCGGTGTGCGGACCGGGGGGCCTTACAGGCCCACGGCCTTCTTCAGGGCGTCCACGCGGTCGGTGCGCTCCCAGGTGAAGTCCGGCAGCTCACGGCCGAAGTGGCCGTAGGCGGCGGTCTGGGCGTAGATCGGGCGGAGCAGGTCGAGGTCGCGGATGATCGCGGCCGGGCGGAGGTCGAAGACCTCGGCGACGGCGTTCTCGATCTTCTCGGTGTCGACCGTGTTGGTGCCGAAGGTCTCGACGAACAGACCGACGGGCTCGGCCTTGCCGATGGCGTAGGCGACCTGGACCTCGCAGCGGGCGGCCAGGCCCGCGGCGACGACGTTCTTGGCGACCCAGCGCATGGCGTAGGCGGCCGAGCGGTCGACCTTGGACGGGTCCTTGCCGGAGAAGGCGCCGCCGCCGTGGCGGGACATGCCGCCGTAGGTGTCGATGATGATCTTGCGGCCGGTCAGGCCGGCGTCGCCCATCGGGCCGCCGATCTCGAAGCGGCCGGTGGGGTTGACCAGCAGGCGGTAGCCGTCGGTGTCCAGCTTGATGCCGTCCTCGACGAGCTCCTTGAGGACGTGCTCGACGACGTACTCGCGGATGTCGGGGGCCAGCAGCGAGTCCAGGTCGATGTCGGACGCGTGCTGGGAGGAGACGACCACGGTGTCCAGGCGGACGGCCTTGTGGCCGTCGTACTCGATGGTCACCTGGGTCTTGCCGTCGGGGCGCAGGTAGGGGATGGTCCCGTTCTTGCGGACCTCGGTCAGGCGGCGCGAGAGGCGGTGGGCCAGCTCGATGGGCAGCGGCATGAGGTTCGGCGTCTCGTCGCAGGCGAAGCCGAACATCAGGCCCTGGTCGCCCGCGCCCTGGCGGTCGAGCTCGTCCTCGTCGCCCTCGACACGGGTCTCGTACGCCGTGTCGACGCCCTGGGCGATGTCCGGCGACTGGGCGCCGATGGAGACGGAGACGCCGCAGGAAGCGCCGTCGAAGCCCTTCTTGGAGGAGTCGTAACCGATCTCGAGGATCTTGTTGCGCACGAGCGAGGCGATCGGCGCGTAGGCCTTGGTGGTCACCTCGCCGGCCACGTGCACCAGGCCGGTGGTGATCAGGGTCTCGACGGCGACACGCGAGGTCGGGTCCTCCTTGAGGAGGGCGTCGAGAATGGAATCGCTGATCTGGTCGGCGATCTTGTCGGGGTGACCCTCGGTCACGGACTCCGAGGTGAACAGGCGGCGGGACACATCGCTCCCTGGGGTTGCAGCGGCTGCTGGCTGATCATTGACGGACCCGGCCGAGAGCTGCGCTCGACTCGGATCCGGTGCCAGTTTATCCGGCGTTCTCGTCCTGCGGGCCTCCCCTGCCGCATGGTGAACGCCGCAGGCTGTGACTCCCGTCACCGAAGCGTCATACGGGAGTCAGGCGAGGCGAGGGGCGACCAGGTCCCAGACGACGTCCGCGAGGGCTTCCTTCGGGCCGTAGGGAACGGGGGTCTCCGTGCCGTCGGAGGCCAGGACGACGGCCTCGTTGGTCTCCGAGCCGAAGGTCTTGCGCTCGCCCACCTCGTTGACGACCAGCAGGTCGCAGCCCTTGCGGGCGAGCTTGGCGCGGCCGTTGGCCAGCACGTCGTCGGTCTCGGCGGCGAAGCCGACGACGACCTGGCCGGGGCGGGCCCGCTCGGCGGAGAGCTCGGCGAGGACGTCGGGGTTGCGCACCAGGGCGACGGGCTCGGGCTCCTGCCCCTCCCGCTTCTTGATCTTGCCCTCGGCGTACCGGGCCGGCCGGAAGTCGGCGACGGCGGCGGCCATGACCACGGCGTCCGCGTCGGCGGCGGCCTTCAGGACGGCCTCCCGCAGCTGGACGGCGGTGCCCACGTGCACCACGTCGGCGCCGGCGGGGTCGGGCAGCTCGCTGTTGGCGGCGACGAGGGTGACCCGGGCGCCGCGGGCCACGGCGGTGCGGGCGAGGGCGTAGCCCTGCTTGCCGGAGGAACGGTTCCCCAGGAAGCGGACGGGGTCCAGCGGCTCGCGGGTGCCGCCGGCGCTCACCACGACGTGCCGCCCCGCGAGATCGGCGGGCGTGCCGGCGCCGCGGGCCAGCACCCTGCGGCAGACCTCGAAGATCTCCTCCGGGTCGGGCAGCCGGCCCTTGCCGGTGTCGACGCCGGTCAGCCGGCCGACGGCGGGCTCGATGACGATCGCGCCGCGCCGGCGCAGGGTCGCCACGTTCTCCTGGGTGGCCGCGTTCTCCCACATCTCGGTGTGCATGGCCGGGGCGAACACGACGGGGCAGCGCGCGGTGAGCAGCGTGTTGGTCAGCAGGTCGTCGGCCAGGCCGTGGGCGGCCTTGGCGAGCATGTCGGCGGTGGCGGGCGCGACGACGACGAGGTCGGCCTGCTGCCCGATCCGCACGTGCGGCACCTCGTGGACGCTCTCCCACACGCGGGTGCCGGCCGGGTGCCCGGACAGCGCCGCCCAGGTGGCCTCGCCGACGAAGTGCAGGGCCGACTCGGTGGGCACGACACGGACGTCGTGCCCGGACTCGGTCAGCCGTCGCAGCAGCTCGCACGCCTTGTAGGCGGCGATGCCACCGCTGACCCCCAGGACGACCTTGGGCTTCTCCATCGCTCTCGCTTCTCCCCGCGCTCGCGTACGCAAACCGTGCAGACCCATGACACACCAAGGGCCCGGCAGTCGCGCTGCCGGGCCCTTGATACGGAAACTCTCGTTCCTCAGGCCGCCGGGGTGTCGACGGCCTCGGAGGTCAGCAGGCCCGCGTTGATCTCGCGGAGCGCGATGGAGAGCGGCTTCTCGTGGACGTGGGTGTCCACCAGCGGGCCGACGTACTCCAGCAGGCCCTCGCCGAGCTGCGAGTAGTACGCGTTGATCTGGCGCGCGCGCTTGGCGGCGTAGATCACGAGGCTGTACTTCGAGTCGGTCGCCTCGAGCAGCTCATCAATCGGCGGGTTGATGATGCCCTCGGGCGCGGTGATGGAAGAGGACACTCTCTGCCTTCCGAAGGGGGGTGAAGAAAGATGTTCAGCGCAGCAAGGCTAGCAGCTCGCGTGCGACATCCTCGACCGAGGTGTTGACGAGCGTGGTGTCGAACTCCGACTCCGCCGCCAGCTCGATCCGGGCCGCGGCCAGCCGGCGCTCGATCACCTCGGGCGACTCGGTGCCCCGGCCGGTGAGCCGGCGCACCAGCTCGTCCCAGCTCGGCGGCGCGAGGAAGACCAGCCGGGCCTCCGGCATGGTCTCGCGGACCTGCCGGGCGCCCTGCAGGTCGATCTCCAGCAGCACCGGCTCGCCCGCCTCCAGGCGGTCGAGCACGGCCCCCCGCGGAGTGCCGTAGCGGTTGCCCGCGAACTCGGCCCACTCCAGCAGCTCGCCATTGGCGATGAGCTTGTCGAACTGCTCGTCGTCGACGAAGAAGTACTGGACCCCGTCCTGCTCGCCGGGCCGCGGCTTGCGGGTGGTGCAGGACACCGAGAGCCAGACCTCGGGGTGGGCCTTGCGCATGTGGGCGACGACCGTGCTCTTGCCGACCCCGGAGGGGCCGGAGAGCACGGTCAGCCGCGGTCGTCTGGCCGGGGGCACCGGGGAGGACCCCCGGGAGACTGCAGTACTCATGCAGCGATTATCCCGGTTCCCGGGAGTGCCTGGGAACGCCGGGCCGCCCGGCGGCGAGTGATGATCAGGCCTTGGAGCCGAACTCCCGCTCCAGGGAGGCGATCTGGTTCGAACCGAGACCGCGCACCCGGCGGCTCTCGGAGATGCCCAGCCGCTCCATGATCTGCTTGGCCCGGACCTTGCCCACACCGGGCAGGGACTCCAGCAGGGCACTGACCTTCATCTTGCCGATGACTTCGTTCTTCTGGCCCTGCTCGATGACCTCGTGCAGCGAGGCGCCGGAGTGCTTGAGTCGATTCTTGACCTCGGCGCGCTCCCGGCGAGCCGCGGCGGCCTTTTCGAGCGCGGCTGCGCGCTGTTCAGGGGTAAGGGGCGGAAGAGCCACGCCTACGTCACCTCGGATGTCGAACTGTCGGATTACGGACCGGTGAGGAACCTAGTCGGCCCACACCTGGGGAGCAACGAGCAACGCGCTTGCACGTTCGCTCTCGTCGGAGACTAGCGGCCGTTGCCGCTCCAGTCAGCGAGAACAAGCGAAAAGTCCAGGTCAGAGTCGCTCGACCGGGACTTTTCCGGACATAATGACCGACTTTTTCCGCAGGTGGCGCCCGCGCGCTCCCCCCGCGGACGTCCTAGGAGCCCACCGCCTCGCGCACCTCGGCGGCGAACCGGGCGGCGCTCTCGCGCAGTGCCCCCACGGCCGGGCCGTGCCGCAGCACCCCCCGGCTGACGTTGGGCACGACGTCCCGCACGGCCGCCCCGAAGACCTTGGGCAGATCCGCCGCGGTGGCGCCCTGCGCACCGATGCCGGGGGCCAGGAGCGGCCCGTTGATGGCCAGATCCGCACGGGCGGCCCCGGCCGAGGAGCCCAGCGTGGCCCCCACGACGGCCCCGTACGAGCCCATGGGCGCCGCACCGGCGTTCTCGGCCCGCAGGTGGTCCAGCATCGTCGCGGCGATCGTGGTGCCGTCCTCGCGCACCGCGTGCTGCACCTCGGCGCCCTCCGGGTTGGAGGTCAGGGCGAGCACGAAGACGCCCGTGCCGCTCTCGCGCGCCAGGTCCAGCGCGGGGCGCAGCGAGCCGTAGCCGAGGTACGGGCTGACGGTGACGGCGTCGGAGAACAGCGGGGAGGCGGGGTCGAGGTAGGTGGCGGCGTAGGCGGCCATCGTGGAGCCGATGTCGCCGCGCTTGGCGTCCATCAGCACCAGGGCGCCGGCGGCCCGGGAGTCGGCCACGGCGCGCTCCAGGACGGCGATGCCGCGGGAGCCGAAGCGCTCGAAGAAGGCGGACTGCGGCTTGAGGACGGCGACGCGGTCGGCCAGGGCCTCCACCACGGTGTGCGTGAAGCGCTCCAGGCCGGCGATGTCGTCGTTCAGGCCCCAGTCGGCCAGGAGGGAGGCGTGCGGGTCGATGCCGACGCACAGCGGGCCGCGCTCGTCCATGGCGCGGCGCAGGCGGGCGCCGAAGGGTGCGGGGGTGGTCGTCATGCGGTCACCTTCTTGTGGTCGGCGCCCACGGCCTCGGCGAGGGTGGCGTAGGGGCTGGCGGCCAGGCGCTCGGCCAGGCCCTTGTGGATCCTGCGGCACCAGAAGGGGCCCTCGTAGATGAAGGCGCTGTAGCCCTGGACCAGCGTGGCGCCCGCCAGGATGCGCTCCCAGGCGTCGTCGGCGGTGGTGATGCCGCCCACGCCGACGAGGGTGATCCGGTCGCCCACACGGGCGTACAGGCGGCGCAGGACCTCCAGCGAGCGCTCCTTCAGGGGCGCACCGGACAGGCCGCCCGCGCCGATGGCCTCGACGGTGCGGGCGGGGGTGACGAGGCCCAGGCCCTCGCGGGCGATGGTGGTGTTGGTGGCGATGATGCCGTCGAGGCCGAGCTCGACGGCGAGGTCGGCGACGGCGTCGACGTCCTCGTCGGCCAGGTCGGGGGCGATCTTGACCAGGAGCGGGACGCGACGGGTGGTGACCGTGCGGTCGGCGGCCTCGCGCACGGCCGCGAGCAGCGGGCGCAGGTGGTCGACGGCCTGGAGGTTGCGCAGGCCGGGCGTGTTGGGCGAGGAGACGTTGACGACGAGGTAGTCGGCGTGGGCGGCCAGGCGCTCGGTGGAGGCGACGTAGTCGGCGACGGCCTCCGCCTCCGGCACGATCTTGGTCTTGCCGATGTTGACGCCGACGGTGGTGCGGAAGACTTCCCTGCGCCCGGCCAGGCGCTCCGCGACGGCGGCCGAGCCGTCGTTGTTGAAGCCCATGCGGTTGATCAGCGCCCGGTCGGCGACCAGCCGGAAGAGGCGCTTCTTGGGGTTGCCGGGCTGCGGCTGGGCGGTGACGGTGCCGATCTCGACGTGGTCGAAGCCGAGCATGGCCATGCCGTCGACGGCGGCGGCGTTCTTGTCGAAGCCGGCGGCCAGGCCGAAGGGGCCGTGCATGCGCAGGCCGAGGGCCTCGGTGCGCAGGCTCTTGTGGCGGGGGGCGAGGACGGCGGCGGCGAAGGTGCGCAGGACGGGGATGCGGGCCAGCGCCCGGATCCAGCCGAAGGCGAGGTGGTGGGCCCGCTCGGGGTCCATGCGCTTGAAGATCAGGTCGAAGAAGAGGCGGTACATGGCGGGCCTTCCGTGGCGCGGGGCGCTTCCTTGGCGGGGTGCGGGCGGGGCGCATGCCGAGGGGGACACCGCCTGCGGTGTCCCCCTCGGCCGGGCGGCCTACGCCTCGCGTGCGGCGGTCAGCCGCTGCGCGTGCTCCTGCAGCGAGCGGACGCCCACCTCGCCGCGGGTCAGGGCGTCGATGCCCTGGACGGCGGCCGCGGCCGCCTGGACCGTGGTCAGGCAGGGCACCGCCCGGGCGACGGCGGCGGTGCGGATCTCGTAGCCGTCGAGGCGGCCGCCGGTGCCGTAGGGCGTGTTGACGATGAGGTCGACCTCGCCGTCGTGGATGAGCTGGACGATCGTCCGCTCGCCGCCGGGGCCCTCGCCCTCGGACTGCTTGCGCACCACGGTGGCGTTGATGCCGTTGCGGCGCAGCACCTCGGCGGTGCCGGAGGTGGCGAGCAGCTCGAAGCCGTGGGCGACCAGCTCGCGGGCCGGGAAGATGATCGAGCGCTTGTCGCGGTTGGCCACCGAGACGAAGGCCCGGCCCTTGGTGGGCAGCGCGCCGTAGGCGCCGGCCTGCGACTTGGCGTAGGCGGTGCCGAAGACGTCGTCGATGCCCATGACCTCGCCGGTGGAGCGCATCTCCGGGCCGAGGACGGTGTCCACGCCGCGGCCGGCGGTGTCACGGAAGCGCGACCACGGCATCACGGCCTCCTTGACGGAGATCGGCGCGTCCAGCGGCAGGGTGCCGCCGTCGCCCTCCTTGGGCAGCATGCCCTCGGCGCGCAGCTCGGCGACGGTCGCGCCGAGCGAGATGCGGGCGGCGGCCTTGGCCAGCGGCACGGCGGTCGCCTTGGAGGTGAAGGGGACCGTGCGGGAGGCGCGCGGGTTGGCCTCCAGGACGTAGAGGATGTCCCCGGCCATGGCGAACTGGATGTTGATCAGGCCGCGCACGCCCACGCCCTTGGCGATGGCCTCGGTGGAGGCGCGCAGGCGCTTGATGTCGTAGCCGCCCAGGGTCATCGGCGGCAGGGCGCACGCGGAGTCGCCGGAGTGGATGCCGGCCTCCTCGATGTGCTCCATGACGCCGCCGAGGTAGAGCTCCTGGCCGTCGTAGAGCGCGTCGACGTCGATCTCGATGGCGTCGTCGAGGAAGCGGTCGATGAGCACCGGGTGCTCGGAGATCAGACCTGCGTGGCGCTCCAGGTAGCCGGCGAGGGAGGGCTCGTCGTAGACGATCTCCATGCCGCGGCCGCCGAGGACGTAGGAGGGGCGGACCATGACCGGGTAGCCGATCTCGGCGGCGATGGCCTTGGCCTCCTCGAAGGAGAAGGCGGTGCCGTACTTGGGCGCGGGCAGGCCGGCCTCGGTCAGCACGCGGCCGAAGGCGCCGCGCTCCTCGGCGAGGTCGATGGCCTCGGGCGAGGTGCCGACGATCGGCACGCCGTTGTCCTTCAGGGCCTGGGCCAGGCCCAGCGGGGTCTGGCCGCCGAGCTGGACGACGACACCGGCGACGGGGCCGGCCTGCATCTCGGCGTGGACGACCTCCAGGACGTCCTCCAGGGTGAGCGGCTCGAAGTAGAGCCGGTCGGAGGTGTCGTAGTCGGTGGAGACGGTCTCGGGGTTGCAGTTGACCATCACGGTCTCGTAGCCGGCGTCGCTCAGGGCGAAGGAGGCGTGGACGCAGGAGTAGTCGAACTCGATGCCCTGGCCGATGCGGTTCGGGCCGGAGCCCAGGATGATCACCGCGGGCTTCTCGCGGGGCGCGACCTCGCTCTCCTCGTCGTAGGAGGAGTAGAAGTACGGGGTCTTCGCGGCGAACTCGGCGGCGCAGGTGTCGACGGTCTTGTAGACCGGGCGGACGCCGAGGGAGCGGCGGACCTCGCGGACGACGTCCTCGCGCAGGCCGCGGATGGCCCCGATCTGGGCGTCGGAGAAGCCGTGCCGCTTGGCCTCGGCCAGCAGCTCGGGCTCCAGGCGCTCGGCGGCGGCGAGCTCGTCGGCGATCTCCTTGATCAGGAAGAGCTGGTCGACGAACCAGGGGTCGATCTTCGTCGCCTCGAAGACCTCCTCCGGCGTGGCGCCGGCGCGGATGGCGTCCATGACGGTGTTGATGCGGCCGTCGGTGGGGCGCACGGCCTTGGCCAGCAGCTCGTCCTTGTCGCCGACGGGGGTGACGAAGTCGAACTGGGAGCCCTTCTTCTCCAGCGAGCGCAGGGCCTTCTGCAGGGCCTCGGTGAAGTTGCGGCCGATGGCCATGGCCTCGCCGACGGACTTCATGGTCGTCGTGAGGGTGGCGTCGGCGGCCGGGAACTTCTCGAACGCGAAGCGGGGGGCCTTGACCACGACGTAGTCGAGCGTGGGCTCGAAGGACGCCGGGGTCTGCTCGGTGATGTCGTTGGGGATCTCGTCGAGCGTGTAGCCGACGGCCAGCCGCGCGGCGATCTTCGCGATCGGGAAGCCGGTGGCCTTGGAGGCGAGCGCGGAGGAGCGCGAGACGCGCGGGTTCATCTCGATGACGATGACCCGGCCGTCGACGGGGTTGACCGCGAACTGGATGTTGCAGCCGCCGGTGTCGACGCCCACCTCGCGGATGATCGCGATGCCGACGTCGCGCAGGATCTGGTACTCGCGGTCGGTGAGCGTCATCGCCGGGGCGACGGTGATGGAGTCACCGGTGTGCACGCCCATGGGGTCGAAGTTCTCGATGGAGCAGACGACCACGACGTTGTCGTTCTTGTCGCGCATCAGCTCCAGCTCGTACTCCTTCCAGCCGAGGATGGACTCCTCCAGGAGCACCTCGGTGGTCGGGGAGAGCGCGAGGCCCTGGCCCGCGATGCGGCGCAGCTCGTCCTCGTCGTGGGCGAAGCCGGAGCCGGCGCCGCCCATGGTGAAGGAGGGGCGGACCACGACCGGGTAGCCGCCGAGCGTCTCGACGCCCGCGAGCACCTCGTCCATGGTGTGGCAGATGACCGAGCGGGCGGACTCGCCGTGGCCGATCTTGGCGTTGACGGCCTCGACGACGCCCTTGAACAGGTCGCGGTCCTCGCCCTTGTGGATGGCCTCGACGTTGGCGCCGATCAGCTCCACGCCGTACTTCTCCAGCACGCCGTTCTCGTGCATGGAGATGGCGGTGTTCAGCGCGGTCTGGCCGCCGAGGGTGGGCAGGAGGGCGTCGGGGCGCTCCTTGGCGATGATCTTCTCGACGAACTCCGGGGTGATCGGCTCGACGTAGGTGGCGTCGGCGATCTCCGGGTCGGTCATGATCGTGGCCGGGTTGGAGTTGACGAGGATGACCCGCAGGCCCTCGGACTTCAGGACGCGGCAGGCCTGGGTGCCGGAGTAGTCGAACTCCGCGGCCTGGCCGATGACGATCGGGCCGGAGCCGATGACCAGAACGGACTGGATGTCGGTGCGCTTAGGCACGCTGGCCCTCCATCAGGGTCACGAAGCGGTCGAAGAGGTACGCGGCGTCGTGCGGGCCCGCGGCCGCCTCGGGGTGGTACTGGACGCTGAACGCCGGCTGGTCGAGGAGCTGGAGACCCTCCACCACGTTGTCGTTGAGACAGACGTGGGAGACCTCGACGCGGCCGTACGGCGTGTCGGTCGCGCCGTCGAGCGGGGCGTCGACGGCGAAGCCGTGGTTGTGGGCGGTGACCTCGACCTTGCCGGTCGTGCGGTCCTGCACGGGCTGGTTGATGCCGCGGTGGCCGTACTTCAGCTTGTAGGTGCCGAAGCCGAGCGCGCGCCCGAGGATCTGGTTGCCGAAGCAGATGCCGAACAGCGGGGTCTTCCGGGAGAGGACCTCGCGCATCACCGAGACGGGGTGGTCGGCGGTGGCGGGGTCGCCGGGGCCGTTGGAGAAGAACACGCCGTCCGGGTTCACCGCGTAGACGTCCTCGACGGTGGCGGTGGCGGGCAGGACGTGGACCTCTATGCCGCGCTCGGCCATCCGCTGCGGGGTCATGCCCTTGATGCCGAGGTCGACGGCGGCGACGGTGAAACGCTTCTCCCCGATCGCGGGGACCACGTAGGCCTCCTTGGTGGCGACCTCGGCGGACAGGTCGGCGCCCTTCATCTGCGGGGCGGCCTGCACCTGGGCGAGCATCGCGGCCTCGTCGGCGACCGCGTCACCGGAGAAGATGCCCACCCGCATCGCACCGCGCTCGCGCAGGTGGCGGGTCAGGGCGCGGGTGTCGATGCCGCTGATGCCGACGACGCCCTGGCGCTCCAGCTCCTCGTCCAGGGAGCGGCGCGAGCGCCAGTTGGACGGCAGGCGGGCGGGGTCGCGCACGACGTAGCCGGCCACCCAGATGCGGGCGGACTCCGGGTCCTCGTCGTTGACGCCGGTGTTGCCGACGTGCGGGGCCGTCATGACGACGACCTGGCGGTGGTAGGAGGGGTCGGTCAGGGTCTCCTGGTAGCCGGTCATGCCGGTGGAGAACACCGCCTCGCCGAAGGTGGCGCCGACGGCGCCGTAGGCGCGGCCGCGGAACGTACGGCCGTCCTCCAGGACGAGTACGGCGGGGATCTTGCCGGTCCCCCTGGTGGAGGTCGTCATCGTGCGCCTTCCGTAGTGCTGTTCTTGGTGCTGATCGCCTCGACCCAGGCGGCGTGCTCGGCCGCGTGGTCGGAGCGGAAGCCGGAGTCGAGGGTCGTGCCGCCGTGCTCCCAGGTGATCACCAGCAGGCCGCCCTCGGTGAGGACCTTGCCGGCGATGCCCTTGTCCAGGCGGGCGCCGCGCAGGGCGGTCGCGGGGATGAAGAAGTCCGCCGTGCCCGGCCGGACGACGCTCACGCCCTGCTCGGTGAGGGTGAGCTCGGCCCGGCTGCGGGTGCCCAGGCCGTGCGCCACGATGCGGTCGAGCCACTGGCCGGCGGTGGTGGAGCCGTGGTAGCGGCCGCTCATCCGCAGCTCGGGCTCGCCCGGGTCGGCGGGTGCGGCCGGCAGCTCGGGCAGGTCGCCCTGGAGCGTGCCGCGCCACTTCCAGCCCTCGCGCATCAGCCAGTAGACCAGCGCGATGAAGAGCAGCAGCCCGACGACCCAGCCGATGCGCGCGGCCCAGTCGGTGACGGCGGCAGACTTCTCCTCGGCCGCCAGATTGATCAGTGCAGGTGTCACGTGAGGTTCCCGTCCATGACCGTCGCCCGGCCCCGCAGGAAGGTGTGGGTGACGCGACCCGGCAGCTCGCGGCCCTCGTAGGGGGTGTTGCGGCTGCGGGAGGCGAAGCCCGCGGGGTCCACGACTCCACGGTAAGCGGAGTCGACCAGGGTGAGGTTGGCAGGCTCACCGGCGGCGATCGGCCGGCCGTGGCCGGCCAGCCGGCCGATGGCCGCGGGCTTGGCGGACATGCGCTCGGCGACGCCGGCCCAGTCCAGCAGGCCGGTGTCGACCATGGTGTGCTGCACGACCGACAGCGCGGTCTCCAGGCCCACCATGCCCATGGCGGCCGCGCCCCACTCGCAGTCCTTGTCCTCGTGCGGGTGCGGGGCGTGGTCGGTGGCGACGATGTCGATCGTCCCGTCGGCCAGCGCCTCGCGCAGGGCCAGCACGTCGCGCTCGGTGCGCAGCGGCGGGTTGACCTTGTAGACCGGGTTGTAGGAGCGCACGAGCTCGTCGGTCAGGAGCAGGTGGTGCGGGGTGACCTCGGCGGTGACGTCGATGCCGCGGGACTTGGCCCAGCGGACGATCTCCACGGAGCCGGCCGTGGACAGGTGGCAGATGTGCACCCGGGAGCCGACGTGCTCGGCGAGCAGGACGTCCCGGGCGATGATCGACTCCTCGGCGACGGCGGGCCAGCCGCCCAGGCCCAGCTCCGCGGAGACGACGCCCTCGTTCATCTGGGCGCCCTCGGTCAGGCGCGGCTCCTGGGCGTGCTGGGCGACGACGCCGCCGAAGGCCTTCACGTACTCCAGCGCCCGGCGCATGATCACGGCGTCGTCGACGCACTTGCCGTCGTCGGAGAAGACCTTCACCCCGGCGGCGGAGTCGTGCATGGCGCCGAGCTCGGCGAGCTTCTTGCCCTCCAGGCCGACGGTGACGGCGCCGATGGGCTGGACGTCGCAGTAGCCGGACTCCTTGCCCAGGCGCCAGACCTGCTCGACGACGCCGGCGGTGTCGGCGACGGGGAAGGTGTTGGCCATGGCGAAGACGGCGGTGTAGCCGCCGGACGCGGCGGCGCGGGTGCCGGTCAGGACGGTCTCGGAGTCCTCGCGGCCGGGCTCGCGCAGGTGGGTGTGCAGGTCGACCAGGCCGGGCAGCAGGATCCGGCCGCCGGCCTCGATCACCTGGGCGCCGTCGGGGGCCACGAGACCGGTGCCCACCTCGGCGATGGTCTCGCCGTCGATCAGCACGTCCTGCGGCTCACCGCCGAGGACCTTCGCACCACGGATCAGGATCTTGGTCATTACTTGTTCTCCTCGGTGCGGTGGTTCGTGGTGACGGCCGGCTCGGAGCCGCCCAGCAGCAGGTACAGGACGGCCATGCGGATGCTGACGCCGTTGGCCACCTGCTCAACAGCGGTGCAGCGCGGGGAGTCGGCGACCTCGGCGGTGATCTCCATGCCGCGGTTCATCGGGCCGGGGTGCATGACGATGGCGTCCTCGGGCATCCGCGCCATCCGGTCGCCGTCCAGCCCGTAGCGGCGGGCGTACTCGCGCTCGGTGGGGAAGAACGCGGCGTTCATGCGCTCGCGCTGGACGCGCAGCATCATCACGGCGTCCGACTTCGGCAGCACTGCGTCCAGGTCGTAGGAGACCTCGCAGGGCCAGGTCCCGACGCCGATGGGCACGAGGGTGGGCGGGGCGACCAGGGTGACCTCGGCGCCGAGGGTGTGCAGCAGGTGGACGTTGGAGCGGGCCACGCGGCTGTGCAGCACGTCGCCGACGATCGTGATCCGGCGCCCGGCCAGGTCGCGGCCCATGCCGGCGTCCGGGCCGACCAGGCGGCGGCGCATGGTGAAGGCGTCCAGCAGGGCCTGGGTGGGGTGCTCGTGGGTGCCGTCGCCGGCGTTGACGACCGAGCCGCCGATCCAGCCGGAGGTGGCCAGGCGGTGCGGGGCGCCGGAGTCGTGGTGGCGGATGACGACAGCGTCGGCACCCATGGCCTCCAGCGTCAGGGCGGTGTCCTTCAGGGACTCGCCCTTGGAGACCGAGGAGCCCTTGGCGGAGAAATTGATGACGTCGGCGGACAGCCGCTTGGCGGCCGCCTCGAACGAGATGCGGGTGCGGGTGGAGTCCTCGAAGAAGAGGTTGACGACGGTGCGGCCGCGCAGGGTCGGCAGCTTCTTGATGGGCCGGTCGGCGACCCGGGCCATCTCCTCGGCGGTGTCGAGGATCAGGACGGCGTCGTCACGGGTGAGGTCGGCGGCCGAGGTCAGATGGCGCTGCATCCGGGTGCTCCGTGGGTGGGGAGGTGTGCGGGGGTGCGGACGGGCATGCCGCGGCGACGGGCCCGGGCACAGGGGTGCACGGGTCCGCGGGGGTGTGGCGTCACTGCCCGTCGGCGGGCTGTTCCGGGCCGGCGCCGAGGAGCACGCTGTCGCGGCCGTCCTCCTCGGTGAGCTGGACCTTGACCGTCTCCCGCAGCGAGGTAGGGAGGTTCTTGCCGACGTAGTCGGCACGGATCGGCAGCTCACGGTGGCCGCGGTCGACGAGGACGGCGAGCTGGACCGCGCGGGGGCGGCCGATGTCGTTCATCGCGTCGAGGGCGGCCCGGATGGTGCGTCCGGAGAAGAGCACGTCGTCGACGAGGATCACCAGGCGGCCGTCGATGCCCTCGCCGGGGATCTCGGTGCGTGCGAGCGCACGGGCGGGGCGCAGCCGCAGGTCGTCGCGGTACATGGTGATGTCGAGGGAGCCGACCGGGATCTTGGATCCGGTGATGTCCTCGAGCTTGGCGGCCAGCCGGCGGGCGAGGGAAACGCCGCGGGTGGGAATGCCGAGGAGTACGACGTCGTCGGCGCCCTTGGCGCGTTCGACGATCTCGTGCGCGATACGGGTGAGGACCCGTGCGATGTCCGGTGCTTCCAGCACGGGACGTGCGCTGTTCATTGCGTCCATGCGAAACGGACCTCCTTCTCCGCCTCACGGGACGGACTTTAAAGGACGTCGGGTTTACGGATTCACCGTACCAGGAGTAGCGACGGGCGGCCGACCCACCCCTGACGGCCGAGGGTATGGCTCATTCGGCTTGACGAACCGAGATTACGCTGCGTAACCTCACAGTGAGTTACCAGACACGCGGCAGTCGCAGAGGATGCGCCGCTCGTCGTTACAGCGTCCGGGGAGCTTTATGTCCAGCGAATACGCCAAACAGCTCGGGGCCAAGCTCCGCGCCATCCGCACCCAGCAGGGCCTCTCCCTCCATGGCGTCGAGGAGAAGTCCCAGGGTCGCTGGAAGGCCGTGGTAGTGGGCTCGTACGAGCGCGGCGACCGTGCCGTGACCGTGCAGCGTCTTGCCGAGCTGGCCGACTTCTACGGCGTGCCCGTGCAGGAGCTGCTGCCCGGCACCACGCCCGGCGGCGCCGCCGAGCCCCCGCCGAAGCTGGTCCTGGACCTGGAGCGGCTCGCCCACGTCCCGGCCGAGAAGGCGGGCCCCCTGCAGCGTTACGCCGCCACGATCCAGAGCCAGCGCGGCGACTACAACGGCAAGGTGCTCTCGATCCGCCAGGACGACCTGCGCACCCTTGCCGTGATCTACGACCAGTCGCCCTCGGTGCTCACCGAGCAGCTGATCAGCTGGGGCGTGCTCGACGCCGATGCGCGTCGCGCCGTCCAGCACGAGGACGCCTGATCCCCAGCCCGGTCTCCGGCTTCTCATAAGACACACCAACGCCGTGGGGCGGGAAACCATCCGGTTTCCCGCCCCACGGCGTTGGTCTGTGTGCGGTGTGGGCGCCGGTCAGCTGCCCTCGCGCCGCAGGCTCGGCTTGAGCTCCTTGAAGCGGCCGAGGAGACCGTTGACGAAGGCGGGCGATTCGTCGGTCGAGAACTCCTTGGCGAGCTGCACGGCCTCGTCGATCGCCACCGCGTCCGGGGTCTCGTCCTCCCAGATCAGCTCGTACGCGCCGAGCCGCACGATGCTGCGGTCCGCGGCCGGCATCCGGTCCAGGTCCCAGTCGATCGCGTAGGTGGCGATCAGCTCGTCGATGCGGGGGGCGCGCTCGGCGTACCCCTCGACCAGCTGCATCGTGTACGGGTTGACCGGCGGCTGGCGGTCGTCGGACCGCGCGTGCCGGATCCAGTCCGCGAGGACGTCCCGCACGGCGCTGCCCCGCTGGTCGGCCTCGAAGAGGATCTGGAAGGCGCGCTTACGGGCCTTGCTACGGGCGGACACGGTTAGCTGTTCACCCGGCCGAGGTAATCACCGGTACGGGTGTCCACCTTGATCTTCTCACCCGTGGTGATGAAGAGCGGAACCTGGATCTCGTAGCCGGTCTCCAGCGTGGCGGGCTTGGAGCCACCGGTGGAGCGGTCGCCCTGGACGCCCGGCTCGGTGTGCTGGATGGTCAGCTCGACGGCGGCGGGGAGCTCGACGTAGAGCACCTGGCCCTCGTTCTGCGCGACGACGGCCTCGAAGCCCTCGATCAGGAAGTTGGCGGCGTCACCGACGGTCTTGCGGTCGATGTGCAGCTGGTCGTACGTGTCCATGTCCATGAACACGAAGTAGTCGCCGTCCATGTACGAGAACTGCATACCGCGCTTGTCGACGTTGGCCGTCTCGACCTTGACGCCGGCGTTGAAGGTCTTGTCGACGACCTTGCCGGAGAGCACGTTCTTCAGCTTCGTACGGACGAAGGCGGGGCCCTTGCCGGGCTTGACGTGCTGGAACTCGACGACGGACCAGAGCTGGCCGCCTTCGAGCTTGAGCACCATGCCGTTCTTGAGGTCGTTCGTGGATGCCACGGTTGCGGAATCTCCTGGACTGGTGGAACCAGAAAGTGCGGTGCGCCCCGCTAGAGCGCGAGCAGCTCTTTGGTCGTGATGGTGAGTAGCTCGGGTCCGCCGTCCGCCTCGGGGCGGACGACGAGCGTGTCATCGATCCGGACGCCGCCCCGCCCCGGGAGGTGGACTCCCGGATCTACGGTGACCGGCACGCAAGCGTCCAGTTTACCCATGGCCGACGGTGCCAACCGAGGGTCCTCGTCGTTTTCGAGTCCCACGCCGTGGCCGATGCGGGGCCCCACGCGCTCCCCGTGGCCCGCGGCCTCCAGCACGGTGCGCGCCGCGCGGTCCACGTCCCGGTAGGCCGCGCCCGGCACCAGGGCCTCGCGGCCCGCGCGCTGGGCGGCGAAGACCTGCTCGTACAGCTCGATCTGCCAGTCCGCCGGCGAGGCACCGATGACGAACGTACGCGCGATCTCGCTCCGGTATCCACGATAGTCCGCCCCCAGGCAGACGCTCAGGAAGTCCCCCTCCTCCACCCTGCGGTCGGTGGGCACGTGGCCGCACCGCCCGGAGTGCGGGCCGCTGCCCACCGAGGTGGCGAAGGCCGCCCCGTCCGCGCCGTGGTCGATCAGCCGGCGCTCCAGCTCCAGCGCCAGGTGCCGCTCCGTGCGGCCCACCAGGATCGATTCCAGCAGCTCGCCGAGCGCCTGGTCGGCGATCTCCGCCGCGATGCGCAGGGCGGAGATCTCCTCGTCGTCCTTGACCACCCGCTGCTGCTCCACGGCCGGGCCCAGGTCCACCAGGCGCGTGCGGGCCGCCACCGAGACCACGGCGCGGTGCCGGGAGACGGTCAGGTGGTGCTCCTCCACGGCCAGCGAGCGCACCCCGGTCTCCACCGCCCGCTCGGCGGCGGCCACCGCCGGATCGCCCTCCGGCGAGGGCAGCACCAGGACGGGCAGGTCGTCGGCGGGCCGGCCGGCACCCGTGACGTCGGCGAACGGGTCCCCCGCGCACACCAGCACGTCGTGGCCGGGAACGAGGAGCAGCGCGGCGCCGGGCGGAGCACCGCCCGTCAGATACCGGACATTGGCGCCGCCGGTGACCAGGGCGGCCTCGCTGCCGCCCGCGGCACAGCGCTCGCGCAGCCGGGCGCGCCGGGCCGCGTACACCTCGGACATGCCTCCGAGCGTACGTTCGGCGGCGGCTTCCGGCTCCCCCAGCGCCTCCGGACGAGCGGTTACCAGGTGGTCAGCGCCCGGGCCACGACCTCGTCGATCAGGCGGGCCGTGGTGGCGACGTCCTGCTGCGAATTGTCGATGATCGGCAGCCCCGAGCCGTACCAGCCGGCCATGCGGCCGTGGATCCGGGCGACCTCCTCGTCGCCGAGGCGGCGGTTGCCGCTGCGCTCGGCATTGCGCTCCAGCACGACCTCCAGGCCCGGCAGCAGCACCACCGGCAGCAGGCCCGGGCCCACGTGCCGCTTCCAGCCGCCGAGGCCGACGGCGGGCCAGTCGGGGAAGACGGCGTCGTCGATGATGCAGGAGATGCCGTTGGCGAGGAAGTTGCGGGCGGCGAAGCCGCAGGTACGGCGGGCCAGGCGGTACTGCGCCTCCGAGTGCTCGTTCCAGCCCGACTGCGGGTCGGCGAAGCCGGAGCGCACCCACTCGCGGACGTCGTCCAGGCTGATGTGGGCCGTCGGCACCCGGCGGGTGTCCGCCCAGTACCGGGCGACGGTCGTCTTGCCCGCCCCGGCGGGCCCGATGAGCAGCACCGCCACGGCGGCGGTGGTCGCGTCCGCCGGCGGCACGGCCGGCATCGGCGGATGGGCGGGGGGCAACGGCGGCCCCACGGGCTGCTGCATCTCTGTGGCACGCTCCGTTTTCGTGCGGTGGTTCGTTTCCCGGGGCTCCGCCCCGGACCCCGGTCCTCAAAACGCCGGACGCGCTGTATTCAGCCCGTCCGGCGTTCGAGAACAACGAGTGCGTCAGGCAGCGAGTTCCTCCGCCAGCGCGCGCAGCGCGAGCCGGTAGGAGCCGATCCCGAACCCGGCCACCGTACCGCTCGCCACCGCCGCGATCACCGACGTGTGACGGAACTCCTCCCGGGCGTAGGGGTTCGAGATGTGCACCTCGATCAGCGGTGCCGTCCGCTGCGCCGCGGCGTCCCGCATCGCGTACGAATAGTGCGTGAAGGCCCCGGGATTGATGACCACCGGCAGGGAGCCGTCGGCCGCCTCGTGGAGCCAGCGCACGAGTTCGCCCTCGTCGTTGGTCTCGCGCACCTCGACCTCGAAGCCGAGCTCGGCGCCGAGGCGGGTGCACTCCTCGACGAGTCCCTTGTAGGACGTCGAGCCGTAGACGTCGGGTTCGCGGGAGCCGAGGCGGCCGAGGTTGGGGCCGTTGAGGACGAGAACACGGCGCGCGCTCACGCCGCGATCTCCGCGTGTGCGGCCAGCAGCATGGCCGGGTCCGGGCCCTCCAGCACGGTGGGCTTGGCCAGGCCGTCGAGGACGATGAAGCGCAGGCGGTCGCCGCGCGACTTCTTGTCGACCTTCATGGTCTCCAGCAGCCGGGGCCACTGGTCGCCGCGGTAGGTCACCGGCAGCCCGACGGACTCCAGGACCGCACGGTGCCGGTCGGCGGTCGCGTCGTCCAGGCGCCCGGCGATGCGGCCGAGCTCGGCGGCGAAGACCATGCCGACGGCCACGGCGGCGCCGTGGCGCCAGTTGTAGCGCTCGTTCTTCTCGATGGCGTGGGCGAGGGTGTGGCCGTAGTTGAGGATCTCGCGGCGGCCGGACTCCTTGAGGTCGCCGGAGACGACCTCGGCCTTCACCCGGATCGCCCGCTCGATGAGCTCGGCGGCGTGCGGGCCGTGCGGCGTGCGGGCGGCCTGCGGGTCGGCCTCGATGAGGTCGAGGATGACCGGGTCGGCGATGAAGCCGGCCTTGATGATCTCGGCGAGGCCGCTGACGTAGTCGTTGACGGGCAGCGACTCCAGCGCGGCCAGGTCGCACAGCACGCCGGCGGGCGGGTGGAAGGCACCGACGAGGTTCTTGCCCTCGGCGGTGTTGATGCCGGTCTTGCCGCCCACGGCGGCGTCGACCATGCCCAGAACGGTCGTCGGCACCGCGATCCAGCGCACGCCCCGCAGCCAGGTGGCGGCCACGAACCCGGCGAGGTCGGTGGTGGCGCCGCCGCCCACGCCGACGATGACGTCGGTGCGGGTGAACTTGGACTGGCCCAGCGCCTTCCAGCAGTAGGCGGCGACCTCGGCGGTCTTGGCCTCCTCGGCGTTGGGCAGCTGGATCGCGATCGTCTCGAAGCCCTGCGCGGCGAGGTCCTCGCGCAGCGCCTCGCCGGTGGCGGCGAGGGCTTCGGGGTGCAGCACGGCCACGCGCTTGGCCTGCGGCCCGATCAGGCCGGGCAGTTCACCGAGCAGCTGGTGGCCGACCAGGACCTCGTACGGGTCGGTGCCCGCGCTGCCGGCGACCTGGATGCGGGTGGGGGCGTCGGTCATGCGTTCCTCACTGCGGGGAGTCAGTGGTGTCGGTGGTGGGCGTCGGCGCGGGCCGCAGCGCCAGCGCCTCGGTGACGGCGTCGGCGACCTCGTCCGGCGTGCGGCCGCCGGTGGTGACGACGGCGGCGGCCACCTCGGTGTACAGCGGCCGGCGCTGCTCCATCAGCTCGCGCCAGCGCTTGCGCGGGTTGACGGCCAGCAGCGGGCGCGGGGCGTCCAGGCCGACGCGGCGCACGGCGTCGGCCAGGTCGACGTCGAGGAAGACCACCGGCAGGCCCTTGAGCAGGGCCCGGGTGCCCTCGTCCATGACGGCGCCGCCGCCGAGGGCGAGCACGCCGGGGTGCTCGGCCACGGCGGCGCGCACGGCCTGCCGCTCCAGCGCGCGGAAGTGCGGCTCGCCCTCGTCGATGAAGATCTCCGGGATGGGCTTGCCCGCGGTGGCCTCGATGTCGGCGTCGGTGTCCCGGTAGCCGGTGCCCAGCCGCTCGGCGAGCAGGGCGCCGATGGTGGACTTGCCCGCGCCGGGCGGGCCCACCAGGACGACGAGGGGCGGCGGGGTCACTTGATGGCCAGGTTCTCGAGGTAGCCGCGGATGTTGCGGCGGGTCTCGGCGACGCTGTCGCCGCCGAACTTCTCCACCACCGCGTCGGCCAGGACGAGGGCGACCATGGCCTCGGCGACGATGCCGGCGGCCGGCACGGCGCAGACGTCGGAGCGCTGGTGGTGGGCCGCGGCCGGCTCGCCGGTGGTGACGTCCACGGTGCGCAGCGCGCGCGGGACGGTGGCGATGGGCTTCATGGCGGCACGGACGCGCAGCAGCTCGCCCGTGGTCAGACCGCCCTCGGTGCCGCCGGAGCGGCCGGAGGCGCGGCGGATGCCGTCCTCGGTGGGGACGATCTCGTCGTGCGCCTTGGACCCGGGCACGCGGGCCAGCTCGAAGCCGTCGCCGACCTCGACGCCCTTGATCGCCTGGATGCCCATCAGCGCAGCCGCGAGGCGCGCGTCCAGGCGGCGGTCCCAGTGGACGTGCGAGCCGAGGCCGACGGGGACGCCGTAGGCGAGGACCTCGACGACGCCACCGAGGGTGTCGCCGTCCTTGTGGGCCTGGTCGATCTCGGCGACCATCGCCTTGCTCGCGTCCTGGTCGAGGCAGCGCACCGGGTCGGCGTCCAGCCGCTCGACGTCGGCGGGCGTGGGGTACACGCCGTAGGGGGCCTTGGCGGAGGCGAGCTCGACGACGTGGGAGACGATCTCGATGCCGGCCGTCTCCTTCAGGAAGGAGCGGGCCACGGCGCCGAGCGCGACGCGAGCGGCGGTCTCCCGGGCGGAGGCGCGCTCCAGGACGGGGCGGGCCTCGTCGAAACCGTACTTCTGCATGCCGGCGAGGTCGGCGTGGCCGGGGCGGGGGCGCGTGAGCGGGGCGTTGCGGGCCAGCTCGGCGAGCTCGGCCGGGTCCACCGGGTCGGCGGCCATGACCTGCTCCCACTTGGGCCACTCGGTGTTGCCCACCATGACCGCGACGGGCGAGCCCATGGACAGGCCGTGCCGGACGCCGCCGAGGAAGGTGACCTCGTCGCGCTCGAACTTCATGCGAGCACCGCGCCCATAGCCGAGGCGCCGCCGCGCCAGGTGGTCCGCCACCATCTCCGTGGTGATCGGCACGCCGGCGGGCAGACCCTCCAGCGTCGCAACCAGTGCGGGGCCGTGCGACTCCCCCGCGGTCAGCCAGCGCAACCTGCTCAACGGTGCTCCTCAGTAGCCATGGCCATGCGAAATGCTCGCTCCGATCCTCCCACGAGCCGCCGGTGGTCCCGGCACAGGTCCACGGTACGGACGGATCGGTACGGAATGCGGGCGTCCGCTGCAGGATCCGTCAGGTCCCGCGGGCGGCCAGCGCCGCCTCGCCGGCGGCGCGCATGGCGGCCAGGGGGGCCGGGGCGCGGCCGGTCATGAGCTCGACCTGCAGCACGGCCTGGTGCACCAGGAGGTCCAGGCCGCCCAGGACGGCGCCGCCGCGGGCGCTCCAGGCGGCGGCCAGCGGGGTGGGCCAGGGCTCGTACAGCACGTCGAAGAGCGTCCCGGGCCGCTCGGGCACGGCCGCGGCCAGGGCGTCGGTGGCGCCGGCCGGCGTGGTGGAGACCACCAGCGGGGCGCCCAGGGCCTCGGCGGCGCGGGTCCAGTCCGCCGTGCGGACGGGCACGCCGAGCCGCTCGCCCCAGTGCCGCATCTCGGCGGCGCGCTCGGGGCTGCGGACGTACGCGGTGACCTCGCCGGTGCAGATGCGGGCGAGGGCGGCGAGCGCGGAGGAGGCGGTGGCGCCGGCGCCAAGGACGGCGGCGGACTCCACCTTCTCCACGCCCCGCTCGCGCAGGGCCGCGATCAGGCCGGGGATGTCGGTGTTCTCGCCCAGGCGCCGGCCGTCGCCGGTCAGGACGAGGGTGTTGACGGCCTCGACGGCCTCGGCGGTGGGGCTGATCTCGTCGAGCAGGGGGATGACGGCCCGCTTGAGGGGCATGGTCAGCGACAGCCCGGCCCAGGTGTCGTCGAGCGTCTCGACGAAGCAGGGCAGGGCGGCCTCGTCCACCTCGAACCGGTCGTACGTCCACTCCGCCAGGCCCAGCTCCGCGTAGGCGGCGCGGTGCAGCACGGGCGAGAGCGAGTGCGCGATGGGCGAGCCGAGGACGGCGGCCCGGCGCCGGGCAGTCATCGGGCGGCCGCCTTCTTCTGCTTGCTCTCCTGCTCGTAGCGCTGCCGGTTCTTGTTGTGCTCCTCGTTGGTCACGGCGAACAGCGTCTCGTTCTCGTTGATCGACACGAAGTAGTACCAGGGGCCGGCCGCCGGGTTGAGGGCGGACGTCAGCGCCTCCAGGCCGGGGTTGTCGATGGGGCCGGGGGGCAGGCCCTTGATCTTGTAGGTGTTGTACGGGTCGTTGAACTTCCGCAGGTCGCTGACGGCGCCGGTGTCCAGCGTGCTGGTGTTCTTGGCGTAGTTGACCGTGGAGTCGAAGTCGAGCAGGCCGTAGGTCTCCTTGTTGTCCGGCTTGAGCCGGTTGTAGATGACGCGGGAGACCTTGTCGAAGTCGTGCTTGTAGCGGCCCTCGGCCTGGACGAGGCTGGCGACGGTGACCACCTGCAGCGGCGACTTCAGGCCGAGCTGCTGGGCCTTGCCGACGACGTCCTGCTTGTCGTAGTTCTCCTTGGCCCGGGCGACCATCTGGCGCAGGACGTCCTCGGGCTTGGTGCCCTTGCCCGCGCTGTACTGCGAGGGGAAGAGGAAGCCCTCCAGGGGGTCCTTGATGCTGGACTCGCCGCCCGCCCACTCGGGCAGGCCGAGGTTCTTCGCCTGGCTGCGGGCGACGTTCTTGGTGGTGCCCGCCGGGATGCCGAGCTTCTTGTCGATCGTCGCGTAGACCTCGCCGGCGCGCAGGCCCTCGGCGATGACGAGGAAGTTGGCGGAGTTCGTCATCATCGCGACGGCCGCCTTGCCGGACATCTCCTTGTGCAGGCTGTACGTGCCCGGCTGGATGGACGCCTTGGCCGCCGCCTCGGTGAAGGCGCCGACGCTCTTGACCACGCCGGCCTTCTCCAGGACCTGGCCCATCTGGGTCAGGGAGGCGCCCTTGGGGATCTCGACCTGGACCTGGCCGCTGCCCTCGCCGTCGTAGTCGGGCGCGGCGCCGTAGTGGGTCTGCCAGTAGTCGTAGGCGAGGTAGCCGCCACCGCCCACACCACCGACGAGGACCACGGCGACCAGCAGGCAGGCGGTGCCGCTGCGGCGCTTGTTCTTCTTCTCGCGCCCCTTGTCGCGACCCTTGCCCTTGCCGCGGCGCTCGCGGCCGCGCTCCTCGGCGGCGGGTTCCGGCTCGTCGCCGGGCAGCGGCTCGTCGGCGGGGTCGTCGAAGAGGGAGATCCGCTCCTCGCCGGGCTCGGAGTGCCAGGTCTCCTGCGCGGGCGGGACCGGCGCCGGATGCGCCCCGGTGTCGTGCGGGCCGTGCCGTTCCCCGGCGTACGGCTGCTGGGGCACCTGGGCCTGCTGGGGGGCGTGCGGCTGCTGGGGGATGTGCTGCTGAGGCATGTGCTGCTGGGGGTATCCGCCGGGCTGCCCGGCCGGGTTCGCCTGGTCGTAATAGGCGCCCTGCTGGCCGCCGTACGTGGTGGTGTTGCCGCCGTGGCTCGCGTAGGGGTCGCCGTGGCCGGCGGGGTAGGGACTCCCCGCGCCCTGCGAGGAGTCCCAGCCGCCGTACTGCTGCTGCGGACCGGGGTGATGGGGCTGCGCCGGCTGCTGCCCGTACTGCTGCCCGTGGTACCCCTGGTCCCCGTACAGGGGATCCTCCGGGTGCCACGGTTGGGAGCCGGAACCCCGGCCGTACTCAGTCATCTGTCCCCTAGAGCCGCACAGCGGCAGCCGTTGAGCGCTCGGTGAGCGCGAGAGTCCGATGCCTGGTCCTGCCCGGAAGACATTCGAACAGCTGCCATGTCGCGCGGAACGTTACCGTATTGCGATCAGATGACCACTTCGACGGTCTCCCCCGGCGGACGCCCGGAGACCTTCTCGGTCTCCAGGGCGTTCTGCAGGATGACCACGGCGGCCGCCTGGTCGACGACCGAGCGCCCCTTCTTGGAGCTGACGCCCGAGGCGCGCAGCCCCTGGGTCGCGGTGACCGTCGTCATCCGCTCGTCGACCAGCCGGACGGGCACCGGCGCGATGCGCCGGGCCATCTCCTTGGCGAACGTGCGGACCTTGGCCGCGGCCGGCCCCTCTCCCCCCTTGAGGGAGCGGGGCAGACCGACGACGACCTCAAGGGGCTCGTACTCCGCGACGATCGCCACCAGCCGCTTGTGGGCCTGCGGGATGTCACGTCCCGGCACGGTCTCGACCGGAGTGGCGAGGATCCCGTCGGGGTCGCACGAGGCGACCCCGATCCGGGCGTCCCCGACGTCCACGGCGATGCGCCTGCCGCGTCGCACGGCCTCAGGCCGCTTCCGCGACGAGGCGCTCGACGGCGGCGATCGCCTCGTCGACGGCCTCGGGGTTCTGACCGCCGCCCTGGGCGACGTCCGGCTTGCCGCCGCCACCGCCGCCGAGGGTCTTGGCCGCGGTGCGGACCAGGTCGCCGGCCTTCAGGCCGCGCTCGCGAGCGACCTCGTTGGTGGCGATCACGGTCAGCGGGCGGCCGCCCGCCACGGTGAACAGGGCCACGACGGCCGGGCGGCCGCCGGTGATGCGCCCGCGCACGTCCAGCACCAGCTTGCGCAGGTCGTCGGCGCCCGTGCCGTCCGGCACCCTGCCCGCGACGAAGGCGACGCCGTGGATGTCCTTGGCGCCCTCGGCCAGACCGGCCGCGGCCTGCAGGACCTTCTCGGCGCGGAAGCGCTCGATCTCCTTCTCGGCCTCCTTGAGCTTGGCGAGCATGCCCGAGATCTTCTCCGGCAGCTCCTCCGGGCGGCCCTTGACCAGCTCGGTGAGCTGGGCGACGACCGTGTGCTCCTTGGCCAGGAAGTTGTAGGCGTCGGCACCGACGAGGGCCTCCACGCGGCGCACGCCGGAGCCGATGGAGGACTCGCCCAGCAGCTTGACCAGGCCCAGCTGGGAGGTGTTGTGCACGTGCGTGCCGCCGCACAGCTCCTTGGAGAAGTCGCCGATGGTCACCACGCGCACGCGCTCGCCGTACTTCTCGCCGAACTCGGCGATGGCGCCCTGCTTCTTGGCGTCCTCCAGGCTCATCACCTCGGCCTGGACGTCCAGCTCGCGGGAGAGGACCTCGTTGATGCGCTGCTCGACGTCGGTCAGCACGGTGCCGGGCACGGCGGTCGGCGAGCCGAAGTCGAAGCGGAAGCGGCCCGGGGAGTTCTCCGAACCGGCCTGGGCGGCCGTCGGGCCCAGCGCGTCGCGCAGCGCCTGGTGGGTGAGGTGGGTGGCGCTGTGGGCGCGGGCGATGGCGCGGCGGCGCCGGACGTCGATCGCGGCGTAGGCGGAGGCACCGACGGTGACCTCGCCGACCTGGACGACGCCCTTGTGGACGTGGACGCCCGGGACGGGCTTCTGGACGTCGCGGATCTCGATGACGGCGCCGTTGTCCAGCTTGATGCGGCCGGTGTCGGCGAGCTGGCCGCCGCCCTCGGCGTAGAAGGGGGTGCGGTCGAGGACGACCTCGACCTCGTCGCCCTCGGAGGCGGCCGGCGAGGGCAGGCCGTCGACGAGCAGGCCGACGACGGTCGACTCGCCCTCGGTGAGGGTGTAGCCGGTGAAGTCGGTGGCGCCGGCGGTGTCAGCCACCTCGCGGTAGGCGGACAGGTCGGCATGACCGGTCTTCTTGGCCTTGGCGTCGGCCTTGGCCCGCTCCCGCTGCTCCTTCATCAGGCGGCGGAAGCCGTCCTCGTCCACCTTCAGGCCCTGCTCGGCGGCCATCTCGAGGGTGAGGTCGATCGGGAAGCCCCAGGTGTCGTGGAGCAGGAACGCCTTGTCGCCGGCGAGGACCGTGCCGCCGGCGGCCTTGGTCTCGGTGACGGCGGTGTCGAGGATGTTGGTGCCGGCCTTCAGCGTCTTGAGGAAGGCGGCCTCCTCGGCGAGCGCGACGGTCTCGATGCGCGAGCGGTCGGTGATCAGCTCCGGGTACTGCTGGCCCATCGTGCGGATGACGACGTCGAGCAGCTCGGCGACGACCGGGCCGGTGGCGCCCAGCATGCGCATGTTGCGGATGGCGCGGCGCATGATGCGGCGCAGCACGTAGCCGCGGCCCTCGTTGCCGGGGGTGACGCCGTCGCCGATGAGCATCGTCGAGGTGCGCAGGTGGTCGGCGACCACGCGCAGGGAGACGTCAGTGTCCTTGCTGTGGCCGTAGCGGACGCCGGTCAGCTCGGTGGCCTTGTCGATCACGACGCGCAGGGTGTCGGTCTCGTACATGTTCTGCACGCCCTGCAGGATCATCGCCAGGCGCTCCAGACCGAGGCCGGTGTCGATGTTCTGGGCGGGCAGGTCGCCGAGGATCGGGAAGTCCTCCTTGCCCTCGCCGGCACCGCGCTCGTACTGCATGAAGACCAGGTTCCAGATCTCCACGTAGCGCTCGTCGTTGACGGCCGGGCCGCCCTCGATGCCGAACTCCGGGCCCCGGTCGTAGTTGATCTCGGAGCACGGGCCGCACGGGCCGGGCACGCCCATGGACCAGAAGTTCTCCTTCTTGCCCAGGCGCTGGATGCGCTGGGCGGGCACGCCGACGACGTCGCGCCAGATGCGCTCGGCCTCGTCGTCGTCCAGGTAGACGGTGATCCAGAGCTTCTCCGGCTCCAGGCCGTAGCCGCCCTCCGCCACGGGAGTCGTCAGCAGCTCCCAGGCGTACTTGATCGCGCCTTCCTTGAAGTAGTCGCCGAAGGAGAAGTTGCCGCACATCTGGAAGAACGTGCCGTGTCGGGTGGTCTTGCCGACCTCCTCGATGTCCGGCGTGCGCACGCACTTCTGCACGCTGGTGGCGCGGGTGAAGGAGGGCTTCACCTCGCCGAGGAAGTACGGCTTGAAGGGCACCATGCCCGCGTTGACCAGCAGCAGGGTCGGGTCGTCCGCGATGAGCGACGCCGACGGCACGACGGTGTGCCCGCGCTCCTCGAAGAAGCGCAGCCAGCGCCTGCGGATTTCAGCCGACTCCATCAGTGGTCCTCTTTCCGGGTGAGCGTGTGGTGGGGGTGGGGCGGTTCGAGCGCGACCAGGCGGCGCTGCTCGGGAAGTGCACGGGGCTCGGGGGGCGCGGCGTTCAGGCCGAGCGCCTCCTTGAGCGCCTCTTCCCGGTGTGCCATGCCGTCGCGCACGTCGAGTGCGAAGAGCTTGACCTTGCGGCCGGCGACGACCGCCCGGTCCGCCGCCTGCAGGGCCAGGCTCTCCGGAGTGAGCTTGGCCAGCTTGCGGTTGACCTTGGTGGTGGCCCACACACCGGCTGCTACACCGGTGGTGAACCAGAAGGCGCGGCGGAACATTTCTGGGTCAGCCCTTCCCACGGGTACGGCGGCCGCCGCGCCGGGCGGACGGGAGCGTCCGGCCGGCGAGAACGGTGCTCTGCTGCTGTGCCTCGGGCGCTGCCTTGCGGCCGATCGCGCGGCGCACGCCGTAGCTGAACGCGGCGACCTTGACCAGGGGCCCGCCGAAGGCGGTGGAGACGGTGGAGGACAGCGCGGAGGCGTTCGCGGTGACCTCCTGGACGTCCGCGGTGATCGAGTCGACGCGGGCGAGCTGGTGGTTCGCCGAGCGGACGGTCGCGGAGGCGTCGGCGAGCAGGGGCACGGCCTGCTCGGAGATGTCGGAGACCAGCCGGGTGGCGGCCTTCAGCGTCTGCGCGAGCCGCACCAGGGCCAGCGCGATGAACGACACCAGGATCGCCCAGAAGACGGCCACGAGGATCCCGGCCACCTCTCCACCGGACACGCTGCACCGCTCCCTAGCTGTTGCACGTCACTACTGGTCGTACCGACCTTATCGCGCCGGGCGCACCGGCCCGTACCGCATTACCGGGCCGTACGCGCGCGTCCGGCTCCGGGAACGCGCAAGCCCGCCGGCTCGCCGCCGCAGGGGCGGGCGAAGTCGGCGGGCAGGGCGAAGAAGGGAGTTGCTGCGTCCGCGTCAGCGGGCGTAGTACTCGACGACCAGCTGCTCGTCGCAGATGACCGGGATCTCCTTGCGGTTCGGCTCGCGGTCCAGGCGGAAGGCCAGCGCGGCCAGGTTGACCTGGAGGTAGCGCGGGGTCTCGCCGTCGGCGGCGAAGCCACCGGCGCGGGCCGTCTCGAAGAGGGCCTTGGAGCGGCTGCGCTCGCGGACCATCACGACGTCGTTCGGGCGGACGCGGAAGGACGGCTTGTCGACCTTCTTGCCGTTGACCTCGAGGTGGCCGTGGACGACCATCTGGCGGGCCTGGTAGATGGTGCGGGCGATGCCCGAACGCAGGACCAGGGCGTCGAGACGGCGCTCGAGCTCGACGACCAGCGCCTCGCCGGTCTTGCCCTCGGCCTTCTTGGCGCGGTCGTAGGCGCGCGCCATCTGCTTCTCGCTGATGTCGTACTGGGCGCGCAGACGCTGCTTCTCGAGCAGACGGACCTTGTAGTCCGAGTTCTGCTTGCGGCCACGGCCGTGCTCACCCGGCGGGTAGGGGCGGGCCTCGAAGTACTTGACGGCCTTCGGGGTCAGCGCAATGCCGAGCGCACGAGACTTCTTGACCTTGGGACGCGACTGGTTAGGCACGTTCTCCAGACCTCCGTTGATAAGTTAGGTTAGGCTTACCTTACTCAAGGAGATCGCATGTCTCGTCCGGGGAACACCAGTCACATCACGGACAGCACGAAAGGATCCACGAAGGGATCCGACGCTTCAGAAGGCGTCGACGTGACGGAGGTCCGATCAGATCGTGGTCAGCCGCGTCCCAGCGGACTTGAGATCGCCCGGATGCCGTCAGCAGCCGAACGCACACGAACTCTCGTACAGAGTACATGCTCCGCGGCCCTGCTGATTCCAGGGGCCCCCGCAACCGAGCCGCTGCACGTGCTGGAGCCGCGCTCCGTGGGCCGAAGCGGCGAGATCCTGCTGGGCGGCGGGCACCTCAACGGGACGACCACCGCGGTGCTCGAACTCGTCGACGTCGCCCCGGTCGCCGTGCGCGACCGCATCCGCGGCCGGGCCCGCATCACCGGCCGGCTCACCCGCGCCGACGGCGTCCTGCGGCTGGAGCCGGCCGCAGCGTACGTCGACGACCTGTGGGGCGCGCAATCCGTCACCCCCGAGGACTTCGCCCGCGCCTCCGCCGACCCGCTGGCCTCGTACGAGGCGGAACTGCTGCAGCACCTGCACGTGGGCCACGACGACCAGGTACGGGCGCTGGCGGCGCTGCTGGACATGCCGGGGTGCGCCTCGGCGGTGCCCCTGGCCCTGGACCGCTTCGGCCTGCGGGTGCGCTTCACCTTCGCGGGCGCGAGCGGCCACGTGGACGCCCGCTTCGAGTTCCCCCACCCGGTGGGCGACATCCGCGCCCTGCGCACCGAGATGCACCGCCTCTTCGCCTCCGCGGGCCTGTAGCGCCTGCGCCCCGCAAGGGGCGCGGGGAACTGCGCGATCAGCCACCGACGGCCCGCAGCCGAGGCGCCACGGCTTGTCGCGCCCGCGCGGCGGAGCCGCAGATCGACACTGCCCCGCGCCCCTTACGGGGCACCGCGGCCTACTCCCCCTGCGGCTCGCCCCGCAAGCGCGAGCGGACCCGCTCCACCACGTCCGCGTAGCGCGCCTCCGCCCCGTACCGCGTCGGCTCGTAGTACCGCTTGCCGTGCACCGCGTCCGGCGCGTACTGCTGCGCCGCGATCCCGCCCGGCACGTCGTGCGGGTAGACGTACCCCTGCCCGTGCCCCAGTTTCTGCGCGCCCTTGTAGTGGCTGTCCCGCAGGTGCGCGGGGACGGGGCCGGCCAGGCCCGCCCGTACGTCCGCCAGGGCCGCGTCGATCGCCAGGTACGCGGCGTTGGACTTCGGGGCCAGGGCCAGCGCCACCGCGACCTGGCTCAGGGTGATCCGCGCCTCGGGAAAGCCGATCATGGCCACGGCCTGGGCCCCCGCGACGGCCGTCTGCAGCGCGGTGGGGTCGGCCAGCCCGATGTCCTCGCTGGCGGAGATCATCAGCCGGCGGGCGATGAACCGCGGGTCCTCCCCCGCCTCGATCATGCGCGCCAGGTAGTGCAGCGTGGCGTCGACGTCCGAGCCGCGGATGGACTTGATCAGCGCGCTGGCCACGTCGTAGTGCTGGTCGCCGGCTCGGTCGTACTTCACGGCCGCGCGGTCGACCGCGGCCTCCAGCGTCTCCAGGGTGATCTCCGCCTCGCCCTGGGCGAGGGCCGAGCCGGCGCCCGCCTCCAGGGCGGTCAGCGCCCGGCGCGCGTCCCCGCCGGCGATGCGCAGCAGGTGGGCCTCGGTGTCCTCGGGGAGCGTGACCGCCCCGCCGAGGCCCCGCTCGTCGGTGAGGGCGCGGTGGATCAGGCCGCGCAGGTCGTCGTCGGTCAGGGCCTGCAGGGTCAGCAGCAGGGAGCGCGAGAGCAGCGGCGAGATGATCGAGAAGTAGGGGTTCTCCGTGGTGGCCGCGATGAGAGTGACCCAGCGGTTCTCCACGGCGGGCAGCAGGGAGTCCTGCTGGGCCTTGCTGAAGCGGTGGATCTCGTCGAGGAAGAGGACGGTCTCCTTGCCGTAGCCGCCCGAGGCGCGGCGGGCGCCGTCGATGACGGCCCGGACCTCCTTGACGCCCGCGGTGATCGCGGAGAGCTCCACGAAGCGCTTGTTGGTGGCCTGGCTGACGACGTAGGCCAGGGTCGTCTTGCCGGTGCCGGGCGGGCCCCAGAGGATCACCGAGGAGGGGCCGGCGGGCCCGCCGCTGCCCTCTCCCACGAGGCGGCGCAGCGGCGAGCCGGGCCGCAGGAGATGCCCCTGCCCGACGACCTCGTCGAGGTTGCGGGGACGCATGCGGACGGCCAGCGGGCTGGCCGCCGGGTCCTTCTCCTGGCGGTCCTCTGCGGCTGCGGTGAACAGGTCGGGCTCCACACCGAAACCCTAAGCCCTGCCTCTGACACCACCGCCCGATCGCGCCGGGCGCCCGCAGGTCAGGCGGTGCCGCCCGTCCAGAACCACCACCACTTGGTGAGGATCAGCATGCCGATCACGCCGATCCACAGCACCGGGACGACCCAGTGGAACTCCAGCAGGCCGCGGCGCAGGCCCTCGGGCACCCGGATGAAACGGTGCCGGATGTTCTGCAGCGTGACGTACCAGAACATGACGATGGTGGCGACCCAGGCCAGGCAGCACCACAGGCACAGCGAGCCGATGACGTACAGCGACTGGTACTGCAGCCACGTGACGAAGCCGACGCCGAAGAGGCAGCCGGCCTCCATGCCCAGCCAGTACCAGCGGCGGTAGCGGGCCCCGGCGAACAGCCCCATGCCCACCGCGATGATCACGGAGTAGGCGACCAGGCCGATCATCGGGTTCGGGAACCCGAACGCCTTGGCCTGCGCGCTCTCCATGATGTTTCCGCAGGAGACGATGGGGTTGAGGCTGCAGCCGGGGGTGAAGGTCGTGCCGGCGACCTTGGCCTCGAGGATCTTGAGCTTGTCGATCGTGATGACCCACGAGGCCAGCAGACCGGCGGCACCGGTGATCACCAGCAACCACGCGAACGCACGGCTCGCACCCACCGCCCCGGTGGCCGGAACGCCCCGCCCCGCGTCGTCGGTGTCGGAGCGGTCGAGTGCCGAAGTGGTCATAGCGCTGTCGATCCCATCAGTAGGCCGTTGCCGCCCATTCTGCACCAGCAGTCTGTGAATCAGCCTTGGGCCGAAAGGACTTCACTCACAACGGTGGCGAGGGCCACGGCCTTCTGCTCGCCGCTCTCCAGGTCCTTCAGCTGCACCACGCCCTCGGCCAGATCCCGTTCGCCGGCGACGAGCGCGAAGCGGGCGCCGGAGCGGTTGGCGGACTTCATGGCGTTCTTCAGGCCCTTGCCGCCGAAGGCGAAGTCGGTGGCGACGCCGGCCCGGCGCAGCTCGGTGACCGTGCCGAAGAGGACTCGGCGGGCCTCCTCGCCCAGCGGCACGGCGAAGACCTGGGTGGCCGCGGGCAGTTCGAGCTCGATGCCCTCGGCCTTGAGGGCCAGCACCGTGCGGTCGACGCCGAGCGCCCAGCCGACGGACGGCAGCGCGGGGCCGCCGATCATCTCGGAGAGCCCGTCGTAGCGGCCGCCGCCGCCAACCGCGGACTGCGAGCCGAGGCCGTCGTGGACGAACTCGAAGGTGGTGCGGGTGTAGTAGTCCAGGCCGCGGACCAGCTTGGGGTCGTCCTCGAAGGCGACACCGGCGGCGGTCAGCAGCTCGCGGACCTGCTCGTGGTACTCCTTGCACGCCTCGCACAGGTGGTCGCGCAGCATGGGGGCGCCGACGAGCTGCTTCTGGACGGCCTCGCGCTTGTCGTCGAGGACGCGCAGCGGGTTGATGTCGATGCGGCGGCGGGTGTCCTCGTCCAGGTCCAGGCCGCGCAGGAAGTCCTGCAGGGCGGCCCGGTAGGCGGGGCGGCACTCCTTGTCGCCGAGCGAGTTCAGCAGCAGGCGGAAGTTCTTCAGGCCGAGCGAGCGGTAGGCGTCGACGGCCAGGATGATCAGCTCGGCGTCGAGGGCCGGGTCCTCCGCGCCGATGGCCTCCGCGCCGACCTGGGAGAAGTGGCGGTAGCGGCCGGCCTGGGGGCGCTCGTAGCGGTAGTACGAGCCGGAGTACCAGAGCTTGACCGGCAGGTTGCCGGCCTTGTGCAGGTTGGCCTCCAGCGCGGCGCGCAGGACGGAGGCGGTGCCCTCGGGGCGCAGGGCGAGCTGGTCGCCGCCGCGGGTGGTGAGGGTGTACATCTCCTTGGTCACGATGTCGGTGGACTCGCCGACCCCGCGGGAGAACAGCTCGACCTGCTCGAAGCCGGGGGTCTCCACGTAGCCGTAGCCGGCCCGCTTGAGCGGCGCGGAGATCGCCTCGCGCACGGCGAGGTAGGTCGCCGAGTCGGGGGGAAGGAGGTCGTAGGTGCCCTTGGGGGCCTTGAAGGTGCTCACGGAATTCTCGTCACATTCCTCGTCGCGGAGCCGGGGATCCGGCTCCGAAGCCGGCGGCCACCTCACGCAGGTAGGGGTTGGTGGCGCGCTCACGGCCGATGGTCGTCTGGGGGCCGTGGCCGGACAGCACCACGGTCGAGTCGTCCAGGGGCAGGCACACGCGTGCCAGCGACCGGAGCATCTCGCCGTGGTCACCGCCGGGCAGGTCGGTGCGTCCGATGGAGCCGGCGAACAGCAGGTCGCCGGAGAAGAACACCGAGGGGATCTCGGAGGTCTCCGGCAGCCTGAAGGTCACCGACCCCTTGGTATGGCCGGGCGCGTGCGCGACGGTGAGCTCCATGCCGGCGAGCTGCAGCGTGCTGCCGTCGGACAGCTCCCTGAGGTCGTCCGGCTCCCCGACGGTCAGCTCGCCCATGAGCGGCTGCCCGATGGCGCGGCCCAGGGCCTTCTCCGGGTCGCTCATCATGTAGCGGTCGTCGGGGTGGATCCAGGCCGGGACGTCGTGGGCGCCGCACACCGGGACGACCGAGGCGACGTGGTCGATGTGGCCGTGGGTGAGGACGACGGCGACGGGCTTGAGCCGATGCTTCTTCAGTGCTTCCTCGACGCCGGGGGCCGCCTGGTGGCCCGGGTCGATGATCACGCACTCCTCGCCGGCGGCCGGGGCGACCAGGTAGCAGTTGGTCCCCCAGGCTCCGGCGGGGAACCCGGCAATGAGCACGTTCGTCCTTAATGATCGGCAAGTCTGACAGGCGGTTGCCCGGTCCGCGGCCCCCGTGCGCGGGGACCAGTCGGTCCGGATCGTCGTGGATGCAGCCTACCGGCGGCACTCCTGCCGCCGCGAACCCGTATACGGTACGGGCGACACTCGCGATTCGCGGCTCATGACATGCGACGAGACGGCACGAGGAGAGGACCCGGTGGTCACTAACGAGCAGCGGCGGCGCCAGCTCGCCCGGGAGAAGTTCGAGCGGCAGCAGCAGCGCCGCGAGGCGGCGCGGCGCAAGGCCCGCCTGCGGAACGCGGTGATCGCCGGCGGGCTCGCCGCGGTGCTGGCCGCGGGAGCGGGGGCGTACGCGGCCGGGGCGTTCTCCGGCGACGGCAAGAAGAACACGGCCGCCGACGCCTCCCCCGACGCCCTGCCGTCCGCGAAGAAGGGCCCGGACCCGTGCGCCAGGCCCGCGCCGGGTTCGCCGTCGGCGAAGACGTGGAAGTCGGAGCCGGAGATGACGGTCGACAAGTCCGCGTCGTACGCGATGGAGCTGAAGACGACCTGCGGCACGATCGACCTCAAGCTGGACGCGGCGAACGCCCCCCATACGGTCAACTCCTTCGACTTCCTGGCGAAGGAGGGCTTCTTCGACCACTCGAAGTGCCACCGCCTGACCACCGCCGGCATCTACGTGCTGCAGTGCGGTGACCCGAAGGGCACCGGCACGGGCGGCCCGGGCTACACGATCGAGGACGAGAACCTCAAGGACTCGAAGCTCAAGGGCAACGTCTACCCCGCGGGCACCGTCGCCATGGCGAACACGGGCCAGCCGCACACCGGCGGCAGCCAGTTCTTCCTCGTGTACCAGGACAGCCAGCTGCCGCCGCAGTACACGCCGTTCGGCACGATCGGCCCCGAGGGCATGAAGACGCTGAAGAAGATCGCCGACGCGGGTGAGAACTCGGGCGCCGGCGACGGGGCGCCGAACGCCACCGTGGTGATCGACAAGGCGACGGTGACCAGAAGCTGACGCCCGGACGGCGAAATTTCGGTCGCGCGGGATACGGACAGCCGGGCCGCCGTTCGCCTATGTTGGCGTTGTGTAGGGTGCCTGCTCCGACGGCCTTTGCGCACCCGGATGATCAAGCCGTCGGACCGGCCAGGGCGCGGCTCTGCCCGGAACAACTGTGGACGATGCGCGCGGGCCGCACACGGCCCCGGCATCATGTGGAGGAGGCGCTGTGAGCAGCGACCCGTGGGGCCGCGTCGACGAGACGGGGACCGTGTACGTGCGTACTGCCGACGGTGAGCAGGTCGTCGGCTCGTGGCAGGCGGGGTCTCCCGAGGAGGCGTTGGCCTACTTCGAGCGCAAGTACGAGGGCCTGGTCGTCGAGATCGGCCTCCTCGAGCGCCGGATCAGGACCACCGACCTGTCGGCCAAGGACGCGATGACCGCCATCGATCATCTGCGCACCCAGGTCGACGAGCACCACGCGGTGGGTGACCTCGACGCGCTGCGGGAGCGGCTGGACAAGCTGGTCGCCGCCGTCGAGTCGCGCCGCGAGGAGCGCAAGGCGGCCAAGGCCAAGGCGACCGAGGAGGCCCGTACGGCCAAGGAGGCGCTGGTCGCCGAGGCCGAGGAGCTGGCGGCGAGCGAGCAGTGGCGGTCGGCCGGCGAGCGGCTGCGCTCCCTGGTCGACACCTGGAAGGGCCTGCCGCGGCTGGACCGCAAGACCGACGACGAGCTGTGGCACCGCTTCTCGCACGCCCGCTCGGCGTTCTCCAAGCGCCGCAAGGCCCACTTCGCCTCGCTGGACGCGCAGCGCGAGGACGCCCGCAAGATCAAGGAGAAGCTGGTCGCCGAGGCCGAGGCGCTCTCGGGCTCGACGGACTGGGGTCCGACGGCCGCGCGCTACCGCGAGCTGATGGCGGACTGGAAGGCCGCCGGGCGGGCGCAGCGGGAGGCCGAGGACGAGCTGTGGGCCCGGTTCCGGGGCGCGCAGGACGTCTTCTTCCAGGCCCGCAGCAAGGTCTTCGCCGAGCGGGACGCCGAGCAGCAGGGCAACCTGACGCTGAAGGAGGAGCTGGTCGTCGAGGCCGAGAAGCTGCTCCCGGTGACGGACCTGAAGGCGGCGCGGGCGGCGTTCCGGTCGATCAACGAGCGCTGGGAGGCCATCGGCCATGTGCCGCGGGACGCCCGGCCGCGGATCGAGGGCCGGATGCACGCGGTGGAGCGCGCGATCCAGGAGGCCGAGGAGGCCGAGTGGCGGCGCACCAACCCCGAGGCGCGGGCGCGTGCGGCGGGGCTGACGGGCCAGCTGCAGGCGGCGGTCGACAAGCTGCAGGAGCAGGTCGACAAGGCGCGTGCGGCGGGCAACGAGGCCAAGGCCAACAAGCTCGCGCAGGAGCTGGAGGGCCGCAAGGCGCTGCTGGACCAGGCCCTGAAGGGCCTTGAGGAGTTCGGCGGCTGAGCAGCCACGGATGCGTGATGAGTAAGGGGCTCCGGCTAGTGCCGGAGCCCCTTACTCGTGCCCGCTGCTGCGGCGCTACGGCCTGCGCGCCGAGGTCACGCGGTAGACGTCGTAGACGCCCTCCACACCGCGCACGGCCTTGAGCACGTGCCCGAGGTGCTTGGGGTCGCCCATCTCGAAGGTGAAGCGCGAGGTGGCCACCCGGTCGCGGGAGGTCTGCACGGCCGCCGAGAGGATGTTGACGTGCTGGTCGGACAGCACCCGGGTGACGTCCGACAGCAGCCGGGAGCGGTCGAGGGCCTCGACCTGGATGGCGACCAGGAACACGGACGACTGGGTGGGCGCCCACTCCACGTCGAGGATCCGCTCCGGCTGCTGCGAGAGCGAGTCGACGTTGACGCAGTCCGCGCGGTGCACCGAGATGCCGTTGCCGCGGGTGACGAAGCCGATGATCGGGTCCCCGGGCACCGGGGTGCAGCAGCGGGCCAGCTTGACCCACACGTCGTCGACGCCCTTGACCACCACGCCCGGGTCGGCACTGGTGCGCCGCTTGGAGCGGCCGCGGATGGGGGCGGTCTCCTCGATGTCCTCGGTGGCCGCGTCCTCGCCGCCGAGCGCCTGGACGAGCTTTTGCACCACGCCCTGGGCCGCGACGTGGCCCTCGCCGATCGCGGCGTACAGGGAGGAGATGTCGGGGTAGCGCATCTCGTGCGCGAGGGTGACCAGGGAGTCGCCGGTGAGGATGCGCTGGATCGGCAGGTTCTGCTTGCGCATGGCCCGGGCGATGGCGTCCTTGCCCTGCTCGATCGCCTCGTCGCGGCGCTCCTTGGAGAACCAGGCACGGATCTTGTTGCGGGCCCGCGGGGACTTCACGAAGCCCAGCCAGTCACGGGAGGGGCCGGCACCGGGGGCCTTGGAGGTGAAGACCTCCACCAGGTCGCCGTTGTCGAGGGTCGACTCCAGCGGTACGAGGCGGCCGTTGACCCGCGCGCCTATGGTGCGGTGGCCGACCTCGGTGTGCACGGCGTAGGCGAAGTCGACGGGCGTGGCACCCGCCGGGAGCGCTATGACGTCACCCTTGGGCGTGAAGACGAAGACCTCGTTGCGCGAGAGGTCGAAGCGCAGCGACTCCAGGAACTCGCCCGGGTCCTCGGTCTCCTTCTGCCAGTCCAGCAGCTGCCGCAGCCACGCCATGTCGTTGATGGCGTCCTTGTCCTTGCCGGACGTGCGCGGCACGTCGGTACGGATCTTGGAGGCGCCGGCGACCGCCTCCTGCTTGTACTTCCAGTGCGCGGCGATGCCGTACTCGGCGCGGCGGTGCATGTCGAAGGTGCGGATCTGCAGCTCGACGGGCTTGCCCGAAGGTCCTATGACCGTCGTGTGCAACGACTGGTACATGTTGAACTTGGGCATCGCGATGTAGTCCTTGAACCGCCCGGGCACCGGGTTCCACCGGGCGTGGACGGTGCCCAGCGCCGCGTAGCAGTCGCGGACGGTGTCGACGAGGACGCGGATGCCCACCAGGTCGTAGATCTCGGCGAAGTCGCGGCCCCGCACGATCATCTTCTGGTAGACGCTGTAGTAGTGCTTCGGCCGGCCGGTGACGGTGGCCTTGATGCGGGCGGCGCGCAGATCGGCCTGGACCTCGTCGATGACGGTGGCCAGGTACTCGTCGCGCTTGGGGGCCCGCTCGGCGACCAGGCGCACGATCTCGTCGTACATCTTGGGGTAGAGGATCGCGAAGGCGAGGTCCTCCAGCTCCCACTTGATGGTGTTCATGCCCAGCCGGTGCGCCAGCGGGGCGTAGATCTCCAGCGTCTCGCGGGCCTTCTTCTCCTGCTTCTCCCGCTTGAGGTACCGCATGGTGCGCATGTTGTGCAGGCGGTCGGCGAGCTTGATGACCAGGACGCGCGGGTCCTTGGCCATGGCGACGACCATCTTGCGCACGGTCTCGGCCTGGGCGGCCTCGCCGAACTGCACCCGGTCCAGCTTGGTGACGCCGTCGACGAGCAGGGCGACCTGGTCGCCGAAGTCGCGGCGCAGGTCCTCCAGGCCGTACTCGGTGTCCTCGACGGTGTCGTGCAGCAGGCCGGCCATCAAGGTGGCCGGGTCCATGCCGAGCTCGGCGAGGATCGTGGTGACGGCCAGCGGGTGGGTGATGTACGGGTCGCCGCTCTTGCGCTTCTGGCCGCGGTGCCAGCGCTCGGCGACCTGGTAGGCACGCTCGATCTGGCGCAGGGTGCCGGCGTCCGCCTTGGGGTCGTTGCCGCGCACGATGCGCAGCAGCGGCTCCAGGACGGGATTGTACGGGCTCTGCCGCTGCACGCCCAGGCGGGCGAGGCGGGCGCGCACCCGGCTGGAGGAGCCGGTGCGGGGCGCGGGGCCGGACGTGGCCGAGGGCCGGGCCGGGGCGCCGGCGGGCGGCTGCGGCGCGGTCCGGTACTGCGGGGTGCCCGCGCTCGTGCGCTCGCCCCGGGCGGCCGTGCCGCCTCCGGCGGCGTCCGGGCGGGCCGGGGGCGTGCCGCCGGACGCCGCGGCGTCGGGGCTCGGCTTGTCCGGCTGGGCGGCGGTGAGCGGCTGGACCTCGTCTGGCAAGAGCACTCCCTCAAGCGTTCCGGCCCCCCGGTCAGGTCCGGACTGCCATGGTATCGATCCCGGCCACCCCGGCGCTCGGCGCCGGGCTGCGGCCGGACTCCCGCACGGGGTCCGCAAGGAGCCGGCAAGGGGTCTGCCCGGGAAAACACCGGGCGGGCACCGGATGTTTCCCGGTGCCCGCCTGGGGGTTTTCGTACCTGCCCGCGCGTGCGGACCTAGACCGTGATCAGCGCGTGCAGCGGGGCGCCGGCCAGGGACCGCTCCAGCCGCTGCCGGCCGGCCAGGAAGCCGAGCTCCATGAGCACGGCGACACCCGCCACCTCGGCACCGGCGCGGCGGATCAGCTCCAGCGAGGCCTCGGCGGTGCCGCCGGTGGCCAGCACGTCGTCGATGACCAGCACGCGGTCGCCGGCGGCCAAGGCATCGGCCTGTATCTCGATCTCGGCGCTGCCGTACTCCAGGTCGTAGGCCTGGGACAGCGTCTCGCCCGGCAGCTTGCCGGCCTTGCGGACGGGCACGAAGCCGCGGCCGGCACGGACGGCCACGGGGGCGCCGAGGATGAAGCCGCGGGCCTCCAGGCCCATGACCTTGTCCACCGCGTAGTGCTCGCACAGCTCCGCGAACGCGTCAGTGAGCGCGGCGAAGGCCGGGGCGTCGGCGAGCAGCGGGGCGATGTCCTTGAAGACCACGCCCGGCTTCGGGTAGTCGGGCACGTCGCGGATGTGGCCGAGCAGCAGCTCCCGCAGGCCCTGCTCGGTGCGGGCGGCGCTCATCGGCGCTTGCCCGACGGACGACCGCGGCCGCCGCGGCCCCGGCCGGCGGAATCCTGACGCTGGCCGACGAGGCCGGCGACGTCCTGCGGCTCCTCGTCGCCGCCCTCGGCGCTCCCCGTACCGGCCTCGGCCTTGGCGGCGTCGGCGGCACGGCGGGCGCGCACGCGCTTGGTGAGCGCCTTCATCTGCGGGTCGCGTTCCTTGAGGTCGGCGACCAGCGGGGTGGCGATGAAGATCGAGGAGTAGGCACCGGCCGCGAGGCCGACGAAGAGGGCGAGGGAGATGTCGTTGAGCATGCCCGCGCCGAGGAAGCCGCCGCCGATGAACAGCAGGCCGGCGACCGGCAGCAGCGCCACCACGGTGGTGTTGATGGAGCGCACCAGGGTGCCGTTGAGGCTGCGGTTGGCGATCTCGCTGTAGGTGAAGCGGGTCTGCTTGGTGATGTCCTTCGAGCTCTCCTTCAGGCCGTCGAAGACGACGACGGTGTCGTAGAGCGAGTAACCGAGGATCGTCAGCAGACCGATCACGGTGCCCGGGGTGACCTCGAAGCCGACGAGCGCGTAGATGCCGACGGTGATGGTGAGGTCGTGGATCAGGGCGACCAGGGCGGCGAGCGCCATGCGCCACTCGAAGGCGATGGCGAGGTAGACGACCACCAGGATCATGAAGATCCCCAGGCCCCACCAGGCCTTGCTGGCGATCTGCTCACCCCAGCTGGGGCCGACGATGTCGGTGTTGACCTTGTTGGTGGAGATGCCCAGCTTCTTGGCCAGGGCGTCCTGGGTCTTGCGCGACTGGTCGGTGCTGAGCTCGCTGACCTGGACGCGCAGGGTGCCGTCACCGAGCTTCTGGACCACCGCGGTGTGGCCGGAGGCCTCCTCCGCGGTGTGCCGGGCCTGGACCTCGCTGACCGAGGTCTTGGGCGTGGTGAAGACCGCGCCGCCGGAGAACTCGATGCCCATGTTCAGGCCGCGCACCGCCAGGCCGACGATGGCCGTGATGGTGATGAGGATCGAGATGCCGTACCAGATCTTCCGCTTGCCGACGAAGTCGTAGCCGACCTCGCCGCGGTACAGCCGGGCGCCGAGAGTGCCGAGTCGCGACATCTCACGCCTCCTTCGGGTCGACGGTGGCGGAGGGGCGGCGGCGGGAGGCCCGCAGCGGCGGCTTGGCGCCGAGCCGCTTGGGGTCGAGACCGGACCAGGGGTGGCCGCTGGCGAAGAACTTGCGGCGGGCGAGGAGCGTCATGAGCGGCTTGGTGAAGAGGAAGACCACGACGACGTCGAGCAGCGTGGTCAGGCCGAGGGTGAACGCGAAGCCCTGCACCTTGCCGACGGTGACGATGAAGAGCACCGCGGCGGCGAGGAAGGAGACGAAGTCGGAGACCAGGATCGTGCGGCGGGCGCGCGGCCAGCCCCGCTCCACCGCCGGGCGCAGGGTGCGGCCCTCGCGGATCTCGTCCCGGATGCGTTCGAAGTAGACGATGAAGGAGTCGGCGGTGATGCCGATGGCGACGATGGCACCGCAGACGGCCGGCAGGTTCAGCGCGAAGCCGATGGCCGAGCCCAGCAGGACCATGATCGTGTAGGTGAGCACCGCGGAGCACGCGAGGCTCGCCAGGGCCACCAGGGCCAGGCCGCGGTAGTACGCCACCAGGTAGATGATGACCAGGGCGAGGCCGATCGCACCGGCGATCAGGCCCGCGCGCAGCTGCTCGCCGCCGAGCGCCGGGGAGACCGTGGTCTCGGTGACGACGTCGAAGGACAGCGGCAGGGCACCGTAGGACAGGACGTTGGCCAGGTCCTGGGCGCTCTGCTGGGTGAAGCCGCCGGAGATCTCGGCCTGGCCGCCACCGATGGAGGTGCTGACGGACGGGTCGGAGACGACCTCGCCGTCCAGGACGATCGCGAACTGGTTCTGCGGCGCCGGCTTGGCGGCCAGCTGGCCGGTGACCTGCGCGAACTTCTTGGCGCCGGTGGAGTTGAACTTCAGCTGGACGAGCCAGCCCTTGCCGCTCTGGCTGTCGAAGACGGCGCTGGCGCTGTCGACGGTGACACCCTCCACGGCCACCGGGCCGAGGATCTCCTTGACGCTGCCGTCCTTGCGGCAGGCGACGATGGAATCGGTGGGCTTGGCACCGGAAGCGGCCTCGTTCGCCAGGGCGCGGCTCTCCTTGGTGGAGCAGTCCAGGGCGTCGAGCTTCTTCTGCAGGGTGGCCATGTCACCCGTGGCCGGGGCGGGCGTGGGCGCCGGGGTCGGCGGGGCGTCCTTCGGGGCGTCGGCCTTCTTGCCGTCGTCGGTCTTCTTGCCGTCCGTGGCGGTGGCGGTGACCTTGGGCGACGGGGTGCCGTCGGCCTTGAGGGCGTCGGTCACGGGGCGGCCCTGCGGGCTCGCCGGGGCGGAGGGCTTGCCGGACGACTTGGTCTTGTCGTCGGACGCGGCGTCGCCGCCGGCCTTCTCGGCCGCCTTGTCCTTGTCCTTGCCGTTGCCGGAGGCGCTCGGGCTGGGCGCGGGCGTGGGCGGCACCTTGATGCCGGGGGCCGTGGCCACCACGGGCCGGAAGCCGAGCTGGGCGGTGGTGCCGACCTGCTGACGGGCCTGCTTCGCGTTCGTCCCCCGCGGGATGTTCACGATGATGTGCTTGCCGCCCTGCGTCTGGACCTCGGACTCCGAGACGCCGAGACCGTTGACACGCCGCTCGATGATGCCGACGGCGGTGTTCATGTTGGTCTCGTTGATCGCGTTGGGCTTGCCCGGCTGGTTCTTGGCCTCCAGCGTGAAGCTGGTGCCACCCGCCAGGTCGATGCCCAGGCGCGGCGTGGTGTGCCCGGAGGCGAACATCCCCCCGGTGAGCGCCACCATGACGATCAGGATGAAGGCCAGGACTCTGCCCGGCCTGCCCTGGCCGCCCGGGGACCTACGGCCCTTCTTCGGTGCTGCCACCTTGTCGTTTCTCCCTGTCCAACCGTCCGGCGTCGGGTTTCGCCGGGCGGCCACGAAATGTTGTGGGGACCTGCCCCCGCCGGAGCCTAGACCGTAACGGAACCGCGGCGCACCGTCGGGGAGGTGCTCCGCGGTTCCGGAAAGGGGTTACTTGGCGTCGCCGTCGCCCTTGGTGTCCTTCTTCTCCGCCTCGCCGGCGTCGCCGGGCTTCTCGGCGGACTTGTCCTCGGCCTTCTCCTCGGCGCCCTTGTGCAGGTCGATCTTCCCCTCGACCTGGGGCTCACCGGTCTCGACGGCCTCGGTCAGCGAGGAGGCGTCGTCGGGCACGACCGGGGTGTCCTCCGGCTCCAGGCCGTGGACGATGCGGTTGTACTCGGCGTCCTCGAGGACGGCCCCGATGGCGTTCTTCGCGTAGATGGCGTGGACGCCCGGGGCGACCTCGAGGAGGACCGTGTCCTCGTGGATCTCCTTGACGGTGGCGTACATCCCGCCGATCGTCCGGACACCGGTGCCGGGCTGCATCTGGTTGCGCATCTGCTGGGCCTGGCGCTGCTTGTTCTTGGCCGACCGGGTCATCAGGAACATGGCCCCGATGAGCACGATGAACGGCAGGAGACTCACGATATTCACGGGACGGGGTTTCCTTCACACGACCGCTTTGGGGGTGCGGCCTGGTCTACGGGGGTGGTAATGCCGTTCCCATTCGGACGGCATCGGCGGAGTCTAAGCGAGTCCGCACGAATGGAACAACGCCCAGCATGGCACCCCGGTTCCTGACCGGACCAGCCCCCGCGCCGTCACTCCCCGAAGAGGCCCTGCTGCCCCGCACCGCCCCCGCCGGGGCCGGCCTGCTGCGGCGGCGTCATCCCCATGTGCTCCCAGGCCGCCGGTGTGGCGATGCGGCCACGGGGCGTACGGGCCAGCAGCCCCTCCCGCACCAGGAACGGCTCGGCGACCTCCTCCACCGTCTCCCGCTCCTCCCCCACGGCCACGGCCAGGGTGGACAGGCCCACCGGACCGCCGCCGAACAGCTTGAGCAGCGCGGTCAGCACGGCGCGGTCCAGCCGGTCCAGGCCGCGGGCGTCGACCTCGTACACCTCCAGCGCCTGGGCGGCCGTCCGCTGCGTGATCACACCGTCGCCCTTGACCTGGGCGTAGTCGCGCACCCGGCGCAGCAGCCGGTTGGCGATGCGGGGCGTGCCGCGGGAGCGGCCGGCGATCTCGGCAGCGCCCTCGCCCTCGATCTCCACGTCCAGCAGACGGGCCGAGCGGTGCACGACGCGCTCCAGCTCCGCGGGGGCGTAGAACTCCATGTGCCCGGTGAAGCCGAAACGGTCCCGCAGCGGCGGCGGCAGCAGCCCGGCCCGGGTCGTGGCACCCACCAGGGTGAAGGGCGGCAGCTCAAGAGGGATGGCCGTGGCGCCCGGGCCCTTGCCCACGATGACGTCGACGCGGAAGTCCTCCATGGCCATGTACAGCATTTCCTCGGCCGGCCGGGACATGCGGTGGATCTCGTCCAGGAAGAGCACCTCGCCCTCGGTGAGCGAGGACAGGATCGCGGCCAGGTCACCGGCGTGCTGGATGGCGGGGCCGGAGGTGATGCGGATGGGCGCGCCCATCTCGGCCGCGATGATCATGGAGAGGGTGGTCTTGCCCAGGCCCGGGGCGCCCGAGAGCAGGACGTGGTCGGCGGTGGCCCCGCGGGCGCGGGCGGCCTTGAGCACCAGGTCGAGCTGCTCGCGCACGCGCTCCTGCCCGACGAACTCCCCCAGGTCCTTCGGCCGCAGCGCGGCCTCGACGGCCCGGTCCTCCCCGTCGGCGTCGGTGCCGACGAGACGATCGTCGTCCCAGTTCACGAGGTTCCTCACGGTTGCTTGGTCATGGGTGGGGTGGGCGGGGCGCGCCTATAGCCTTTGGTGCCAGCCTTTGGTGCCGACCTGTCAGCGAGCGCGGTTCAGCGTCTGCAGGGCCGCCCGCAGGAGCTGCCCCACCTGCGGCGTACCCCCCGCCGCCTCGGCCTGCGGCGCAACCGCTTCCACCGCCTCGTCCGCCTCGCGCGCCGCATAGCCCAGGCCGACGAGCGCGGCGTGCAGCTGATCCCTCCAGCCGGCAGCGGCTGCCGGACGAGCGGTCGGCGCCGCACCCACCGGTGCCCCCAGCCGGTCCTTCAGCTCCAGGAGCAGCTTCTGCGCACCCTTCTTCCCGATGCCCGGCACGGCGGTCAGCGCCTTCTCGTCCCCGGCCGCCACGGCCCGCCGCAGTGCATCGGGGCTGTGCACGGCCAGCATGGCCTGCGCGAGCCGCGGCCCCACTCCGCTCGCGGTCTGCAGCAGCTCGAAGGTCTGGCGTTCGTCGTCGTCGGCGAAGCCGTACAGCGTCAGCGAGTCCTCGCGGACGACGAGGGACGTGGCGAGCCGGGCCGGTTCGCCGATGCGCAATTGCGCGAGCGTGCCGGGGGTGCACTGGACGGCCATGCCCACGCCACCGACCTCGACGACGGCGGTGTCGGGGGCGAGGGCCGCGACCGGCCCGGAGACGAAGGCGATCATCGGGTGCCCTTCGGGAGTCGTACGGGGGCGCCGGCGCGGCGCTGGGCGGCGGCGAGCTGCTGGAGGCGGCCGGCCGCGGGGGCCCGCCAGATGTGGCAGATGGCCAGGGCCAGGGCATCGGCGGCGTCGGCGGGTTTGGGGGGCGCGTCGAGCCGCAGCAGGCGGGTGACCATCGAGCCGACCTGGGCCTTGTCGGCCCGGCCGGAGCCGGTGACGGCGGCCTTGACCTCGCTGGGGGTGTGCAGGGCGACCGGCAGTCCGCGCCGGGCGGCGCACAGCATGGCGACCGCGCTGGCCTGGGCCGTGCCCATGACCGTACGGACGTTGTGCTGGCTGAAGACCCGCTCCACGGCGACGTATTCGGGCCGGTGGGCATCGAGCCATTCCTCGATGCCGCGCTCGATGAGGACGAGGCGCTCGGCGGTGTCCGCGTCGGCATCCGTGCGCACGACGCCGACGCCGAGCATGCGCAGCGGCCGGCCGGCCGTGCCCTCGACGACGCCGATGCCGCATCGTGTCAGGCCCGGGTCCACGCCCAGCACCCTCATCGCGCCCCTCCCTCCGGTCGGCCGTTCACCTGCGGCAGCAGGCTATCGGCCGGCACTGACAAAGCGACGGGCCGACGGGGGTGTCCCGTCGGCCCGTCGCAGCCGGCCGTGTCGGCCGGATCAGGCGTCGACCTTCGCCATGACCTCGTCGGAGACGTCGAAGTTGGCGAAGACGTTCTGGACGTCGTCGCTGTCCTCGAGCGCGTCGATCAGCTTGAAGATCTTGCGCGCGGCGTCCTCGTCGAGCTCCACCTGCATGGTGGGGACGAAGTTGGCCTCGGCGGAGTCGTAGTCGATGCCGGCCTCCTGCAGCGCGGTGCGCACCGCGACGAGGTCGGTGGCCTCGCTGAGGATCTCGAAGTTCTCGCCGAGGTCGTTGACCTCCTCGGCACCGGCGTCGAGGACCGCGCCGAGCACGTCGTCCTCGGTGAGCTCGCCCTTGGGGACGATGATGACGCCCTTGCGGTTGAACAGGTAGGAGACCGAGCCCGGGTCGGCCATGGAACCGCCGTTGCGGGTCATGGCGACGCGCACGTCGGAGGCGGCGCGGTTGCGGTTGTCGGTGAGGCACTCGATGAGCACCGCGACACCGTTGGGGCCGTAGCCCTCGTACATGATCGTCTCGTAGTCGGCGCCGCCGGCCTCGAGACCGCCACCGCGCTTGATCGCGGAGTCGATGTTCTTGTTCGGGACCGACTGCTTCTTCGCCTTCTGGACGGCGTCGTAGAGCGTCGGGTTGCCGTCGAGGTCGACGCCGCCCATGCGGGCCGCGACCTCGATGTTCTTGATCAGCTTCGCGAAGAGCTTGCCGCGCTTGGCATCGATCACGGCCTTCTTGTGCTTCGTCGTAGCCCATTTAGAGTGGCCGGACATCCGCCTGTCTCCTTCTTCGCGTAACCGATTGCGTAACGAATGACAGAGATCCTACCGGGATCTCAGGACTGGGCCGCGCGCACCATCTCCACGAAGAGCCCGTGCACCCGGTGGTCGCCGGTGAGTTCCGGGTGGAAGGAGGTGGCCAGCACGTTGGCCTGCCGGACGGCGACGGTGTGGCCGTCGTAGGTGGCGAGGACCTCGGTGCGGGCGCCGGTGGACTCGACCCAGGGGGCGCGGATGAAGACGCCCTCCACGGGGCCGCCCTCGATGCCGTCCATCTCGATGGACGCCTCGAAGGACTCGTTCTGGCGGCCGAAGGCGTTGCGGCGCACGATCATGTCGATGCCGCCGAGGGTCTCCTGGTCCTCGCGGCCGTCGAGGATCTTGTCGGCGAGCATGATCATGCCGGCGCAGGTGCCGTAGACGGGCATGCCGGCCCGCACCCGCTCGCGCAGCGGCTGGAGCATGCCGAAGGCGACGGCGAGCTTGGACATCGTGGTGGACTCGCCACCGGGGATCACCAGGCCGTCGACCTCGGCGAGTTCCTCGGGACGGCGCACCGGCCGGGCCACCGCGTCGGCGGCGGCGAGGGCGACCAGGTGCTCGCGGACGTCGCCCTGCAGGGCGAGGACACCGATGGTGGGGGTGGACACGGTGGGGCTACCTCTCACATGGGGACGGCTTCGCGCCGGTGGTACGGACCGTGGGCGGCCCGCGACGTGCCGCGGACCGCCCACCGGAGGAAGAGCTGTGTCACCAACCGCGGTTGGCGTACCGCTCGGCCTCGGGGAGGGTGTCGCAGTTGATGCCGACCATGGCCTCGCCCAGGTTGCGGGAGGCGTCCGCGATGACCTTCGGGTCGTCGTAGAAGGTGGTGGCCTTCACGATGGCGGCGGCGCGCTTGGCCGGGTCGCCGGACTTGAAGATGCCGGAGCCGACGAAGACGCCCTCGGCGCCGAGCTGGCGCATCAGCGCCGCATCCGCCGGGGTGGCCACGCCGCCCGCGGAGAACAGCACGACCGGCAGCTTGCCGAGCTCGGCGACCTCCTTGACGAGCTCGTAGGGGGCGCGCAGCTCCTTGGCGGCCGCGTACAGCTCGTGGTTGTCGAAGCCGCGCAGCTTGGCGATCTCGTTCTTGATCTGGCGCAGGTGACGAACGGCCTCGACGACGTTGCCGGTGCCGGCCTCGCCCTTGGAGCGGATCATGGCCGCGCCCTCGGCGATGCGGCGCAGGGCCTCGCCCAGGTTGGTGGCACCGCAGACGAAGGGGGTGGTGAACGCCCACTTGTCGGAGTGGTTGACCTCGTCCGCCGGGGTGAGGACCTCGGACTCGTCGATGTAGTCGACGCCGAGGGACTGCAGGACCTGGGCCTCGACGAAGTGGCCGATGCGGGACTTGGCCATGACCGGGATCGAGACGGCGTCGATGATGCCTTCGATCATGTCCGGGTCGGACATGCGGGCGACGCCGCCGTCCTTGCGGATGTCGGCGGGGACCCGCTCCAGGGCCATGACCGCGACCGCGCCGGCGTCCTCGGCGATCTTCGCCTGCTCCGGCGTGACGACGTCCATGATCACGCCGCCCTTGAGCTGCTCGGCCATGCCGCGCTTGACGCGCGCGGTGCCGGTCTCCGGGGCGCCGGGGGCAATGGACGACGTGCTGGTGGTGGACACGATGTGACCTCGCTACTCAAGGGCCGTTACTACTGCAGCCTCATGAAAGCGGCCTGCCCGACCGGGGAAAAAGAGCCAATTCGAGGCCGGTGGCTCCCGCCGTGCCCCGCCCGGCTCAGCGACCGGTCCGGTCGGTCAGGGCGAGGGGCGGCTCGTCGTCCATCTCGAAGGCCATCGGGAACGGTGCATGACCGGCCAGGCGGAACCAGCGGACCTTGCGGTGCCGGCGCAGCGCCCTGGCCGCGCGAACCGCGTCGTTGTGGAACCTGCGGGCCATGGGCACCCTGCGCACGGCCTGGGTCAGCTCCTGCAGCGACTCGTCGCCGCCGGGCGCCCGGTGCACCTCGTCGACCTGCTGGGCCTCGGCGAAGACCGCCCGCAGGGCCTGGCTGAGCTCGCTCTCGGCGACCTCGCGCTGCTCCTCCTCGGCCTGCCGGGCGGCGTGCGAGGCCTGGTAGAGCACGATGGAGGCGGCCGGATCGAGCACGCCGGCGGTGGCGAGCTCCTGGGCGACCGAGGCACGCCGCAGGAGCTGGGCGTCCAGGGCGGCCCGCGCGGCGTCGATGCGGCTGTGCAGCCGGTCGAGCCGGCCGGCGGTCCAGCTCAGGTAGACGCCGATGACGACGAGGGCCACCGCGATCCAGATCAATGTGCTCACGGCGGGTCACGTTACCCTCCGGGCGCGGTGCTCCACCCCGGGACGGAGAAGGGTGGAGAAGGACGGGGCGGCGGTCTCCACCCTGCATTCCACCCGTGCGCCGATCCGGCTCCACCCGCCCGGCACCTAGCGTCGTGGGCAGGACGCCGGACCGCCGGGAGGCACACATGTCACCGCCCACCACACCCCGCACCACACCGGACGACACCGCGCCGGACAACGCCCCGGGCACGTCGCCGGGTGCGCCACCGGCCTCCCTGACGCGCACGCTGCGTCCGCTGCTCGCCCCGCTGGCGATCAGCATCGCGCTGCCGCTCGCCCTGTACTACGCCCTGCGCGCCGGCGGCATGGCCCAGTGGCAGGCCCTGCTGCTCAGCAGCATCGTGCCGGCCGGGCACGCGGTGGCGCAGGCCGTGCGCACACGCCGCGCGGAGGTCTTCGACCTGCTGATCGTGGCCCTGCTGCTCGTCTCCGCGGGCACATCGCTGATCAGCGGCAGCCCACGGGTGCTGTTGCTGAAGGACGCCGGCCTGCCCGCCGTGCTGGGCCTGTGGATCCTGGGCACCTTGTGGGCGGCACGCCCCTTCGCCTACCGGTTCGGGGAGCGGTTGCGCGGGCCGGACGGCGCCTCCGCTGCGGAGCTGGCCTGGCAGGAGCGCCCTGAGTTCCGCTCCGCCCTGCGGCGGCTGACGCTGCTGTGGGCCGCGGGTCAGCTCCTGGACGCGGGCTTGAGCACCCTGGAGGCCCTGACCCTGCCCGTGGACGCGGTGCCGGTCATCGGCAGGTTCCAGTCGCTGACGCTGCTGGCCGTGGTCGTGGTCGTGACCGTGCGCGGCAGCCGGGCGTTCCGGGCACGGCACGGGATATCCCTGTTCGCCGCACAGCCAACCACCAGCAGCTAGGGCCCCGTAAGGGGCGCGGGGAACTGCGCGATCGGCCCGCGACGGCCCGCAGTCGACGCACCACCCTGGGATCCGGGCGAACACGGCCCCGTAAGGGGCGCGGGGCACCGTGCAAGGCGCGCCGGGCAGGCGCTAGTCGCGGGCCAGGCCGAAGCGGGACCGCAGGGTCGAGCGCTCGTCGGTGGCCACGGAGGCCGCACCGGCGGTGACCGTCTCGTAGACGGCGAGGATGTCGGCGCCCACGGTCGACCAGTCGAAGCGGCGTACGTGCCTGCTGCCCCGCTCGCTCAGCTCGGCGCGCCGGTCGGCGTCGCCCAGCAGCCGCACCGCGGCGTCGGCCAGGGCCTGGGCATCCTCGTTGGCGAACAGCTCGCCGGCCGAGCCGTGGTCGAGCACCTGGGCGAAGGCGTCCAGGTCGCTGGCGAGGACGGGCGCCCCGGCCGAGAGCGCCTCGACGAGGATGATGCCGAAGGACTCGCCGCCGGTGTTGGGCGCGACATACAGGTCGACGCTGCGCAGCAGGCGGGCCTTGTCCTCGTCGCTGACCATGCCGAGGAACTCGACGCTGTCGCGCATCCGCGGGGGCAGGGCGGCGACCGCCTCCTCCTCGTCGCCGCGGCCGGCGACCAGCAGCCGGGTGCCGGGGCGGGCGGCGAGGATCGCCGGCAGGGCCCGCATCAGGACGGGCAGGCCCTTGCGGGGCTCGTCGATGCGGCCGATGAAGCCGATCGTCCCGCCCTGCCACTCGGGGCGGGGCTCGGCCCGGGCGAAGAAGTCGACGTCGACGCCATTGGGGATGACGACGGCGTCCCCGCCCAGGTGCTCGACCAGGGTCCGGCGGGCGTACTCGCTCACCGCGATCCGGGCGCTGATCTTCTCCAGGGCGGGCTGGAGGATGGGATAGGCCGCGATCATGGCGCGCGAGCGCGGGTTGGAGGTGTGGAAGGTCGCCACGATGGGGCCCTGGGCGGCCCAGCAGGCCAGCAGTCCCAGCGAGGGGGAGGTGGGCTCGTGGATGTGGATGACGTCGAAGTTGCCCTCGTGCAGCCAGCGGCGCACCCGGGCGGCGGAGAGGAAGCCGAAGTTCAGCCGGGCCACCGAGCCGTTGTAGGGCACGGGCACGGCGCGGCCGGCGGGCACCACGAAGGGGGGCACGGGCGTGTCGTCGTCCGCGGGCGCCAGCACCGACACCTCGTGGCCGAGCCGGATCAGGTGCTCGGCCAGGTCGCGGATGTGGAACTGCACACCGCCGGGGACGTCCCAGGCGTAGGGGCAGACGATCCCGATCCTCACGGCTTCTCCGTTCCGGAGCTCTCGTCGGTGCGGGGGCGCGGGTCCAGGTCGGCGAGCCAGAGCCGCTGGAGCATGTGCCAGTCCTGCGGGTGCTCGGCGATACCGGAGGCGAAGGCGTCGGCCAGCTGCTGGGTCATCGCGGCGACCTTCTCGCCCCGGCTGCCCTGCTGCGGCACCTCGACGGCCTCGTGTATCCGGGCGCGCATCACCGGCGAGCGGTCGTACCAGAGGGTCACCGGCAGCAGGGCGGCACCGGTCTGCACGGCGAGGGCGGCGGGGCCGGCCGGCATCTTCGCCCGCTCCTTGAAGAAGTCGACCTCGATGCCGGAGGAGGACAGGTCGCGGTCGGCCACCAGGCACACCGCCCCGCCCGCCCGCAGCCGCCGGGCCAGGGTGCCGAAGGCACCGGCCCCGGCGTGCGGCAGGACCTCCATGCCCAGGCCCTCGCGGTAGGCCACGAAGCGGTCGTAGAGCTTCTCGGGCTTGAGCCGCTCGGCGACGGTGGTGAAGGGAATGCCCATGGCGGTGGTCAGCCAGGCCCCGGCGAGGTCGTAATTGCCCATGTGCGGCAGGGCCAGCACCACGCCGCGGCCGGCGGCCACGGCCTCTTCGAGCCGCTCCACGCCCTGGACGGCGATCCCGGCGCGGATGCGTTCCGGGCTCCACACCGGCAGCCGGAAGGACTCCATCCAGTACCGCATGTACGAGCGCATGCCCGCCCGGGAGAGCTCGGCGAGGCGCTCGGGCCCCGCGCCCGGGACCACCCGGGCCAGATTGGCCTCCAGGCGCAGCACGCCCCGCCCGCGGCGGCGCCACGCCGTGTCGGCGATCTGCCGGCCCAGGGCGGCGACCGCCGGCTCGGGCAGTCGTTTGACCGTCGCCCAGCCCAGCCCGTACAGCGCGTCGGTCAGCTCCTCCTTCACACGCCCTCGCCCCCGCCGGTCGTCGCCGTGACGGCGTCCGCCTCGGCGGATTCGCGACGTACGGTCACCACGCGCTGGATCAGCGTGACCAGGCTGCCGACGGCCACGATCCACAGGGCGATGGGCAGCAGCTTGTCGATGTAGGGCACGCCGAACTTGTGCAGTCCGGAGAAGCCGCAGGCCACCAGGGAGATCACCAGGCGTTCGGCCCGCTCGACCAGGCCGTTGACGTTCACCGGCAGGCCGATGCTCTCGCCGCGCGCCTTGGTGTACGACACGACCTGTCCGCTGGCCAGGCAGAAGATCGCGACCGCGCACAGCGTGAGACTGTCCCCGCGCCCGGCGTACCACAGGGCCAGGCCGCCGAAGATGGCCGAGTCGGCCACCCGGTCCAGGGTCGAGTCCAGGAAGGCGCCCCACCGGCTGGAGCGGCCGAGCTGCCGGGCCATGTTGCCGTCGACCAGGTCGGAGAAGACGAACAGCGTGATGACGACCGTGCCCCAGAAGAACTCGCCCCGGGGATAGAACGCCAGCGCGCCCGCCACCACTCCACCGGTGCCGATGAGGGTCACCGCGTCGGGGCTGACGCCGAGGCGGATGAGCAGTGCGGCGAACGGCGTGAGAACACGCGTGAAGAACGCACGCGCGTACTTGTTCAGCATGGCCTTCCCGGAGGGTCGTGTGCGGGCCAAGTGGTCTTGAGGGCCACCGGCTGGCCCATCGTAGCCAGCAGGCCGGTCCCCGCCGCGCACACGTCGCTCCCCCGCCGTTCCTCCCAGGTCACACGCGCCCCCGGGACACCGCACCCGTGCACACCCGGTTGCCGCGCCGCGTGCGACGTATGGACGCAGCGTGACCACGGTGGAAAGCTCGAAGGACCGCAGGTGTCGACCGGAAGGCGAGACACATGGGCGAGAAGACGAGTACGCATCCAGGGGCCGCCGGCAGGGCAGTGACGGCCGACCGGCCCGGCAGCATCCGCAACGTGGTGCTGGTCGGCCACAGTGGCTCCGGCAAGACCACACTGGTCGAGGCGATGGCCCTGACCACCGGCGCGGTCAACCGGGCCGGCCGGGTCGAGGAGGGCTCGGCGCTCTCCGACTACGACGAGATCGAACACCGTCAGCAGCGCTCCGTACAGCTCTCCCTGGTGCCCGTGGAGTGGGAGGGCATCAAGATCAACCTGCTGGACACGCCCGGTTACGCCGACTTCGTCGGCGAGCTGCGCGCCGGACTGCGCGCGGCGGACGCCGCCCTCTTCGTGGTCTCCGCGGCCGAGGGCACCGAGGGCATCTCCGGCCCCACCCGCATGGTGTGGGAGGAGTGCGCGGCCGTCGGCATGCCGCGCGCCATCGTGGTGACGCACCTGGAGGCGGCCCGCGCGGACTTCGAGGGAATGACGGAGGCCTGCCGCGCCGCGTTCGGCGGCGACTCCCCCGAGAGCGTGCTGCCGCTGTACCTGCCCGTGCACGGGCCCGAGGGCCCCGACGGCCACCGCCCGGTCACCGGCCTCATCGGGCTGCTCACCGGCCGCGTCTTCGACTACTCCACCGGCACCCGGACCGAGTCCGTGCCCGGCCCCGAGGAGCTGCCGCGCATCGAGGAGGCCCGCAACCGGCTCATCGAGGGCATCATCGCCGAGAGCGAGGACGAGACCCTCATGGACCGCTACCTCGGCGGCGAGGAGATCGACGTCAAGACGCTCATCGAGGACCTCGAGCGCGCGGTCGCCCGCGGCAGCTTCCACCCCGTGCTCGCCGCCGCCCCCGCCGCCGAGGGCGCCCGCCACGGCCTGGGCACCGTCGAGCTGCTGGAGCTGATCACCGGCGGCTTCCCCACGCCCCTGGAGCGCACCGCCCCCGACGTCACCACCCCCGACGGCCGGCCGCGCCCGCGGCTGAGCTGCGACCCGGCCGGCCCGCTGGCCGCCGAGGTCGTCAAGACCGCCTCCGACCCCTACGTCGGCCGCATCTCCCTCGTGCGCGTCTTCTCCGGCACCCTGCGCCCCGACGAGACCGTGCACGTCTCCGGCCACGGCCTGGAGGAGCGCGGCCACGAGGACCACGACGTCGACGAGCGGGTCGGCGCGCTGTCCTCCCCCTTCGGCAAGCAGCAGCGCCAGCTGAGCCAGGCCGTCGCCGGTGACATCGCCTGCGTCGCCAAGCTCACCCGCGCCGAGACCGGCGACACCCTCTCCGGGCGCGACGATCCGCTGCTGATGGAGCCCTGGCTGATGCCCGACCCCCTGCTGCCCGTCGCCATCCAGGCGCACAGCAAGGCGGACGAGGACAAGCTCTCCCAGGGCCTGGCCCGCCTCGCCGCCGAGGACCCCACGATGCGGCTGGAGCAGAACCCCGGCACCCACCAGGTCGTCCTGTGGTGCCTGGGCGAGGCGCACCGCGACGTCGCCCTGGAGCGGCTGCGCTCGCGCTACGGCGTCCAGGTCGACGTCGTCCCGCACAAGGTCTCGCTGCGGGAGACCTTCGCCACCAAGGCGGCCGGCCGGGGCCGGCACGTCAAGCAGTCCGGCGGCCACGGCCAGTACGCGATCTGCGAGATCGAGGTCGAGCCCCTGCCGGGCGGCTCCGGCATCGAGTTCGTCGACAAGGTCGTCGGCGGGGCCGTGCCCCGGCAGTTCATCCCCTCCGTCGAGAAGGGCGTGCGCGCCCAGGCCGCCAAGGGCGTGGCCGCCGGCTACCCCCTGGTCGACGTCCGCGTCACCCTCCTCGACGGCAAGGCGCACTCCGTGGACTCCTCCGACGCCGCGTTCCAGACCGCGGGCGCGCTCGCGCTGCGCGAGGCGGCGGCCGAGGCGCGCATCCACCTGCTGGAGCCCGTCGCCGAACTCCAGGTCCTCGTCGCGGACGAGTACGTCGGCCCGGTCATGAGCGATCTGTCGGGCCGCCGCGGCCGCGTCGTGGGCACGGAGCAGTCCGGTTCCGGCCGCACCCTGGTACGCGCCGAGGTGCCCGAGATCGAGATCGGCCGGTACGCGGTGGACCTGCGCTCGCTGTCGCACGGCACGGGCCGCTTCAGCCGCTCCTACGCCCGGCACGAGCCCATGCCCCCGCAGGTCGCCGAGCGCGTGCGCGAACAGGCCGACGAGAGCGCGTAGTTCACCGGCACCGCCGGCGGCAGACGCCGGCCGCCCGCTCCAACTCCCCTGTCGGAGCGGGCGGCTTCCGGACTGCTTCGGGATCTCCACGACACGCGGCGCCCGGCCCGGTTACGCTGAGCGTGCGGCCCATGACGCAACACCTGGGCGGCAGTCGGGAGAACACCGGCGCAACCGGAGCGCACGGTATGGGGGGCGGCAGTGGCAGCAGGGGACGCGTTCGACTTCAGCCCGGGTGCACAGGTCCCGGTGTCCGGCGGGGCCGGCCAGACCGCGGCGACCTTCGCCCTGGCCTCCGCCGCCTACCGCGACGGCCCCGTCGACGAGCTGCTGAAGGCCAACTCCGACTGGGCCTCCTCGGAAGTGAAGAAGGCCCGCATCTCCCTCTTCGAGCCCAACTTCGGCGAGGCCTTCGCGCGCGCCGTGCAGACCCGCATGCTGGGCGGCGGCCGGAAACCGCTCATCCAGTCCTTCGGACTGGAGCCGCAGGTCATCGTCGAGCACTGCCTGGCGGCCTCCCGCATCCGCAAGGAGCGCGACACCCGGCTGACGATCATCATGGTCGTCTGCGGGCTGCTGTTCCTGCCCGGCGTCCTGCTCTGGCTCGGCGCCTTCCAGCTGCGCCGCACCCTCGCCGGCGCCCAGGACAAGCGCGCCGGCGCGCTGGGCACCGCCGTGCTCACGCTGCTGGGCATCGTCGTCGCGGTCCTGCTGATCAAACTGCCCTTCGGGGGGCTGCTCAACCTCTACCTGCGCGCCATGGTGATCGTGCCCGTCATCGGCGGCTACCTGGCCAAGACGGTGTGCGAGCGCACCGCCAGGGACCTGCGAGACCGCTGGAGCGGCCTCGTCGGCGGCAGCGCCGTCCCCGCCAAGATCCCCGAGGCCGTGCCCCGCGACCCCGGCCACAGCACCGCCGAGACCCTCCGCCAGAACCTGGCCAAGCTCTCCGCCGAACAGCGCAGCAACGTCGCCTTCTACGCCGGCCCCAAGGGCATCCTCGGCATGGGCACCCGCTGGGGCAGCTGGCAGCTCGCCGAGGACCTCGTCCCCGCCACCCCCGGCAAGGACATCACCCCCTTCCGCAGCTGGGACATCGTCCGCGCCGTCCACGACGACCTCAAGCTCCTGGAGCGCACCCCCATCAACACCGGCGGCCTGACCGCCCCGCAGGTCGAGCACTGGGTCGTCGTGCCCATCGGCGAGGGCGCCGGCGCCGTCTCCCGGCCCGCCGGCACGGACGCCGCCTACCAGATACGCGGCACCCAGCTGCAGGACATCTGCGACAAGCAGCACTTCGGCAGCGGCGACCGGCACTACCTGGGCGTGCAGTTCGTCCTGTGGGACGGCCAGCTCGTCATCACCCTGCTGGTCAACGTCACCGTCCTGCACAAGACGTTGCGCATCGAGGTCACCGGCCACGCCCTCGGCCCCACCCACTCGCTCTTCAACGCCGGCCCCAAGAACCGCACCCAGACCTACCGCAAGGTGCTGAAGTTCTGGGAGAGCCGCACCCGTACGCTCCCCGTCGTCCCGCCCAAGGAGGTCGTACGGCTCGCCGCCCGCGCCCCCCTCACCTGGTACCCGCCGCTGCTGGAGTACTGGGGCGGCAAGCTGGTGCTGCCCGAGCCGTTCGGGCTGCGCCACGCCTGGGCGGACCAGCCCTGGCGCCACCGCTTCATGGCCGACGACGCCCTGCGCGCCGCCACCCCGGTCCTGCGCGTCGTGCACCAGGCGGCGCTGCGCGTCCTGGCCGACCACGGCGTGAACACCGAGCGCTTCGTCAACCGCGCCGGCACCCTCAGCGGCGCCGTCCAGGACCCGACCCCGCGCCGGGCGGACGTCTACAACGCGTAGCGCCCCTGACGGGGCGCTGCACGATCCGGGCCGCCAACGGGCGTACCGCTAGCGGAAGATGCCCGTGTGGCCGAGCGAGTAGCGGCCCGGCTGCGGATAGACGGCGAGGCCGTGCGGGCCGTCGCCCACCTTGATGCGGGCGATCTGGTGCCCGTCGGTGGTGTCGATGGCGTACACCTCGCTGTTGTAACGGCCCGACAGCCACAGCACCTTGCCGTCCGCGGAGACGCCGCCCATGTCGGGGCTGCCGCCGTCCGGCAGCTCCCACTTCTTCACCAGCTTGCGGCTGGGCAGGTCGAGCACCGAGATGGAGCCCTCGCCGCGGTTGGAGATGTACATCGACTTCGAGTCGCGGCTGACGTACAGCCCGTGCGCGCCCTTGCCGGTGGGCATCAGCCACGGCTCGGTGAACTTGTCCCCGTCCAGCACCCAGACGCCGTCGGCCATCATGTCCGCGATGTACCAGGTCTTGCCGTCGGACGAGATCTTCACGTCCTGCGGCATGGCCCCGTCGAAGGGCAGCTTCTGCTGGTCGATCACCTTCATCTTCGCCGTGTCGACCTTGAGGAGTTCACCGGAGAACTCGCAGGAGACGATGAAGTACCGCCCGTCGGGCGAGAAGTCCGCGTGGTTGACCCCGAGGCAGTTGACGTGTTCCGTCCGGACCCGCTTCATGGTGTGCGCGTCACGGAAGACCAGCTCCCGGTCCATCGACGCCATCACCACGGCGTACTTCCCGTCGGGGGTGAAGTAGAGGTTGTACGGGTCGTGCACCTCGACGGTCTTGCCCGCCTTGCCGGTGGCCGGGTCGATCGGCGTGAGCGTGTGGCCGCGGTCGTTGTTGACCCACAGCGTCTTCAGGTCCCACGAGGGCACCACGTGCTGCGGCTGGTTGCCCACCGGGATCGTCTCGATGACCTTGTACGTTTTGGGGTCGATGACGCTGACCGTGTCGGACTCGGTGTTCGGCACGTACACCCGCGACGGGAAGTCCTTCACCACGGGCGACAGCGCGTTCGGCCGGTCCGCCGCGTACAGGTCGTTGGGGTCGAGCAGCGGCGGCATGCCTGGCAGGCCCTGGGTGACGCCCCGGGCCGCGCCCTGGCCGCGCGAGCCCCGCCGCTCCCCCGCCGGCGGCCCGTCGTCCCCGCTGCCGCAGCCCGCCGCCAGGAGGGCGCACACGGTCGCGAGCAGCACGGCCCCGCGGACGCGGGCGGAGCGGGAGGAGTAGCCGGGACGGAGGCGTCCTGTGCGGTGATGCGAGAACTGGATCATCGGGTCAGCAGCTCCGTAGTCGTCACCGCACGCAGGCCGCGGCGGTGCAGGCCGTCGAGGATCGCGGGCAGTGCGGCGAGGGTGCCGGCGTGCCCGAAGTGCAGACTGACCACCGAACCCGGCCGCACCGCGTTCAACACGGTACGCCGGACCGCCTCGGCGCCCGGGTCGGTGAAGTCGAGCGAGTCCACGTCGTACGACAGGACGTGCGGATACCCGGCCCGGCGGGCCAGCCGGACCACCTGATCGGTCGCCCGCCGGGCGCGCGACGGCCGGAACCAGCGGCCGATGCCTCCCGTGAGCCTGCGCAGCCGCTCGGCACACTCGGTGATCTCGGCGTAGGCGGCCTGCTCCGGCATCGAACAGATGCTCAGGTGGCGCATGGTGTGGTTGCCCAGCTCGTGCCCGCCGTCCAGCACCCGCCGGGCCAGCTGCGGTTGGGCGTCGAGCCAGGTGCCCACGGCCAGCACGGTGATCCGCGCGCCGGCCCGTTCGACCTCCGACAGCACGGCCGTCGCCGCCTTCGCGTCGCCCGCGCCGTGGAAGGTGAGCGCCACCGCCCGCGCCCCGCGCGGGCCGTGGTCGATCTGGGCGGGCAGCCCCGGCGGCAGCCGGGGCAGCATCAGCGGCGCCCCCGGCAGCGCGGCGGCCCCCGTGCCGCCGGCCTTCGAGCCGGAGGGCGCCGGCGCGCCCGGCCGGTGGCCGGCGGCCGGACGGTCACCGCCGCATCCCGCGGCAGCGGTCCCGGCGGCCCCGGCCAGGGCACTGCCCATGGCCGCGCGCAGCACGGTGCGACGGTGGAGGAAGGTCACCGTCCCATTAGAGCTCTTTTAAAAATAATCAGTGCGATTTGCCCGTTTTTGGGTAGCGCGTGTCCTGTCCCGTCGGGGCGCTGACCGATTTCTGCCCGTCTACGCGCTCGGCCAGACGTCGGCGAGCATCTTGCGGGTGTCGGCGAGGAGCTGGGGCAGGATCTTGGTGTGGCCCACCACCGGCATGAAATTGGTGTCGCCACCCCAGCGCGGCACGATGTGCTGGTGCAGGTGCGCGGCGATGCCCGCACCCGCGACGCCGCCCTGGTTCATGCCGATGTTGAAGCCGTGGGCGCCCGACGCCTCCCGCAGGGCGCGCATCGCGCGCTTGGTGAAGTCGGCGAGCTCGGCGGTCTCGTCGTCGTCCAGCTCGGTGTAGTCGGCGACGTGACGGAACGGCACGATCATCATGTGCCCGCCGTTGTACGGGTAGAGGTTGAGTACCGCGTAGACACGCTCGCCGCGGGCGACGACGAGCCCGTCCTCGTCGCTCTTGGCCGGGATCGAGCAGAACGGGCACCCGTCCCCGGCACCGGGGCCGGTGGGCTTGTTCTCCCCCTGGATGTACGCCATCCGGTGGGGGGTCCACAGGCGCTGGAACGCATCGGGCGTCCCGACTCCGAACTGCTGCTCCGGCTCACTCGTCATGGGGTGAAGCATATGGGCCCCGCAGCGTCCACGACGCTCCGGGGCCCATCGGTTGCGATCAGTCCTGACCGGGTCAGACCTGGACGCGGTCCGCCACGGCCTTGGCGATCTCGGCGAGCGCCTCGTCGCGCGGGATGCCGTTCTTCTGCGACCCGTCGCGGTAGCGGAAGGAGACCGTGCCGGCGTTCATGTCGTCGTCGCCGACGATGATCATGAAGGGCACCTTGGACTTCTGCGCGTTGCGGATCTTCTTCTGCATGCGGTCCGAGGAGGCGTCGACCTCCACGCGCAGGCCCTGCTTCTTCGCCTCGGCGGCGAACTCCTGCAGGTACTCGACGTGGGCGTCGCCGACCGGGATGCCGAGTGCCTGGACCGGCGCCAGCCACGCCGGGAACGCACCCGCGTAGTGCTCCAGCAGCACCGCGAAGAACCGCTCGATCGAGCCGAACAGCGCGCGGTGGATCATGACCGGGCGCTGCTTGGTGCCGTCGGCCGCGGTGTACTCCAGGTCGAAACGCTCCGGCAGGTTGAAGTCCAGCTGGATGGTCGACATCTGCCAGGTGCGGCCGATGGCGTCCTTCGCCTGGACGGAGATCTTCGGGCCGTAGAAGGCCGCGCCGCCCGGGTCGGCGACGAGCTCCAGGCCCTGCTTCTCGGCCACCTTGCGCAGGGTCTCGGTGGCCTCCTCCCACGCCTCGTCCGTGCCGACGAACTTCTCCGGGTCCTTGGTGGACAGCTCCAGGTAGAAGTCGTTCAGGCCGTAGTCGCGCAGCAGGTCGAGCACGAAGGTGAGGGTGCGGTCGAGCTCCTCGCCCATCTGCTCACGGGTGCAGTAGATGTGCGCGTCGTCCTGGGTGAAGCCGCGGGCCCGGGTCAGGCCGTGCACGACGCCCGACTTCTCGTAGCGGTAGACCGTGCCGAACTCGAAGAACCGCAGCGGCAGCTCACGGTACGAACGCCCCCGCGCGTCGAAGATCAGGTTGTGCATGGGGCAGTTCATGGGCTTGAGGTAGTAGTCCACGCCCTCGTCGAGCTGCATGGGCGGGTACATGCCGTCGGCGTACCAGTCCAGGTGGCCCGAGGTCTCGAACAGCGCGCCCTTGGTCGCGTGCGGGGTGTAGACGAACTCGTAGCCCTCCTCCTCGTGCCGCTTGCGGCTGTAGTCCTCCATGACCCGGCGGATGATGCCGCCCTTGGGGTGGAAGACCGCGAGGCCCGAGCCGATCTGCTCGGGGACGGAGAAGAGGTCCAGCTCGGAGCCGAGCTTACGGTGGTCGCGCTTCTCGGCCTCGGCGAGGAACTCCAGGTACGCCTTGAGCTCGTCCTTCGACGGCCACGCAGTGCCGTAGATGCGCTGGAGCATCGGGTTCTTCTCGCTGCCGCGCCAGTACGCGGCGGCGTTCCGCATCAGCTTGAACGCCGGGATCAGGCGGGTGGTCGGCAGGTGCGGACCGCGGCAGAGGTCCTTCCAGCACAGCTCGCCGGTCTTCGGGTCCAGGTTGTCGTAGATGGTGAGCTCGCCAGCGCCCACCTCGACGTTCGCGCCCTCTTCGTGCGCGGCGGAGCCCTTGAGGCCGATCAGCTCCAGCTTGTAGGGCTCGTCGGCGAGCTCCTCGCGGGCGGCCTCGTCGGTCACGGCGCGGCGGGCGAACTTCTGGCCGCGCTTGACGATCTCCTGCATCTTCTTCTCGATGAGCTTGAGATCGTCGGGGGTGAAGGGCTTCTCGACGTCGAAGTCGTAGTAGAAGCCGTCCTTGACCGGCGGGCCGATGCCCAGCTTGGCCTCGGGGAAGAGCTCCTGCACGGCCTGGGCCATGACGTGGGCGGTGGAGTGGCGCAGGATGTTCAGGCCGTCCTCGGAGGAGACCTCGACGGGCTCGACCTCCTCGCCGTCGGCGACGACGTAGGTGAGGTCCTTCAGCTCGCCCGCGACCCGCGCGGCCACGACAGTGCGCTCGCCGGCGAAGAGGTCGGCGGCCGTAGTGCCCGTCGTCACCACGCGCTCTTCCCGCTCGGAATCGCGTTGGATGATCACACGGACGTCTGACACCGGACTCTCCTGACGTATGAGGCGCGGCAGCGGTCGCTGCGCGCCTGAATCGTACCGAGCCCGGCACCGTGGTCGCTAAACGGTTACGGGTGGCCCGGCGCGGATCCGCGGGGTCAGTCGGCGTCGAGGTTGTCGTGGAGGGAGTGCAGGGACTTCAGCAGCCGGTCCCGCTCGGCCGCGTCGACCCGGGCGGGGAGCAGGTCGTGGGCGTCGGCCAGGCGGCGGAAGCCGCCGCGGCTCTCCAGGCGGCCGCGGACGGTGACGGGGACCCCGGCGAGGTGGGCGTGGCCGGCGAGGCGGTAGTCGTCCTCGCCGAGGGTGGCCCGCACCCGGTCGACCTCGGCGCCGGCCAGGACCCGCAGCCGTACGGTGCCGGCGCCGTCCGGGCCCTCCCGGCGCAGCCTGACGACCGCGGCGGTCAGGTGCACGGGCAGCGGGGGTTCGGCGCGGACGTAGCGGGCGCCGGCCTCGCGCAGGGCGGGCAGGTCGCCGGGGGTGAACTCGACGGGTTCGGGGCGGGCGGCGAAGCCGGGGGGCGGGCCGGCGGCCGGGGCCCACTCGACGCCGATGCGCACCCCCTGGGTGCCGCTGACCAGGGTGACGAGGGCGTCGGTGAGCTCCCGGCACACGCCCGCCTCGACAGCGGCGTCGAAGGCGTCGCCGCGGCCGGTGGCGCGGCGGTAGTCGGTGGCGTCCCGGGCGGCCTGCAGGGCGCGCAGCACGGTGGTGGCCAGTGTCCGGCCGCCCTCGGGCGGGGCGTCGGCGAGGGGGACGTGGACGACGAGCTCGCGGCCGTCGTCCACGGGGCCGGTCAGCAGGCCGGCGAGGACGGTCTCGGCGCGGCGGCGGTGGCGGGCGCCGTGGAAGCCGGTGCGGGTGCCGGCGGCGCGGGCGGCGGCGGTGCGGGCCGCGGCGAGCAGCAGGGCGCGGGCGCCGGCGCGCAGCTCCTCCTGGGCGCTCCAGGCGGTGGCGGGGGCGCGGCTCTCGGGGACCTCGCGCCACCAGTGGATCTCGTCGGCGGTGCGGTGCAGGGCGGCGAGGACGGCGCGGGCGGAGGGCGCGGCGCTGTGTTCCAGGGCGGCCAGGGCCTCGGTGAGCAGGTCGGCGCTGTCGGGGTAGGCGCGGCCGTCGGGTACGAGGAGGCTGGTGCCGGCGCCGGGTCCGGCGGGCGGCGTCCAGCGGGTGTAGCGCCCGGGTTGCCCGCCGCGCCGGTGCCAGCCGTGGCGGGCGAGGAGGGCGGCGAGGACCGCGGGGTCCGGGGGGCGGGGGCGGGCGTCGTCGCTGGGGCGCATCAGGGTCTCCCTCCCGCCCCGACCCGGGTCATGATCTCGCACAGGGCGCGGTCGTCGAAGACGCGCGTGGTCGGGATCCGCACGGTGGTCCTGCGCCGGCCGGTGACGGGGTGGCCGGCGAGGTTGATCCAGTAGCAGCAGTGGCGCAGTTCGAGGCGGTCGTGGCCGGCGTGCAGCCAGTCGTGGCGGGCGCGGGGCACGATCATCACGACGAGGATCTTGTGGACGGAGACCGGGGTGCGGGCCAGCTTGGCGAGGTGGTCGTTGTCCAGGGTCAGCGGGAAGGTGCGGCCGGGCCGGGGCGGCACCTGGTAGGTGCTCTTGAGCTGCACCTTGATGGTGACCTCGTCGTCGGTGGTGTGGCCGGGGGCGCTGTGGCTGACGTGCCAGTCGATGCCGTTGTCGGGGTAGGGCTGGGCGAGCGAGCAGCCGGCGGCGGCCGCCACGGCGTGCAGGTAGCCGACCTGGAGGATCTCCATGCAGGCGGTGGTGGCGAGGCTGCCGCGGGGGACGGTGGGGTGCCCGGGGGCCGTCCGGTCGGGGGCGGGGTCGGGCTGAGCGAGCGCCATGTCCGAAAAGCCTTCCGGGCTCGCCGGTCCTTGTCTCGTGCAGGTCGTACATCTGTGTTGTCTCCAGACGAACTCCCCGGCAAACGGGGGCGGTTCGCCGGGCGTGACGGCCGGGTATCACCTGGCGGGGAGGGGGAATCACGCCATGTTCGGTACAGATGCGAGGAGTTGGGTCATGCCGTGCTGGTTCGAGGGGCCGCTCGCCGCCTTCGACACCGAGACGACCGGTGTGGACGTGGAACGGGACCGGATCGTCTCGGCGGCGTTCGTCACGCAGTCGCAGGCCGGGGCCGCTCCGGTGACCACGCGGTGGCTGGTGAACCCGGGGGTGCCGGTGCCCGAGGAGGCCACGGCGATACACGGGTTGAGCGAGGAGCACCTGCAGCACCACGGGCGCTGGCCGGCGCCGGTGATGGAGGAGGTGGCCCGGGGGCTGGCGGCGCACGCGGCCCGGGGCATACCCCTGGTGGTGATGAACGCGCCGTTCGACCTGACGCTGCTGGACCGGGAGTTGCGCCGGCACCGGGCGTCGTCGCTGGCGGGGTACCTGGGGGGTGCGCCGCTGTGCGTGCTGGACCCGTGGGTGCTGGACCGCCACCTGGACCGCTACCGCAAGGGCCGCCGCACGCTGACGGACCTGTGCGCCCATTACGGGGTGGAGCTGCACGGGGCGCACGATGCGGCGGCCGACGCGCTGGCCGCGCTGGAGGTGGTGCGGACGGTGGGGCGGCGCTTCGCCTCACGGCTGGAGCGGCTGAGCCCGGCGGAGCTGCACGCGCGGCAGGCGGTGTGGCATGCGGCGCAGGCGCGGGGGCTGCAGGCGTGGTTCGCCCGCAACGGCTCGGACGAGGAGTGCGATCCGGCGTGGCCGCTGCGTCCGCTGATGCCGGCCGCGGCCTGAGGAGGCCGCCCGGAGCAGACCCTGCGAAGCGTGACTGCGAAGTGTGACTGCGACGTACGACTACTGAGGACGACAACGCGCAAGGCCGGCCCGTCGGTTGACGGACCGGCCTTGTGGCGGTGGGCGATACTGGGATCGAACCAGTGACCTCTTCGGTGTGAACGAAGCGCTCTCCCGCTGAGCTAATCGCCCGGGATCCGCTGCCGTGGTCTCCCCCGGCAACGCAGTGAACAATACAGGGCGCGGCGGCCGGTCATCAAATCCCCCGGCCCGGGCCCGCCAGCAGGGCGCGCAGGCCGCGGTGCCCGGCGCGCATCATCCAGGCGTGGTTGGCGGTGAACAGGGGGCGGCAGGGCACGGCGAGGCGGCGCAGCAGGGGTTTGCGCACCTCGACGTCCTCCTCGAAGCGGGCGGCGCTGCCGCCGGCGCCGTGCGGCACGACGTTCCAGGCGGCCCAGCCGTCGAGGTCGCCGCACATGACGATCTCCAGGGTGCGGTCGCCCGGGTCGCGGCGGGTCTCGCGGGCGGTGACGACGAGGTCGTAGGGCAGGACCGAGCGGATGCGCAGGACGCCGGTGACGTCGTCGAGGCGGCGCACCTCGCGGACCTGGGGCCACCAGGCGGGGTAGCCGTCGGCGTCCTCCAGGGCGGCGTAGACGGCGTCGGGGGGCGCGGGCAGGATCCACCGGCCGTGGAAGCGGTAGTGGTGGGGTGAGGGCAGGCGGCGCGGGGGCGGCATGACGTCAGGGCACACCAATGGACCGAGGGTCCGCAAGGGGGTGTCTTCCCTTGCGGACCCTCGGTGTGTGGTGGGCGATACTGGGATCGAACCAGTGACCTCTTCGGTGTGAACGAAGCGCTCTCCCGCTGAGCTAATCGCCCGGGCGCACCGCAAACATTACCGCATGTCAGAGGGTGCGCAGAACCGCCCCTGCCCGGTCAGCGCACCGCGCGCCAGGGCGGCTGCAGGCCGTAGGCGGCGACGTAGAAGCCGATCAGGACGCCGACGACGATCAGGCCGCAGACGGTCAGGATGATGTTGCGGCGGCGCACCCGGGGGTCGAGGGCGCGCTGGGCCGCCTCGGTGACCTTGCGCTTGGTCCAGCGCAGCACGAGCTGGGCCCAGACGAACTCGGTCGCCCAGATGGCCATGCCGGCGAAGATCACCAGCCAGCCGGGGCCGGGCAGCGGCAGCATGATCACGCCGGCGACGACGACGGCGAGGCCGACGACGAAGACGCCGACCTGCCAGCTCAGGTGCAGGGGCCGGGACCTCCTGACGAAGTGCGGGGCACGGGAGCCGAGCCCCCGCGCGGGCTCCTCGGCGCCCTCGGGGGCGGGGGCGTGGTGCTGGTCACTCTCCGCGTTCATGGCGCCCAACGTACCCGGACGTGCCGGATCTCACCGGATCGGCGGTACCGGCGTCGCGGCGACTGGGCCGTCCGAGGTATCCGAACAGCCTCAAAACGGTCAGAGGGGTTTACAACGGCACCGTAGGTGGCATGTCGATTTCGCCGACGTGCGAATCCCCGAGCGCACACTGAGCGAAAGGCCATGGCGCTTATGAACACCACGGTCAGCTGCGAGCTGCACCTGCGCCTCGTTGTGTCGAGCGAATCGTCACTGCCTGTCCCCGCAGGCCTGCGGTACGACACGGCCGATCCGTATGCCGTGCACGCCACCTTCCACACCGGAGCCGAGGAGACCGTCGAGTGGGTCTTCGCCCGGGACCTCCTCGCGGAGGGCCTGCACCGGCCCACGGGCACCGGAGACGTCCGGGTCTGGCCGTCCCGCAGCCACGGCCAGGGCGTCGTCTGCATCGCGCTGAGCTCCCCGGAGGGCGAGGCCCTCCTGGAAGCCCCGGCGCGGGCCCTGGAGTCGTTCCTGAAGCGGACCGACGCCGCCGTCCCGCCGGGCACCGAGCACCGTCACTTCGACCTGGACACCGAGCTCTCGCACATCCTGGCCGAGAGCTGATGCCGGGCAGGAGCTGATCAAGGGCGCGCCGGCCCACTCGGGGAGGCCGCGCGCAGGACGTGAGAGGAAACCGGCGGATTCCGCCGGAGGACATCGCTTCACGGCCCGCCACGGCGCCGTCGTCACGCCACCAGCGTGAGGGCGGCGCCGTGGCGCTGTGGAGCCGCTAGAGTCTGCTCCCCGCGGTCGAACATTTGCCGCCCTACCTCGGACCGGCCAGGGGAGCGAACGATCCGTGATCGTCAACCACGACACCCGGCGCACGCTCGACTGCGTCGTCGACCTGCTCAACACCGACCTCGGCGCGGACCCCGGCCCCGGCCGGGACGGCCCGGCCGTGCTGCGGGAGTTCGTCGCCCGGCACGGGATCGTCGGCATCGACGCGTTCGGTGAGGCGGAGCTGGCGGCCGTGCGGGCCGTGCAGGAGCGCTTCGCCCGCGCGTTCGACGCACCGGACGACGCCGCGGTGGCCGAGCAGCTCAACGCCCTGGTGGCCGGGGCGGGCACCACCCCCCGGCTCACCGACCACGACGGCCACCCCTGGCACGTGCACTACTTCGCCCCCGGCGCCTCGCTCGCCGAGCACCTGGCGGCGGACGGCGGCATGGCGCTGGCGTTCCTGCTGGTGGAGGGCGAGCGGGAGCGGCTGCGGCGGTGCGTGGCCCCCGGCTGCGGGCGGGCCTTCGTGGACTTCTCGCGCAACCGCTCGCGCCGCTACTGCGACGGCCGCACCTGCGGCAACCGCCTGCACGTGGCCGCCTACCGGGCGCGCCGCCGCGAGGCCGGCCGGGACTGAGGCCCGGGCGGGCCGGCGTCACCAGCGGTAGAGGTCGTGCACGGCGGTCAGCAGGATCAGCGTCGCGACGAAGGTCAGGAAGAACATCAGCGGTGGCTGGGACAGGGCGAACAGGCAGCCGCGGGGCTCGTCGGTGAGGTGCTGTGCGGGGTCGTCGATCGGTGCGGGGTCGTCGTTCATCGCCGCCAGATCATGACGCAGCCACGTCGGGCACAGGCCCAACGTGTCACTCGTGAGGAGGAGTTCGTCAGATTCCGTGCTTCTTGAGGATCGCTTCGATGTCCGAGAAGTCCTCGGCGGGAGCGGCCCCGGACTGCCGCGTTCCGCCGGAGGCGGCGGGTGCGGAGGCGGCGGGCGCCACGGCGGGCGGTTGCGCACCGGCGGTCACCGCCCGGCGGGAGCGCCGGCGCCCGGCGGCCCGGCTGATCGCGAACAGCGCGGCCGACAGGGCGAGGATGCCGAAGCCCGCCCAGACGGTCGGCTTGAGCACCAGGTCGGTGAGCCAGTCGGTGATCCCGGTCAGCACGAGCCCGATGGGGATCAGGGCCCAGGCCGCGATGCGGGTGGCGGCGAGGAAGCGCCGGCGGTAGGCGGTCAGCAGGGCGATGCCCAGGCCGGCCGCGGAGATCGCGGCGCATACGGTCGAGGTCAGCATCGTTTCTCCTCCTGCCCGGGGCGCTGTCCTTCCATCGTGCACCTGCCGCCGTCCGGGCGGCCATGATGCGCGGGCGAGCCGGGGAAATATCCGTCGGACCCTTAGGGCCTGTCCGGCGGATCAGGCAGCGCCCCGTAGGGGCGCGGGGAACTGCGCGACCGGCCACCGACGGCCCGCAGCCGACGCACCTCCCGCGGTCCGGGCGAAGCCCGGCACTTCGTCTGCGGGCGCGTCGTGGCTTGTCGCGCAGTTCCCCGCGCCCCTACGGGGCGCCGTGGTGCCGCGTGACGAAGATCCGCCGGACAGGCCCTAGGGGTCGAACGGCCGCGGAGGCCGCGGCGGCGACGGCCGCCGGGGGCTGGAAGACTGGCCCCATGAGCGAAACCCACACCTCCCCCGTCGTCCTGGACGTCTGGTGCGAGCTGCAGTGCCCCGACTGCCACCAGGCCCTGGAGGACATCCGCGCGCTGCGCGCCCGGTACGGCGACCGGCTGGAGATCCGGCTGCGGCACTTCCCGCTGGAGAAGCACAAGCATTCCTACGCCGCCGCGCAGGCCGCGGAGGAGGCCGCCGAGCAGGGCAAGGGCTGGGGTTACGCGGAGGCGGTGCTGGCCCGCACCGCCGACCTGGCCTCGCACGGCGAGAAGGTGCTGCTGGAGGTGGCCCGGGAGCTGGGGCTGGACGCCGAGGAGATCGACACGGCGCTGATCGACGGCCGGCACACGCTGACCGTGGACGCCGACCACGCCGAGGGCAAGGCGATCGGGGTGACGGGGACGCCGACGTACGTCATCGGCGACGAGCGGCTGGACGGCGGGCAGGGCCAGGAGGGCCTGCGCGAGCGCGTCGAGGAGATCGCCGACCGGCTGCTGGCGCAGGGCTGATCGCCCGGGCGGCCCGCGGGGCCGTCAGTGCAGGATCTTGTACAGGTGGAACTCGGTCGCCCGGTAGCCGAGCGATTCGTACAGCCGCAGGGCCGGGGTGTTGCCGGCGAAGACGCTGAGCGCGATCGCACGGCCGCCCGCCGCCAGGGCCTCGCGCTCGGCGAGGTGCATCAGCGTGCGCCCGTGCCCCCGGCCGCGGTGCGCCGCCGCCACCCGGACCTCGAAGACGTACGCCTCCTCCTCCCGCAGGGCCAGCCACAGCGTGCCCACGTCGGCGCCCTCGTGGCGCAGGACGCGCAGCACGACGCCGGGCGTGCCCGCCCCGTGCGGCAGGAGCCGCGCCCGGTCGCGGTCGGCCTTGGCCGCGGCCAGCTCCGCGGGCACCCCGCGCCCGGCCCACTCCGCCACGTACTGCGCCCGGCCCGCCGCATGCCAGGCGGCGAACTCCTCCTCGGCCAGGGGCCGGGCGGTGCTGCCGGGCGGCAGGGCGGGCGGGGCGGCGAGCGGCTTGTTCAGCGAGCGGCTGCGCTCGACGTAGCCGAGGGCGCCCGCCAGGCCCAGGGCGGTGGTGGCGACGGCCGGGACGTCGACCGACACCTGGGTGCAGCCCCAGCCGCGCAGCACCTCCTCCGCGGCCAGCGCGGCGACCGTGCCGCGCCCCCGGTGCCGGTCGCGCTCGTCGACGACGAGCCCCGCTATGCGCCCGAAGCGGGGGCCGAAGCGCGGGTCGGTGGCGATGGTGAGGCTGCCGACGGGCCGGCTGTTGACGCACACCTCGTAGGGGCGGGACCTGCCGCCGTCCTCGGTGCGCAGTTCCGGTGCGGTGGGGCGCAGCGTGGTGGTCACGCTGGTGTTGTACCGGCCCGGGGGCGGCACGTCATGCGGATTTACGGATCGATGTCCGCGGCCGAGCGTTCGGCGAAGGTGCGCACGGCCTTGGCGGTCACCGGGCCGGGGACGCCGGGCAGGTGGCGGCCGTCGACGGTGTGCACGGCCTGGACGTCGCGCAGGGAGGAGGTCAGCAGGATCTCCTCGGCCCGCTGAAGGACGTCGAAGGGCAGGTCGGTCTCCTTGGCGCCGGTCCACTCCAGCAGCAGGGCGCGGGTGATGCCGGGCAGGCAGCCGGAGGACAGCGGCGGGGTGTGCAGCTCGCCGTCGAGGACGACGAAGACGTTGGAGCCGGTGCCCTCGCACAGGGCGCCGACGGTGTTGGCGAACAGCGCCTCGCTGGCGGCGTGCCGGTGGGCCTGGGCCAGGGCGACGACGTTCTCGGCGTACGAGGTGGACTTGGCCCCGGCCAGGGCGCCGCGCTCGTTGCGGGTCCAGGGGACGGTGACGACGGCGGTGCTGCCCGGCCGGGGGGTGTGCTCGGCGAGGGCGACGACGAGGGTGGGGCGCAGGGTGGCGCGGTCGGAGCCGAGCGGGGAGACGCCGCCGGTGTAGGTGATCCGCAGCCGGCCGAGCGGCATGGGGTTGGCGGCGAGGACGGCGTCGGCGGCACGGCGCACCTCGTCGCGGTCGGGCTCGGGCAGGCCCAGCAGCCGGGCCGAGGCGGCGAGCCGGTCGAGGTGGCGGGTCATCGCGAAGGCGCGGCCGTCGGTGGCCTTGAGCGTCTCGAAGACGCCGTCGCCCACCGTGAGCCCGTGGTCGAAGACCGAGATGCGGGCGCTGTCCGCGTCGCGGAGCTGGCCGTCGTACCAGATCATCACCGTGTCGTCCCTCCTGCCGGCTGGTGTCGGCCCGACGCTATCGCGAGGAGGCGGGCGGCCTTCAGCTCCGTCTCGGCCCACTCGCGCTCGGGGTCGGAGCCCCAGGTGATGCCGGCGCCGGTGCCGAAGCGCAGGACGGGGCCGCCGGGGGCGGTGCGGTCGATCCAGAAGGTGCGGATGCCGACGGCCAGCTCGCCGGTGCCCCGGTCGGCGTCGACCCAGCCGATGCCGCCGCAGTAGGGGCCGCGGGGGGCTCTCTCCAGGGCCTCGATGATGTCGAGGGCGCTGGCCTTGGGCGCGCCGGTGACGGAGCCGGGCGGGAAGGTGCCGGCCAGCAGCTCGGGCCAGCCGGCGCCGTCGGCGAGCTCGCCGCGGACGGTGGAGACCAGGTGGACCAGGCCCGGGTGCGGTTCGACCGCGCACAGCTCGGGCACGGTCACCGAGCCGGTGGCGCAGACGCGGCCGAGGTCGTTGCGGACCAGGTCCACGATCATCACGTTCTCGGCGTGGTCCTTCTCCAGCAGGTCCGCGGCGGTGCGGCCGGTGCCCTTGATGGGGCCGGACTCCACCGTGCGGCCGGTGCGGCGCAGGTACAGCTCGGGCGAGGCGGTGGCGATCTCGATGCCGTGGGCGGGCAGCCGCACGGTGCCCGCGTACGGGGCGGGGTTGCCGTGGGCCAGGAGCGCGGTCAGGGCGTCGACGTCGGCGCGGTCGGCGTCGGGCAGCGGCGCGCTCAGCACGCGGCAGAGGTTGGCCTGGTAGACCTCGCCGGCGGCTATGTGCTCGCGGATGCGGCGCACGCCCGCGACGTAGCCGTCCCGGTCCAGGGAGCTGGTCCACTCCTCGGGTGCGGGTCCGCGCCAGGCCTGCGCGTCGGGCAGGGGCGGGGCGGGGCGTACGTCGCCGAAGCGGGCGCAGCGCAGCCCGCCGTCGAAGTCGGCGACCACGGCCCACCAGCCGCTGGATTCCAGGGCCGCCGGGTCGCTGGTGACGTCGCGCAGATCGGTGGCGAGCAGGCCGCCGAAGCGGGCCATCGGGGAGGCCGTCGAGGAGAGCGCAGTAGGGAGGCTGTGCACGTCATCGAGTCTATGGGGCACTGCGCGGGCGGGTCCGGGCGGCGGACCGCGGGGGCCGTGGGGAGCGTTCCGGGAAGGATCAGCGCAGCATGCTGGGCAAACGGAATTTGAGCTGGCGCCGGAATCCGCTAAAGTTCAACACGTCGCCGGGACGCGGAAGCGCTCCGGAGATGCAAGACCTGCGGACATAGCTCAGTTGGTAGAGCACCACCTTGCCAAGGTGGATGTCGCGAGTTCGAGTCTCGTTGTCCGCTCGATGTGGGGGATCTTCCCGAACCCCCACTCCGTTGGTGGAGTGGCCGAGAGGCGAGGCAACGGCCTGCAAAGCCGTCTACACGGGTTCAAATCCCGTCTCCACCTCCAAGGACGATTAGCTCAGCGGGAGAGCGCTTCCCTGACACGGAAGAGGTCACTGGTTCAATCCCAGTATCGTCCACCAGGTCCGTAATGGATCTACCCGCGCGATTAGCTCAGCGGGAGAGCGCTTCCCTGACACGGAAGAGGTCACTGGTTCAATCCCAGTATCGCGCACGCTGCACCCCCGGACGATTAGCTCAGCGGGAGAGCGCTTCCCTGACACGGAAGAGGTCACTGGTTCAATCCCAGTATCGTCCACCGAGGCCCGCACGGGTCTCCCCGCGCGATTAGCTCAGCGGGAGAGCGCTTCCCTGACACGGAAGAGGTCACTGGTTCAATCCCAGTATCGCGCACACCGATCGGCCCGGGCCGGAGCTCCACGCTCCGGCCCGGGCCTTTTGCGCATCCGATGAGCCCATGGAAACTCGACGGCCGGGTACCTCCCCAGGTACCCGGCCCGTCGTGCCGTCCGCCGCACCCCCGTCCCCACGGGGTCCGGCCGCATCGCCCGGCCCGGGCCGCTCTTCCCGGGCCGCGGGGCGCTCAGCGCCCCAGCAATCCGGCCACGGACGACGCCTGTGCGACCACGGCGTCCCAGCCGCCGAAGACGACCGCGAGCAGTGCCGCGAGCGGCAGCACCATGGCGGCCGCGACGAGCGGGTGCCGGGTCGGAGCGGGAGGCGGGGGGAAGCCGTCGCCGGGGGCGTCCACGGCCCGGTGACCGTGCGCCCGGGCGCTCCCGCGCCCCGCCACGTCCGGCATCCTCCGCTCCTTCCGTCTCCCCTGCGTCGTGTGGGGCGACGGGCACCTGACCTCGGGGGACGAGTGTGCGTGCCCGTCGCTTGCCCCTCACCCTAGGCGCGGCCGCCCCGGCCCGGCGTCATGCCCGCGTACCCCTCGGCGTTCTCCGAGAGGATGACAGCGGCCCGGCGAGGTACTCCCAGGGGTGGAGAGGCCCCTCCCCCGGTGAATTCGATCACTTCCCGGCCGCACCGGCGGCCGCCCGTGCGGGGGTGCCGGGCCGGGCCCGTACCTCCTCGCGTCATACGTTCGACTCCCCCCGGCCGCCGCCCGGGCGGACGACCCCGCGCAGGGGCCGGAACCGGCCAAAGCCCTTGGCCCGCCGGGCGCTTGGGCGACGGTCCGCCCCGTCCCGGCCGTTCCCGGCGCGACGCCCCGCACCGGGCCGGGCACGGCCGTGGCCGCCACCGGCCGGTGACGGGCAATCCGGTCGCCGACGCATGCGCGGCCTCGCAGCACGACCGTCCGTCAATCCGTAAGCTGTGCCACGTCAGAGGCCGGGCAGCTGTGTGGGGCAGCCCCACCGGAGGTAGGGGACGAAGATGACGATGATGCGGCTCCGGCGCGAGGACCCGCGTGTCGTCGGCAATTTCCGGCTGCACCGCCGGCTCGGCGCGGGCGGCATGGGTGTGGTCTACCTGGGGTCGGACCGGCGCGGGCAGCGCGTGGCGCTGAAGGTGATCCGCCCCGACCTGGCGGAGGACCAGGAGTTCCGCTCCCGCTTCGCCCGCGAGGTCTCCGCCGCCCGGCGGATCCGCGGCGGCTGCACGGCGCGGCTGGTGGCCGCGGACCTGGAGGCCGACCGTCCGTGGTTCGCCACCCAGTACGTGCCCGGGCCCTCGCTGCACGACAAGGTCAACGAGGAAGGGCCCCTGTCGGCCGCTCAGACCGCCTCCATCGGCGCCGCGTTGGCCGAGGGACTGCTGGCCGTGCACGACGCGGGCGTCGTCCACCGCGACCTCAAGCCCTCCAACATCCTGCTGTCCCCCAAGGGTCCGCGGATCATCGACTTCGGCATCGCCTGGGCCACCGGGGCCAGCACGCTCACGCACGTGGGCACGGCGGTCGGCTCCCCCGGCTTCCTCGCACCCGAGCAGGTCCGCGGCGCCGCGGTGACCCCGGCCACCGACGTCTTCGCCCTGGGCGCCACGCTCGCCTACGCGGCGACGGCCGACTCCCCCTTCGGACAGGGCAGTTCCGAGGTCATGCTCTACCGGGTGGTCCACGAGGAACCCCAGCTCATGGCCGTCCCCGACGCGCTCGCCCCGCTCATCCACGCCTGCCTGGCCAAGGACCCGGAGGAGCGGCCCAGCACGCTGCAGCTGTCCCTGCGGCTGAAGGAGATCGCCGCCCGGGAGGCGCACGGCATCGGAGAGGGCCGGCCGCCGTCGCCGCGCCGCGAGCCCGACCGGCCCTCGGCCCGCCGGGCGGCGGAGTACGAGCGCCAGCGCACCGAGCGCCGCCCCGGCAGCTCCCCCACGCCCCGCCCCGGCCCGGCGGCGGCCGGCCCGGCGGCGCAGCCGGCCCCGGCCGGCCCCGGCCGGCCGGCGCACACCCGCCCCATGCCCGGCCGCGACGCGGCCCGCGCCGGGGCCCGCACGGCCCCCGGCGCCCGCCGGACGGGCCCGGACCGGGGCCTGCTGCGGCAGCGGCTGATCGTCTTCGTGGTGGTCACGCTGCTCGTCGCGCTCGGCATCGCAGCGGCCCAGGGCTGCCAGGGCCCCTCCCACTCCCAGGGCCACGCCCGCACGGCGCCCGCTCACCACAGCGCCCCGTAAGGGGCGCGGGGAACTGCGCGACAAGCCACGACGCGCCCGCAGGTGCGGTGTCGGCTGGGGGCCGTCGGTGGCCGATCGCGCCCACGCGGCGACAGCCGCAGATCGACACTGCCCCGCGCCCCTTACGGGGCGTCAGGCCACCGGACGGCCTGCGGTGACCGCGTAGAAGGCCACCGCCGCCGCGGCGCCCACGTTGAGGGAGTCCACGCCGTGGGCCATCGGGATGCGCACCCATTCGTCCGCCGCGCGCAGGGCGCGGGGGGTCAGGCCGTCGCCCTCGGCGCCCAGCATCAGGGCCACCCGCTCCAGCCGGTGCGGGGCGGCGTCGTCCATGGGGGTGGCCCGCTCGTCGGGGGTCAGGGCGAGGACCTTGAAGCCCGCCCCGCGCACGGTCTCCAGGTCGCGCGGCCAGTCCTCCAGCCGGGCGTAGGGGACGGAGAAGACGGCGCCCATGGAGACCTTCACCGAGCGCCGGTAGAGGGGGTCGGCGCAGTCCGGGGAGAGGAGCACGGCGTCCATGCCGAGGGCCGCGGCGCTGCGGAAGATGGCACCGATGTTGGTGTGGTCGTTGACGCGTTCCATCACCACCACGCGGCGGGCGGTGGTGAGCAGGTCGCCGGCGGCCGGCAGGGGCCTGCGCTGCATCGAGGCCAGGGCGCCGCGGTGGACGTGATAGCCCGTCACCTGCTCGGCCAGCCGGGGCGTGACGACGTAGACCGGGGCCTCGGACTCCTCGATGACGTCCCGCATCACCTCGACCCACTTGGCCGACAGCAGCATCGACCGCATGGCGTACCCCGCCTGCAGGGCGCGCCGGACGACCTTCTCGCCCTCGGCGATGAACAGGCCCTCGGCGGGCTCGCGGCGGCGGCGCAGTTCGACGTCGGTCAGGCCGGTGTAGTCGTGCAGGCGGGGGTCGTCTGGGTCGTCGATGGTGATGAGCTCGGCCATGCTGTGGTGCTTTCCCGGTCTGTCCGTGGGGTGGTGGGTGGAGGTCAGCTGTTCGGTCCGGCCGGGCCGACCGCCGTCACCTCGCCGATGACGATGACGGCGGGCGGGCGTATGCCCTCCGTCCGTACCCGCTCCCCCACCGTCGCGAGGGTGGCGTCCACGCGGCGCTGGGCGGCGGTGGTGCCTTCCTGGACGACGGCGACGGGCGTGCCGGCGGGGCGGCCGTGGCCGATGAGGGTGTCGGCGATGGCGGGGATGTTCTCGACGGACATCAGCAGCACGAGCGTGCCGGTGAGCCGGGCGAGGGCGGCCCAGTCCACGCGCGAGCGCGGGTCGTCGGGGGCCACGTGGCCGCTGACCACGGTGAACTCCTGTGCCAGGCCCCGGTGCGTGACGGAGATGCCGGCCGCGGCGGGCACGCTGATGGAGCTGGAGATGCCGGGCACCACGGTGCAGGGGATGCCGTGCTCGGCGAGCGCCTGCACCTCCTCCATGCCCCGGCCGAAGACGAACGGGTCGCCGCCCTTGAGGCGCACCACGGCCTTGCCCGCCTTGGCGTGCTCGATGAGCGCGTTGTTGATCGCTTCCTGGGCCATGAAGCGGCCGTAGGGGATCTTGGCGGCGTCGATGACCTCGACGTGCGGCGGCAGTTCGTCGAGCAGGTCGCGGGGGCCGAGCCGGTCGGCGATGACGACGTCGGCCTCCGCCAGCAGCCGGCGGCCGCGCACGGTGATCAGGTCGGGGTCGCCGGGACCGCCGCCGACCAGGGCGACGCCCTTGGCCCGGGCCCGGTGGTACGGGGCGGCGAGCGTGCCGTCGCGCAGGCCCTCGACGACGGCGTCCCGCACGGCGGCGCTGCGGCGCGGGTCCTGCCCGGTGAGGACGGCGACGGTGACCCCGGCGGCGCGCCCGGTGGCGGGCGTCCAGGCCGTGGCCGCCGCGGCGTCGTCGCTGCGCACGGCCCAGACCCGGCGGGCCTCGGCCTCGGCGGAGGCCGCCGCGTTGGCGTCGGCGTCGTCGGTGCTGATCAGCGCGTACCAGGCGCCGTCGAGGTCGCCCTCCCGGTAGCGGCGGCGCTCCCAACGCACCTCGCCCGCCGTGACCATGGCCTCGACGGAGGGGGTGACGGAGGGCGAGACGAGGAGCACGTCGGCTCCGGCGGCCACCAGGCCCGGCAACCGGCGCTGGGCGACCTGACCGCCGCCGAGCACGACGACGCGGCGACCGGCGAGACGCAGTCCGACGGGATAGGGCAAAGGCTCTGCCATGGTGCGGGCTCCTCTGACAAATGCGCTGGTGGGGACACCCTAAAGGGGCCGGCGTGCTGGTGGGCAATCGTTCCGCGGGCCGGAACGATCGCCCACCGGCCGGCGCACCGGCGTCAGCCCTTCTCGCTGACCCCGGCCTTGTCGAACGTCGCCACCTCGTGCATCGCCCGCGCAGCGCTCTGCACGACCGGCAGCGCCAGCAGCGCACCCGTTCCCTCGCCGAGGCGCAGGTCCAGGTCCACCAGCGGGCGCAGGCCCAGCTTCGTCAGCGCCGCCACGTGCCCCGGCTCCGCGCTGCGGTGGCCCGCGATGCACGCGGCCAGCGCCTCCGGCGCGACGGCCCGGGCCACGAGGGCCGCGGCACCGGCGCTGACGCCGTCGAGGATCACCGGCGTACGCAGCGACGCGCCGCCGAGGATGAGGCCGACGAGCGCCGCGTGCTCCAGGCCGCCGATGGCGGCGAGGACGCCGAGGGGGTCGCCCGGGTCGGGCTGGTGCAGCTCCAGGGCCCGGCGCACCACGTCGATCTTGCGGGCGTGCATCTCGTCGTTGATGCCGGTGCCACGCCCGGTGATCTCCGCCGGGTCGGCGCCGGTGTAGACGGAGATGAGCGCCGCGGACACCGTGGTGTTGGCGATGCCCATCTCACCGGTGAGCAGGGCCTTGTTGCCGGCCGTGACGAGGTCGCGGGCGGTCTCGATGCCCACCTCGACCGCGCGCAGCGCCTCCTCGCGGGTCATCGCGGGGCCGGTGGTGAAGTCGTTCGTACCGGCCCGGACCTTGCGCGGCAGCAGCCCCGGCGTCGTCGGCAGCTCCGAGGCGACGCCGACGTCGACCACGCACACCTCGGCCCCCACCTGGTTGGCGAAGGCGTTGCACACCGCGCCGCCGCCCAGGAAGTTGGCCACCATCTGGGAGGTGACCTCCTGGGGCCAGGCCGTGACGCCCTGGTGGTGGACGCCGTGGTCCCCGGCGAAGATCGCGACGGCCGCGGGCTCGGGGATCGGCGGCGGGCACTTGCGGGACAGGCCGCACAGCTGCGCCGAAATGATCTCCAGCATGCCGAGCGCGCCCGACGGCTTCGTCATGCGCTTCTGCCGCTCCCACGCCTCGCCGAGCGCCTTGGCGTCCAGCGGACGGATGCCGCGCAGGGTCTCCGCGAGCAGGTCGTGCGGCTCCTCACCGGGCAGGGCCCGGCGCCCGTACTCCTCCTCGTGCACGACCCACGACAGCGGACGGCGCTTCGACCAGCCGGCCTGCATCAGCTCCGGCTCGCCCGGGAACTCGTCGACGTACCCGACGCACAGGTAGGCGACGACCTCCAGGTGCTCGGGCAGACCGAGGGCGCGCACCATCTCGCGCTCGTCGAAGAAGCTGACCCAGCCCACGCCGAGGCCCTCGGCGCGGGCGGCGAGCCAGAGGTTCTCGACGGCCAGCGCGGAGGAGTACGGCGCCATCTGCGGCTGGGTGTGCCGGCCCAGGGTGTGCCGGCCGCCCCGGGTGGGGTCGGCGGTGACGACGATGTTGACGGGCGTCTCGAGGATCGCCTCGATCTTCATTTCCTTGAACTGCTTGGCCCGGCCCTTGGGCAGCGACTTGGCGTACGCCTCGCGCTGACGGGTCGCCAGCTCGTGCATCGCCCGGCGGGTCTCCGCCGAACGGATGACGACGAAGTCCCACGGCTGGGAGTGCCCGACGCTGGGCGCGGTGTGCGCGGCCTCCAGCACGCGCAGCAGCACCTCGTGCGGGATGGGGTCGGGGCGGAAGCCGTTGCGGATGTCGCGCCGTTCGCGCATCACCCGGTGCACGGCGGCACGCTCGGCGTCCCCGAACCCTTCGGCCGGGGGGCCGGCGGGCGGCGCCGCCTCCGGCTCGGGCTCGGCGACGACGGCCGCGGCGTCGGCCTCCGGCCCGGGCTGGGCGGGGGCCTCGGTGTCCGGCTCGTCGATGAGCCGTACGCGCGGGCCGTCGGCGGGCGGCTCGGCCTCGGCGACCGGGGCGGGTGCGTCTGCCGGCGCGGGGGCGGGCACAGCGCTCGTGGCAGGCGCGTCCGCCGGCGCAGGGCTGCCAGTGGCCAGGTCGGCCTCGGCGACCGGGGCCGGTGCGTCTGCCGGTGCGGGCACGGCAGCCGGTGCGGCTGCATCTGCCGACGCAGGGTCAATGGCCGGGGGCGCCTCGGCGACCGGTGGGTGTGCCTCTGCCGGTGCCGGGTCGGTGGCCGGAGCGGCATCGGCGGCCGGTGCGGACGCGTCCGCCGGTGCCGGTGCGGCCTGTGCGGGCACGGCGCCCGTGGCGGGCACATCCGCCGGTGCCGCCACGTCTGCCGAAGCAGGCTCGGCGGCCGGGGCCGGGACGGCCTCGGCGGTGGCAACCTCGGCCGGAGCGGGGGCTGCGACCTGGGACTCGGCCGGCGCGGCGGGCTCGGCGACAGCGCCCACGACCGGGGCCGCGGCCTGCGGCTCGACGGGCGCAACAGGGGCGGCTTCGGCCGGGGCGACGGCAGCAGCCTGCGGCTGCGCCGATGCGACGGCAGCAGGCTCGACCGGCTCGGCCGGTGCCGCGACGGCCGCTTGGGCCGGGGGGGCAGGCTCGGCCTGCGGCTCCTCGGGCGCGGCGGCGACAACCTCCACCGGCTCGGCCGGGACCGGGGCCGTGGCCTGCGGCTCGGCCGGGGCGGCCGCCACCGGCTCGGCCGGAGTCGGAACGTCAGCCTGGGCCTCGACCGGCGCGACAGCTTCCACGACGGCGGGCTCGGCCGGGGCCGCAGGCTGCGGCTCGGTCGGCTCGGCGGCAACCGGCTCGGCCGGAGCCGGAACTGCGGCCTGCGCCTCGGCCGGCGCGACAGCATCCACGACGGCGGGCTCGGCCGGGGCGACGGCCTGCGGCTCGGCGGCAACAGAGCCGACCGGCTCGGCCGGGGCCGGGGCTGCAGGCTGGGCCTCGGCCGGCGCGACGGCATCCATGACCGCGGACTCGGCCGGGGTCGCGACCTGCGGCTCGGCGGACACCACGGCGGTGGCGGCGACGCCCTCGGCCGGCGCGTGGTCCACTGCGTGCGGCTCCCCGGGCCCGGCCGGAACCTGGGCTGCGGCCTGAGGTTCGACGGGCTGAGCAGGCTCGACGGCGACAGCCTCGGCAGGGGCGGGCTGTGCGGAGCCGGGCTCTGCCTCGACCTGCGCCGTGACTGCGTCCTGGGGCTCGGCGGCCACGACGACGGCGGGCTCGGCCGGAGTCGGGGCGGGGGCCTCCGACTGCGGAGCCGCGGGCTCGACGGGCTCTGCCGGCGGCGGAACCGCGGCGGCCTCGGCAACGGCGGGGGTCGGCGGTTGCGCCGGCTCGACGGGGTCGTCCAGGAAGGCGCCCACGCCCATGCCCCGGGCGACGGAGGCGGTCGGCCCGGCCACCGGCTCGGGGGCCACCGGCTCGGCGGGGGGCATCGCCGGGGCGGGGGCCTCCTGCGGCGGGGCCGCGGCCGGTTCGGCGGGGACGGCGGCAGTCTGCGCCGACGGGGCGTCATCCGGCCCGGCGACGGGCGCCGCTTGGGCCACCGTGGGCAGGACGCGGTCGACGAGGGCCTGGGCGGCGCCCGGGGCGACGGTGGGCACCTCGGCGGCGCGCTGGGCGGGCACGCCCGCTCCCGCCGTGGCGTCGGCGGGGGCGTCGGCGGGCGCGTCGCCCACGGGCTGCGGCGGTACGAACGCCGGCTGCTCCGCGCCAGGCTCGGCGTACTCGACGCCGCCGACGGGCGGGGCGGGGGTGCCGACGGGCTGCTGCGGGGCGGCGGGGCCGCGGTCGGCGAGGGAGCGGACGATGCCGCTGTTGGGCTCCGGGACGGGCGGGCCCATGTGGAGGGGGCGGCGCGGCGGGGCGGCGGCCGGCGGGGTGCGGACCTCGGTGTAGTCGACGGAGCCGGTGTCGCGGCCGCCGGTCTCGTGGGTGCCGCCATGGGCGGGGGGCTGTTCGCTCCAGGCGCCCTGGGCACCGGGCATGAGCAGCAGGTCGTCCTCGTCCGCGGCGTCGTGGTCGAGGTAGGCGTAGGGGGCTGGGGCTGCGGTGTCGGCAGGGTCTGCGGCGTGCCCGGGCAGTGCGCCTGCGTTCTCCGGCTGTCCCTCGCCCGGGAACCGGCCGGTGTCGGTCATGCGTACCCCTCGCCCATCGGTAGTGCTCCTTCCAACCGCTGCCGCCCACAGACAACAACGAGCGTCCATGCCTCGCGGCACGTTGTGTGCCACCGGTGCCACCCTGCCCTGTATGCGCCAAAAGGGTGAGGCGTTCGGGGCATTGACGGGTGTGGTGTCGGACACCGCTGACCGGCGGCACAACGATCCGCCAGCCTACCCCGACCGGGCCCGGGGGCCCTCAGGGGTGGGTGCGACGGCCACTCAGGAGGAAGGCTACGGCGCGCTCGCGCTCCGTCCAGTCGCCTGTGTCCAAGTCCACTGCCTGGAGCAGTGTGCAGTGCACCGTGTAGCCGCCTTCGGCGAGGACGCGGCCGACGGCTTCGGCGTCGTCGCGGGTGGCGGCGTGGGTGACGATGCGTTCGGGGCGGCGGTCGGCGCAGGCGGCGACGACGGCGGGGCCGCCGCCGCCGACGCGGACGACGTCCGGTTCGGGGAGTTCCTCCAGGATCTGCGGGGCGGTGCCGTGGACGACCTGCAGCTGGGTGCCGTAGCGGCGGGCGAGCGAGGCGGCGCGGCGGCAGGCGTCGGGGTCGCGGTCGACGGCGATGACGGCGGCGCCGAAGCGGGCGGCCTCGACGGCGGCGGCGCCGCTGCCGGAGCCGATGTCCCAGACCAGGTCGCCCACGCGGGGGCCGAGGCGTGCGAGTTGGGCGGCGCGCAGTTCGGTGCCCTCGCCCTCGCCGAGGGTGGTGTCGTAGGCGCCGGCGGGCAGGGCCCAGCCGCGGACGGCCGGGGGCTGGCCGGGGTCGCGGCCGGCGATCCAGGTGCCGCCGCGGCCGAGGGGGGTGCCGGAGCCGCCGATGACGATGACGACGTTGGGGTCGCGCCAGGTGTGGTCGGCGGCCCGGTCGGAGGTGACGACGGTGACCTGCTCCCGCTCGGTGCCCAGTTCCTCGCAGATGACGAAGGTGCGGTGGACGTCGCCGAGCAGCAGGGCGAGTTCGGCGGGGCCGGCGCCGGGGGAGGTGAGGACGGCGACCTTGGGGTGGGCGCGGCAGACGTTGACGGCGCGGCGCAGGTCGCGGGCGTGGGCGACGACGACCTGGGCGTCGTCCCAGGGCATGCCGGCCCGGGCGAAGGCGGTGGCGACGGAGGAGACGGCGGGGACGACCTCGATCTCCAGGCCGTAGTCGGGGGCGCGCAGGGTGCGTACGACGCCGAAGAAGCCGGGGTCGCCGTCGGCGAGGACGACGGCGGAGCCGCGGTGGGCGGCGATGCGGCGGGCGGCGAGGTCGAGGCTGCCGAGGCGGATGCGTTCGGCGTCGGCGGGCACCTCGGGCAGGGCCAGGTGGTGGGGTGCGCCGGCGACGAGGGTGGCGGCTGCGAGGGCCGAGCGGGCCGCGGCCGTCAGCGGTGAGCCGTCCCAGCCGATCACCGTGACCCGGTCGGCCATCGTCGTCTGTCTCCTGGGCTTGTCGCAGGTCGGGCCCCCGTGGGGGCGGGCAGCACCGAGCGTACCCCGGCCGGTGCCGGCCGGGGCTGCGCGGCGTGGGTGCCGGTCAGCGCCAGAGCGGGAAGGCGGGTGCGGCGTGGGAGGGGTGGCCGGCGCGGTCCCAGCCGACGGGGTGGTGGTCCTCGCCGTCGTCGAGGTCCTCCGGCAGCAGGCTCCACAGGATGAGGTCGGTGCGGATCTCGGTCCAGCCGGCACCTTCGGTGCGGCTGCGGCCTATCCAGGCGTTGCGCAGGACGCCCTCGCTGACGCAGCCGGCCTTCTGGGCGACCTGCTGGGCGGCGGTGTTGTCGGCGGCGGTGCGCAGTTCCAGGCGCTGGAAGCGCTGGTCGCGGAAGAGCCATTCGGCGACGGCGAGGAGGGATTCGCAGGCGTAGCCCTCGCCGCGGGCCCAGGGGGCGGTGACGTAGGAGACCTCGGTGGTCAGGGTGCGCCAGTCGGTGTTGCGCAGGTGGAGGGTGCCCACGAGGCGGTGGGTGAGGAACTCGGTGACCGCAAAGACGATTCCGCGCCCGGTGGAGCGTTCGGCGGGGGCGCGGCGCAGGGCCCAGTCGCGGGCGTCGGCGGTGGTGTAGGGGTGGGGGGCGGCGGTCCAGGCGGTGATGAGCTCGTCGTTCATCATCTCGGCGAGCGCGGGGACGTCGCCTGCCTCGAACGGGCGCAGCACCAGCCGGTCCGTACTGATGGAGATGTCCGGAAAGGTGGATGTCATGCGCTGCTCCAACGCCGGGGGCGGGTGGGCTCGGGGTGTACGGGTGGGGCCCGGGTGCACCAGCATGCAGCATCGGCGGGCGGGTGCGCCAAGCGCAGGGCCCCGCGCACGGGGTGTTGTGTGCGCGGGGCCTTACGACCGTACGGAGGGCCGAGGTTACAAGGTGTCAGCTCTTGACGGGGCCGAAGGCGGGGATGACGGCGCCGTTGCTGAACTTCTCCTGGATGAACTTCTTCACCTCGTCGGAGTTGAGCAGCTGGGCGAGCTTGGTGATGCGGGGGTCGGCCTCGTTGCCCTTCTTCACCGCGAGGAAGTTGGCGTAGGGGTTGCCGTCGGCCTTCTCCAGGGCGATGGCGTCCTTGGCCGGGCTGAGCTTGGCGCTGATGGCGAAGTTGCCGTTGATGACGGCGGCGTCCACGTCGGCGAGGCGGGAGGGGATCTGGGCGGCTTCGAGCTCGGTGAACTCGACGCCCTTCTTGTCCTCGACGTCGGAGAGCCGGGCCGCGGCGCCGACGCCGTCCTTGAGCTTGATGACGCCGTTGTCGGCGAGGAGCTTCAGGGCGCGTCCCTCGTTGGTGGCGTCGTTGGGGACGGCGATGGTGGAGCCGGAGCCGAGGTCGGCGACCTTCTTCCCCTTCTTGGAGTACAGGCCGAGCGGCTCGATCTCGACGTTGACGACGGGCACGATGTCCGTCTTGTTCTTCTTGTTGAAGTCGTCGAGGTAGGGCTTGTGCTGGAAGAAGTTCGCGTCGACCTCGCCGTTCTGCGTGGCGGTGTTCGGCAGGACGTAGTCGTTGAACTCCTTGACCTCCAGCTTGAGGCCGGCCTTCGCGGCGAGGTGGTCGCGGACGAAGTTGAGGATGTCGCCGTGCGGGGTGGGGCTGGCGGCCACGACGAGCTTGGCCGCGGGGTCGGCGTCCTTGCCCTTCTTGGACGAGCTGCCGGAGGTGTCGGAGGGGGCGCTGCAGGCGGTGACGCCGAGGGTGAGGGCGGCGGCGGCCGCGAGGGCGGCGGTGAGCTTGGCGGTGGTACGCACGAAGAGTGCCTTCCTTGCTGGTGTTTCTGGTGTTCCGGAGGTGTGTGCGCCCGGCAAAGGGTCCGGGCTCTCGCGGGTCTGTGGGGGGGTGGGTCCGGTCAGGCCGCCTTGGTGGGGACGGCGTCGGCCTCGGGGGCGGCCGGGTCCGGGGTGGTGGGGGTGGTCGTCGTGCGCTGGGCGGGCAGCAGCCGGCGCAGGCCCACGGGGGCGGCCTGGCGGCCGCCGCGGGAGGCCAGGCGGCGTACGGCGAGGTCGCCGGCGATCTGGACGACGGTGACGATGACGATGAGCAGCACGATGGTGATGTTCATCAGGGCGTCCTCGCGGCGCTGGTAGCCGTAGGTGATGGCGAGGTTGCCCAGGCCGCCGCCGCCGACGGCGCCGGCCATGGCCGAGTAGCCGATGAGGGTGATGACGGTGGTGGTCAGGCCGGCGATCAGGGAGGGCAGCGCCTGCGGGAGCAGCACCTTGAAGATGATCGTCCAGGTGCCGCCGCCCATCGACTGGACGGCCTCGACCAGCCCGTGGTCGACCTCGCGGACCGCGGTCTCCACCAGGCGGGCGAAGAAGGGGATCGCGCCGATGGCGAGGGCGACCACGGCGGCGCTGGGGCCGATGGAGGTGCCGACGACGAGCCGGCTGAAGGGGATCAGCCAGACGATGAGGATGATGAACGGCAGCGAGCGCCCGAGGTTGAGGATCGCGCCGAGCACCTTGTTGACGGCGGCGTTCTGCAGCAGCGCGCCCCGGTCGGTCAGCACGAGCAGCAGGCCCAGGGGCAGGCCGCCGATGACGGCGTAGACGGTGGACCACCACACCATGAAGAGGGTGTCCAGACACGCGTCGCGCAGCAGGGGCTGCATCTCGGCCCAGGTCACTTGGCACCTTCCTTCAGGAGCGGGGCGGCGGGGGGCGGGCTCTGCACGTCCGCCACGTCCACCTGCAGGCCCTGCTCGCGCAGGAAGCCGATGGGGACGACGTTCTCCTCGAAGCGGCCGGGCAGCTCGATGCGCATCCGGCCGATCTGCTTGCCGGCGACGGTGTCCATCGCGGCGCCCAGGATCGAGATGTCGATGTTGTACGTGCGCGAGAGCTGGGAGATGACCGGCTGGGTGGCGGCCTCGCCGTGGAAGGTGACGTCCACGACGGTGCGGTCGGGCCCGGAGGGCTCGCCGCCGACGGGGAACAGCTCGGCGGCGAGCTCGGAGCCGGGGGTGGCGAGCAGCTCGGAGACGGTGCCCGACTCCACGACGCGGCCGGCCTTCATCAGGGCGGCGGAGTCGCAGATCGTCTTGACGACGTCCATCTCGTGGGTGATGAGCATGATCGTCAGGCCGAGCTGCTGGTTGAGGTCGCGCAGCAGTTGGAGGATGGAGCGGGTGGTCTCCGGGTCGAGCGCGGAGGTCGACTCGTCGGAGAGCAGCACCTTGGGGTCGCCGGCCAGGGCGCGGGCGATGCCGACGCGCTGCTTCTGGCCGCCGGAGAGCTGGCCGGGGTAGGCCCGGGCCTTGTCGGCGAGGCCGACGAGGTCGAGCAGCTCCACCGCCTTGCGCTCGCGCTCGCGGCGGTCGAGGCCGAGGATCTCCAGCGGCAGCTCGACGTTGGCCTGCACGGTGCGCGAGGAGAGCAGGTTGAAGTGCTGGAAGACCATGCCGATGTGGCTGCGGGCCGTGCGCAGCGCGGCGTTCGCCCGCTGGCCGCGGCCGGCGAGCGCGGTGAGGTCCTGGCCGGCGACGGTGACCGTGCCGGAGGTGGGGCGCTCCAGGAGGTTGACGCAGCGGATGAGGGTCGACTTGCCGGCGCCGCTCTGGCCGATGACGCCGTACACCTCGCCCTCGCGCACGTGGAGGTCGACGCCGTCGAGGGCGGTGACCTCGCGGCCGCGTGAGCGGTAGACCTTGCTCAGGCCTTGTGTGGTGATCACAGAAGGATTCCGTCACTGTTCGAGTGCGCGGCGACGACGGCGCCGGCACGGGCATGCATTGCGGAACGCGACATCGGGCGGTCCCTGCGGGCGCCGGGGGCGCGGGCCAGGGGGTCCGTGTGACGCGGGGCGGTGCGATCCGGATCCGGGGTGTCGCCGGGCGGTATCGACGGGGTCTCGCTTCGGGGCGCGAGGCACAGGGGCCCTCAGCAGTCACACATTCGACACATGCGACGCGCAGCGCCGGGCGTCATCTTCGCCTCGGTCGCAATCATGCGGGTGCTCGTCGCGGTCATGCGGGCAAGTAAAACAGAAGGGTGTGCGAACAGGCCACGTCTGTCCGAATACCGGACAGTACCGCTCACCTCATGGACATCAGGGGCTCGTGCCAAGGACACCGCGGGCCCGCGCGGGCCCGCGCGCGGACCGGGCGCACCGGGCCATTACAGTCGTCCCATGCCTGTCATGCCCCATTCGCACGCCCGCACCGCCGGGGGGCCGCGGTGATCGACGCGCTGACTCTCGCGGCCGGCCTGGCCGCCCTCGCACTGGCCGCCTGGTGCGGCTTCGCCTTCGCGCGCGACGAACCCACCAAGGACTGGCACTTCATCGGCATGGCCGTGGTCGCCGTGCTGGCCCTGGTGCAGCTCGTCATAGGCGTCGTCCGCCTCGCCGGCGGCGACCGGCCGGCCCAGGGCACCACGATCTTCGTGGCCTACCTGCTGGGCGCGGCCGCCGCCGTACCGGCCGCCGGCTTCATGTCGCTGGCCGAGCGCACCCGCTGGGGCTCGGCCACCGTGGCCGCGGGCGCCGTGGTCCTCGCCGTGCTCGAAGTGCGGCTCTACGACATCTGGGGAGGCTGACATGGCAGAGCCCGTACGCGCCGGCGACACCGCCGAGAGCACCGGATTCGACCTCGGGCACGGCCCGGGCCGGCTGCTGGTCTGGCTCTACGGCGTCTTCACCGTGGCGGCCGCCTCCCGCTCCGTCGTCCAGATGATCCTGGACTTCGGCCGGGCGCCGCTGGCCTACGTCCTGTCGGCGGCGGCCGCCGTCGTCTACGCCTTCATCACCTACTCGCTGGTGCGCGGCGGACGGCGGGCCCGCAGGGCGGCGCTGGTGTGCTGCGCCGCCGAGCTGGCCGGAGTGCTGATCGTGGGGACGTGGACCCTGCTCGCCCCCTCGTCCTTCCCCGACGCCACCGTCTGGTCCGACTACGGCATGGGGTACCTCTTCATCCCCGTCGTCCTGCCGGTGACCGCCATGATCTGGCTGCGCCGGGCGCCGGCTTGAGGCCGCACGCGGCTCAGGCCGTGGTCGCCAGGGCGGCCGGGGCGTCCTTCTCCAGGGTGATGCGCGTCAGCACCCTGGAGACCTGCTCGGTGCCGGTGCGCTCGTAGCCCCACTTGCGGTACAGCCGCAGGTTGCCCTCGCTGCGCTGCCCCGTGGCCAGGCGATAGCGCTTGGCGGACCACTCCCCCGCCAGCCGCTCCTCGATCGCCGCCAGCAGCCTGCCGCCCAGGCCGTGCCGCTGCATCCGGGGATGCACGATGAGACCGGTGATGTCCGCGGTGCCGTCCGCGCCCACCGAGGCGCGCACCGAACCGACGACCTCCTCGCCGAGCCGGGCCACGAGCACGCAGCCGCGGCCCAGTTCGGCGCGCAGGTCGTCGAGGGACTGAGTCAGGGGCTCGATCGAATAGTCCCCGTAGAGCTCCGCCTCGCTCTGGTAGCACAAGTACTGGAGTTTGAGGATCCGCTCGGCATCGGCCTCGGCCGCGGCCGAGATGGTCACGCTCATGCCCATGTGCGCCTGCCTCCCCTGTTTCGGTTCGTTAACGCTCCTTTCCCCAAGGGCCAGGAGCGGCAATCTCCGCGATGAGCATTCTGCGCAGGCATCCCAGGCAACGGGAACGGATGGGCCCCAAAGAGCCTTGTGAGATTCCCAACTTCCCTGCGATTTCGCGGTAGGTCGGGTCCTTGCGGGACAACATCGCAGACAGCAAACCCGCACAGCGGCCCGGCAGCCGGCGCACCGCCGCCCGCAGCTCCCGGCCGGACTCGGCGTCCAGCACCGCCTGCTCCACGCCGGGCGCGGCGGCGTCGGGGGCGGTGGCGTACGGCACCTCGCGCCGTGCCCGGCGCCGGGCACGGCGGGCGACGGCGCGGACGGCGGCCCGTAAGCCGTGCGCCGAGACCGCGGCCTTCGCGTCGAGGAGGCGCACCCAGACGTCGTGCTCCAGGTCGGCGGCGTCGATGCCGGCTGCGGGGGCTTCGGCGGCGCACTCCGCTTTGAGCAGCGGGCCGTAGCGGGTCAGAAGATCTTGGGCGTTCACGGGGGCGGTGACGTGGCCGGCCGGTGGCCGGTTTCCACCGGCCACCGGATTCACCCGTTCGGGGTGGCGCCGCCTGCGGCGGGCCGTGCCCCGGCCCCGCCGCCCCCAGCTACCGCTGGGAGGTGCCCCCACTCCCCGTCTCCTAGCGGGGCTGCCGCCCCCTAGCACCCCCGGACCGGGCTCCGCCCGGTGTCCTCAAACGCCGGACGGGCTGGATTCGGCACCCGCCGGTTTGCGGGCAATCGTGCCGCAGGGCGATGGGGGTCCCCCCATGGCCGTTCAGGCCTATGGGGGAGGGTGGGCACAAACCGGCCCACCGGGCAGCACCCCCCCCCCGGGGGTCCGGGGCGAAGCCCCGGCCGGGGCACGGGGGCGGAGCCCCCGTGACTGCGCGTCAGCGCCTGCCGTGCGCGTCGCGCGCCAGCGCCGCCGTGTCGGGGTTGTCGGAGAAGATGCCGTCGATGCCCGTCGCGAAGTACGTCTTGAACGCCCCGAACGCGTCACCGTACGCGTTGGGGTCCGTTCCGCGCTGGAAGTCCGCCGGGAGGAAGGAGTTCTCGTTGCGCATCGTGTACGGGTGCAGGATCAGGCCCGCCGAGTGGGCGTCGCGCACCAGGGTGGTGGGCTTGGTGAGCTTGCCGGCCGCGTCGCGCGGGATGATGAGGTTGAGCCAGGGGCCGATGCCCTGGGCGAAGCCGGAGACCCACTTCAGGCCGGCGGGGGTGATGAGGTCGGCCACGGTGCGCGGGTCCTTGGCCTCGACGAAGTCCCAGGGGCGGGTGGGCAGGTCGTCGAGGAGGAGGATCTTGGGGCAGTCGATGCCGAGCCGGCCCAGGCGCTGCAGGCTGCTGGGTTCGAAGGACTGCAGGAAGGTGTGGCCGCCCCGGCCGGAGCGGTTGTAGCGGCGCAGCAGCTTGGCGAGGCGTTCCTCGAGGCCGAGGCCGGCCTTGCGGAAGTAGGTGGGGTGCTTGGTCTCCACGTGCAGCCAGATGCGGCGGCCGCGCTTGCGGCCCTGTTCCTCGGCCCACTTGAGCACCTCTTCGAACGTGGGCACCTGCCAGTACCCGTCGTAGAGGGTGTTGTGCTGCCGGTTGCCGGGAATGCGCTCCTTGGCCCGGAGCGTCTTGAGCTCGGCGAGGGTGAAGTCCTCGGTGAACCAGCCGGTGTGCTTCTCGCCGTCCACGGTCTTGGTGGTCTTGCGGGAGGCGAACTCGGGGTGGGAGGCGACGTCCGTGGTGGCGGTGATGTCGTTCTCGTGGCGGCAGACGAGGTGCCCGTCCTTGGTGGGCACGACGTCCTGTTCTATGACGTCGGCCCCCATGGCGAGCGCGTACTCGTACGAGCCGAGGGTGTGCTCGGGCCGGTAGCCGCAGGCTCCGCGATGGCCGATGACGGTGGGCACGGGCAGATCCTTGTACGAACCGCCACCGCCTCTGGACGCCGGGGCCGGCGCCGCTGCCGCTGCCGGGGCCACCCCGCCGCCCAGGGTCATCGCTCCCGCGCCCAGGGCCGCCGCGGCCCCCAGCACCGTGCGCCTGCCCGGCCGCTGCTCCTGATGCATGAACTCTCCTTGTCCAGCCGTTGCCATCGCCGGCTGATCGTATGTACCTACGGCTTCTTCTCAGGGGACGAGAAACGGAACGGAGTGAAAACTCACGTCAACACTGCGTTTCAAGTCGGTCAACCAGGTGTGCGCACCGACGGTACCCGCGAGTATCGTCTTCGACCGCGCCCGTGTGCGCCCGACCGAACACCACGACCGGAGGGTCCGTTGTCCCGCATCCTGCTCAAGGCTTTCCTCGGACTGCTGATGCGCGTCCTGTACCGCCCCACGGTGGAGGGGGCCCGGCACATCCCCGGCAGCGGGCCGGTCATCCTCGCGGGCAACCACACGACGTTCATCGACTCGCTGTTCCTCTCGCTCGTCGTCGAGCGGCAGGTGTACTTCATCGGCAAGGACGAGTACGTCAAGGGCACGGGCCTCAAGGGCCGGCTGATGGCCTGGTTCTTCACCACCTCCGGCATGATCCCGGTCGACCGGGACGGCGGCAACGGCGGTGTGGCCGCGCTGATGACGGGCCGCCGGGTGCTGGAGGAGGGCAAGGTCTTCGGCATCTACCCGGAGGGCACCCGCTCCCCCGACGGCCGCCTGTACCGCGGCCGGACCGGCATCGCGCGCCTGGCGCTGATGACGGGGGCGCCCGTGGTGCCGTTCGCGATGATCGGCACCGACAAGGTACAGCCCTCGGGCAAGGGCGTGCCGCGCATCGCGCCGGTGACGGTGCGTTTCGGCGAGCCGCTGGACTTCGCCCGCTACGAGGGCATGGACCGCGACCGCTACGTCCTGCGGGCCGTCACCGACGAGGTGATGAGCGAGGTCATGCGCCTGTCGGGCCAGGAGTACGTCGACATGTACGCCACCAAGGCGCGCCAGGCCAAGGCCGCCTGACGCGCCGCGCGGCACTCCGCGTCACGCCCCGCCGAAGCACCGAGGCTGGAAGCCCGGGTCGGCGGGGCCCTTGCGTTCGAGGGCGCTGAGGACCCACTGGGCGACGACCGGGTCCTTGGTGGCCTGGTCGTGCATGAAGGGGTCGAGCGGGCAGGTGTCCTGGAGCACGACGTTGGTCAGGTGCTCGGCGGGCCCGGTCAGCAGGGCGCTGGTGTAGGGGATGACGACCTCGTCGTGGCGGGTGGTGATGACGGTGTAGTCGGGGCCGGCCGGCGTCTCGCCGCCCTCGTTGAGCCGGGCGAGCAGGTCCGAGCCCCAGCGCTGGTCGAGGCAGGCGGGGCAGAAGGCGTAGCCGGTGGGGATGGCCAGCGGGTTCTTCGTGCCGTGGTTGGAGGGCACGATGCCGATGAGGTCGTCGACCTTGTCGGCGCCGCCGAGGAACTTCACGTAGTAGCGGGGCATCATGCCGCCCTGGCTGTGGCCGACGATGTCGACCTTCGCGGCGCCGGTCGCGCCGCGCACGGCCTCGACGAAGTCGCGCAGTTCGGCGGCGGACTGCGGGACGGGGTCGGTCTCCAGGTGGCCGTAGTTGAAGGCGAAGACGCAGTAGCCCGCCTCCTTGAGCTTCGGCGAGAGCTTGGCCCAGTTCTCGGCCATGAGCTTGAAGGTGCCGTTGACCAGCACGACGGGCTGCGGGTGCGCGGAGTCGGGCTTGCAGGACCAGTCGTTGGCGCCCGACGGCGGCACGTCCAGGACGGAGGCGGAGGCGGGGGCGGCGGTGGGGCCCAGCAGGCTCAGGGCGGCGGCCGCCGCGGCGGCCAGGAGCCGGGCTGTGGTGCGCAGACGCATGGGGGGTTCCTTCGGGCGCGTGGACGGGCCACGAGTGGGACGAGTGGTCACGAACCGCGTTCGACATTGTCGACCGGTGGACGTGATGCTCTCCGGGCCGTCAGGACCGCGTCAAGAGAGTTACCGGCTGGTAAACGTCACAGGGACCGGGGGTTGCCCACCCCGGCCCCTGTGGTGTTTGCTCAGCTGAGCCGTGCGCCGCTCATCGCGGTCGGCTCAGCCGCCGTACCCTTCCTCCAGCCGCTGCCCGCGCAGCAGGAACCAGGCCGCGACGGCCGTCGCCAGCAGCACCAGCGCGCCCACGCCGGAGGCGATCCGCAGGCCCTCGACGAAGGCGTCGCGCGCCGAGCCCAGCAGCGCGTCTCCCAGGTCGGCCGGCAGGGCGCCCGCCGACTCCACGGCACCGCCGAGGGACTCACGGGCCTCGGCGGCCGAGGCCGGCGGAATGCCGGCGGGCACCGCGAAGTCCCGGTAGACGCCGGTGACGATCGAACCGAGCACCGCGATACCGAGCGCCGCACCCAGCTCGTACGCCGTCTCGGAGACCGCCGCGGCCGAACCGGCCTGCTCCTTGGGCACGCTGGAGAGGATGACGTCGGCGGTGACGGTGAACGACAGGCCCGCCCCGACGCCGACGACGAGCAGCACCGCCCCCAGCACCGGGTAGTCGGTGCCCGCACTCAGCCACATCAGCGCCGCCAGCGCCAGCCCGATCGCGCCCAGCCCGCCGGCCACCACCGAGCGCACCGACCACCGGCGGGCGGCCTGGCCCGCGAGCAGGCCGGCCGTCACCGCGCCGATGGCCGCCGGCAGCTCGGCCAGGCCGGCCTCCAGCGGACTGCGGTCCTGGACGAGCTGGAGGAACTGGGAGAGGAAGAAGACCATCCCGGACAGACCCAGCACCGTCAGCAGATCCGCCAGGACCGCGGCCGAGAAGCCCCGGTGGTGGAAGAGGCGCATGTCCAGCAGGGGCGCGTCCAGCGAGAGCTGCCGGCGGACGAAGCCGGTCAGGGCCAGCACGCCGAACGCGGCGATCCCGCCGACCTGCCACGACAGCCCGTGCGTGGCCCCTTCCTTGATGGCGTAGACCACCGCCACGATGCCGGCCATGGACAGCAGCACGCTCGGCAGGTCCCACGGCCCCGGCGCGGGGTCCTTGGACTCCGGCAGGAGCTTGATGCCGACGAGGACGAGCACGGCCATCACGGGCAGATTGATCAGGAAGACCGAGCCCCACCAGAAGTTCTCCAGCAGGAAGCCACCCACCACCGGGCCGACGGCCGCGCCCGCGGAGGCCATGGCGCCCCAGATGCCGATGGCCAGGCTGCGCTCCTGCGGGTCCTGGAAGATGTTGCGGATCAGGGCCAGCGTCGAGGGCATCAGCGTCGCGCCCGCCACGCCCAGCAGGGCCCGGGCGGCGATCATCATCTCGGGGCTGGAGGCGTAGGCGTTCAGCACGGAGACCGCGCCGAAGGCCACCGCGCCGCACAGCAGCAGCCGCTTGCGGCCGATGCGGTCGCCGAGGCTGCCCATGGAGACCAGCAGACCGGCGATGACGAAGGAGTACACGTCGCCGATCCACAGCAGCTGCGTGCCCGAGGGGCGCAGGTCCTCGCTGAGGAAGGGCGTGGCCAGGCCCAGGACGGTGGCGTCGACGGCCACCAGCAGCACGGCCAGGGCCAGGACGGCCAGGGCCAGCCAGCGCCCCGGCCGGCGGTCGCGGGCGCCGTGGAGCTCCCCGCGGGCGGCGGTGCCGGTCTCGCCGCTCATCGCTCCGCCCTCCGCCGAGCGCCGCCCAGCAGCAGCTCGCAGATCACGCGCGTGAGGTCCTTGGCGGCCACCCGCCCATCGTGCACGGCCCACGCGCCCGAGGCGATCAGCCCGTACAGCGCGTCGGTGAGCCAGGCGGGTGAGAGGTCCACCCGGAAGGCGCCCTCCTCCTGGCCCCGCAGGAACAGCGCCTGGACCCGGGCGTCCAGGCGGTTCCAGCCCTCGTTGACGTCGAGCTCGAAGAGCTGGTTCTCGGTGTAGAGGAAGGACAGCAGCCCCGCGACGGGCTCGGCGCACACCACCAGGCGGCGCAGCGCCTCGGCGGCGTCCCCCTCCTCCAGCCGCGCCCGCTCCAGGGCCGCTTCGAACTGCTCGATGCCCAGCTGCTCCAGGGCCCGTACGAGCGCGTCGCGCCCGGCGAAGTGGCGGTGGAGGGTGGCCCGGCTGATTCCGGCCGCCTTGGCGATCTCGTCCATGGAGGCGGTGCCCTTGCGGCTGAGCAGGGCGGCAGCCTCCTTCAGTACGCGTGCTCTGTCGAGGCTCATGCAACAACGATAACCCGAATGAGACACGAGTGTCTCATTCGGGTTATCGATGTCACACGGTCGGGGGTCAGCCCCGGCGGGCCTGTGCCCAGGCGCGCTGCACGGCGAGGTCCGCCTTGACCTCCTGCAGCTGCACCGCCACCGCCGAGGGCGCCGTGCCGCCGCGGCCGCTGCGGGAGGCGAGCGCGCCCGGCACGTTCAGCACCGAGCGGACCTCGGGCGTCAGGTGCGGGGAGATCGCCGCGAACTGCTCGTCGGTCAGCTCGTCCAGCTCGATGCCGCGCGCCTCGCACTCCTTGACGCAGGCGCCGGCGACCTCGTGCGCCACCCGGAAGGGCACGCCCCGGCGCACCAGCCACTCGGCGATGTCGGTGGCCAGCGAGAAACCGGCCGGGGCCAGCTCCTCCATGCGCTCGCGGTGGACGGTCAGGGTCGCCATCATCCCGGTGAAGGCCGGCAGCAGGACCTCCAGCTGGTCGCAGGAGTCGAAGACCGGCTCCTTGTCCTCCTGCAGGTCGCGGTTGTACGCCAGCGGCAGGGCCTTGAGGGTGGCCAGCAGCCCGGTGAGGTTGCCGATCAGCCGGCCCGACTTGCCGCGCGCCAGCTCGGCGATGTCGGGGTTCTTCTTCTGCGGCATGATCGACGAGCCGGTGGAGAAGGCGTCGTGCAGGGTCACGAAGGAGAACTCCTTCGTGTTCCAGATGATGACCTCCTCCGCGATCCGCGACAGGTCGACGCCGATCATCGCCGTGATGAAGGCGAACTCGGCCACGAAGTCGCGCGACGCCGTGCCGTCGATCGAATTGCCCGCACTGCCGCGCTCGAAGCCGAGGTCGGCGGCGACCGCCTCCGGGTCCAGACCGAGGCTGCTGCCCGCCAGCGCACCGGAACCGTACGGCGAGACCGCCGTGCGCTCGTCCCACTGCCGCAGCCGCTCGGCGTCCCGCGACAGCGCCTGCACGTGCGCGAGCACGTGGTGCGCGAAGAGCACCGGCTGGGCGTGCTGCAGGTGCGTGCGCCCGGGCATGGCCACGTCCGCGTGGTCCTGGGCCAGGCCCACCAGCGCCTCCTGCAGGTCGGCGATCAGACCGCCGATGATGCGGGCGTGGTCGCGCAGGTACATCCGGAAGAGCGTGGCCACCTGGTCGTTGCGCGAACGCCCCGCCCGCAGCTTGCCGCCCAGCTCGGGGCCCAGCCGCTCCAGCAGACCGCGCTCCAGGGCCGTGTGCACGTCCTCGTCGGCGACCGTGCCGGTGAAGGTGCCGGCGGCCACGTCGGCCTCCAGCAGCCCCAGCCCCTCGATCATGCGGGTGAGCTCGTCGTCCGTCAGCAGCCCGGCCTTGTGCAGCACCCGGGCGTGGGCGCGGGAGCCGGCGATGTCGTACGGGGCGAGCCGCCAGTCGAAGTGGACGGAGGCCGACAGCTTCGCCAGGGCCTCGGCCGGCCCGTCGGCGAACCGGCCGCCCCACAGGCGTACGTCCTGCTGCTCGCTCACGCCAGGTCCCGCTTGGCCGCGATCTTCGACGACAGGCCGAAGATCTCGATGAAGCCCTTGGACATGGACTGGTCGAAGGTGTCGCCCGTGTCGTAGGTGGCGAGGTTGAAGTCGTACAGCGACTGCGCCGACTTCCGGCCCGTGACGACGGCCCGGCCGCCGTGCAGGGTCATCCGGACGTCACCGCTGACGTGCTCGTTGGCCTCGGCGATGAAGCCGTCCAGGGCCCGCTTGAGCGGGGAGAACCACAGGCCGTCGTAGACCAGCTCGCTCCACCGCTGCTCGACCTGCCGCTTGAAGCGGGCGAGCTCGCGCTCGACCGTGACGCTCTCCAGCTCCTGGTGCGCGGTGATCAGCGCGATGGCGCCGGGCGCCTCGTAGATCTCCCGCGACTTGATGCCCACCAGCCGGTCCTCGACCATGTCGATCCGCCCGACGCCCTGGGCACCGGCCCGGTCGTTGAGCTGCTGGATGGCCTGCAGGACGGTGACGGCCTTGCCGTCGATCGCCACGGGGACGCCCTTGTCGAAGGTGATGACCACCTCGTCGGGGTCGCGGGGGGTGGCGGGGTTGGCGGTGTAGTCGTAGACGTCCTCGATCGGGGCGTTCCAGATGTCCTCCAGGAAGCCGGTCTCGACGGCCCGCCCGAAGACGTTCTGGTCGATGGAGTACGGCGACTTCTTGGTGGTGGCGATCGGCAGGCCCTTGGCCTCGCAGAAGGCGATCGCCTTGTCCCGGGTCATGGCGTAGTCCCGGACGGGGGCGATGCACTTCAGCTCCGGCGCCAGCGAGGAGATGCCCGCCTCGAACCGCACCTGGTCGTTGCCCTTGCCGGTGCAGCCGTGGGCCACGGTGCTCGCACCGTGCTTCTGCGCGGCGGCGACCAGGTGCTTGACGATGGTGGGCCGCGAGAGGGCGGAGACCAGCGGGTACCGGTCCATGTACAGGGCATTGGCCTTGATCGCCGGCAGGCAGTACTCCTCGGCGAACTCGTCCTTGGCGTCCGCGACCTCGGCCTCGACCGCCCCGCAGGCGAGCGCGCGCTTGCGGATGACGTCGAGGTCCTCGCCGCCCTGGCCGACATCCACGGCGACGGCGATGACCTCGGCGCCCGTCTCCTCGGCGATCCAGCCGATGGCGACGGAGGTGTCAAGGCCGCCGGAGTAGGCGAGTACGACGCGCTCGGTCACGGGGTTCTCCTCACGGTGCGGTGCGCTGCGCTGGGCTCTCATGCGCTGGTAGGTATAACTATGCGCTCTGCCGTATGTTTCGTCAATAGCGCGTGAGGGTGAATGTTGCCGAGCGGTGTCCGCGCGGGGACCGCGCACCAGAAGCTGGGTGCATGCCTTGGCCACTCGACAGCCTCGTCAAAACCTTCCACGCCATCTGCAAGCACCAGGGAGGTATCAAGATCGACGTGGTGGGTGACCGGATCGTCATTTCGATGCGGACAGGCACCCACAGCGAGACAGAACACAGCATCCAGGAGGCGGTGGTCGCAGCGGGCCTCCCGCTGGAGCGAGCACTGTGCCGCGTGCTGATCGAGTTCCCGGGACAGGCCCCCCGCGTGCCGGAAGTGTCGATCCTCCGGGGCGGCTCGCGCCACGAGCCCTATTCGTGCGAGGACCTGCTGGCCGCGACGGAGATCGTGTCCACGAGGCACGACGAGGGCGACCTCGCCCTCAAGGAGGAGCAGTACGCCCGGGCCGCCGTGCCGGCGTTCCTGATCGTCGACCCGTTCGCCGGGCAGTGCACGCTGCTGTCCGAGCCAAGAGACGGGAAGTACACACGTCGTGAAGCGTTCGCCTACGGCGAGACGGTCCCCCTCCGCCTGCCCGGCGGGCTCGTGGTCGGCATCCCCACGGACACCTTCGCTCGCAGGCGCTGACACCCCCCGATTTGGATCACAGCGCGGAACAGGATATTTTCTTCCTGCACGCCCCACCGGGAAGAAACGCCCGGAGGGACGCGGCACCGGGACGTGGCGCAGCTTGGTAGCGCACTTGACTGGGGGTCAAGGGGTCGTGGGTTCAAATCCCGCCGTCCCGACACGGTGCGAGAGAAGCCCCTGATCAGCGGGAAACCGCTGATCAGGGGCTTCTCTCGTTGGTCCGGGCCCCCTGCCGGGAGGCCGGCGCCGCCCGGCGGCGGCGCCCGCTTCAGCGTTCCTTCTGGGCCAGGCGCAGCAGGTGATCCGCCAGGGCCTGGCCGCCGGTGGGGTCGCGGCTGATGAGCAGGACGGTGTCGTCGCCGGCGATGGTGCCGATGATCTCGTGCACGCCCGCCTGGTCGATGGCCGAGGCGAAGAACTGGGCGGCGCCCGGGGGCGTGCGCAGGACCACGAGGTTGGCCGAGGCCTCCGCGGAGATGAGGAGCTCGGCGGCCAGCCGGGCCATGCGGGCCTCGGTGGCGGATTCGCCGAGGGGGGCGCGCGGGGTGCGGTCGCCGCCCTCGGAGGGGACCGCGTAGATCAGCTCGCCGCCGGTGTTGCGGATCTTGACGGCGCCCAGCTCGTCGAGGTCGCGGGAGAGGGTGGCCTGGGTGACGGACAGGCCGTCCTCGGCGAGCAGCCGGGCGAGCTGGCTCTGCGACCGGACGGCCTGCCGGCCGAGGATGTCCACGATCCGGCGGTGGCGTGCGGTGCGGGTCTGCGGCACGGCCTGTCCGCCGTGGACCGGCTCGGTCTCCTGCGCCTCGGTCATCTTTTTCGTCAGTCTCCGGATCGTCGTTCCCCGTGTGCCCCTCCCCCGGCGGCGTCCAGGACGCCCGGCAGCGCCCGGCAGAACGTCTCCGCCTCGTCCTCGGTGAGGATCAGCGGCGGGGCCAGTCGCACCACGTCGGGCGCGACCGCGTTCACCAGCAGGCCGGCTTCCTGGGCCGCCTGCTGCACCTGCGGTGCGAGGGGCTCGCCAAGGACAATACCCAGCAGCAGGCCTGTACCACGGACGTGGTCGACCAGCGGGTGGCCGAGGGCCGTGATTCCGTCACGCAGGAGTGCGCCCACGCGCTTGACGTGGTCGAGGACGCCGTCGGCGGCGAGGGTGTCGAGGACGGCGAGGGCGGCGGCGCAGGCGACGGGGTTGCCGCCGAAGGTCGACCCGTGCTGACCAGGCGTCAGCAGGTCGGCGGCGGGCCCGAAGGCGAGGGTGGCCCCGATGGGCAGGCCGCCGCCGAGGCCCTTGGCGAGGGTGACGACGTCGGGCTGCACGCCCTGGGCGAGGTGCTCGAACCAGTGTCCGGTGCGGCCCACACCTGTCTGGATCTCGTCCAGGACCAGCAGCGTTCCCGTCCGCGTGGTGATCTCGCGGGCGGCGGCCAGGTAGCCCGCCGGGGGGACGACGACGCCGTTCTCGCCCTGCACCGGTTCCAGCACGACCAGCGCGGTGTCGGGGGTGACGGCGGCGCGCAGCGCGTCGGCGTCGCCGTACGGCACGTGCGTGACGTCGCCGGGCAGCGGCAGGAAGGGTTCCTGCTTGGCGGGCTGGCCGGTCAGGGCGAGGGCGCCGAGCGTGCGGCCGTGGAAGCCGCCGCTCGCGGCCACCATGTGGGTACGGCCCGTGCGCCGGCCGATCTTGAAGGCGGCCTCGATCGCCTCGGCGCCGGAGTTGCCGAAGTAGACGCGGCCGGGGCGGCCGGCGAGTTCCAGGAGGCGTTCGGCGAGGCGGACGGTGGGTTCGGCGCAGAAGAGGTTGGAGACGTGGCCGAGGGTGGCGATCTGGTCGGAGACGGCCCGGACGATCGCGGGGTGGGCGTGGCCGAGGGCGTTGACGGCGATGCCGCCCACGAAGTCGAGGTAGCGCTTGCCGTCGGCGTCCCACACGGCGCTGCCCTCGCCGCGCACGAGCGGGATGCGGGGGGTGCCGTAGTTGTCCATGAGCGCGCCCTGCCAGCGCGCGGTCAGGTCGGCGTTGCTCACGCGTCCTCCTGCTTCGTGGGCTCGGGGTCCGGCACGACCATGGTGCCGATGCCCTCGTCGGTGAAGATCTCCAGAAGGATCGCGTGCTGGACCCGTCCGTCTATCACGCGCGCGGTGTTCACGCCGCCCCGCACGGCGTGCAGGCAGCCCTGCATCTTGGGCACCATGCCGCTGGACAGCTCCGGCAGCAGCCGCTCGAGCTCGCCGGCGGTGAGCTGGCTGATGACCTCGTCGCTGTGCGGCCAGTCGGCGTACAGGCCCTCGACGTCGGTGAGGACCATGAGGGTCTCGGCGCCGAGGGCGGCGGCGAGCGCGGCGGCGGCCGTGTCGGCGTTGACGTTGTAGACGCCGTCGGCGCCGCCCGCGATGGAGGAGATGACGGGGATGCGGCCGTCGTCGAGGAGCGCGGTGACCGCTCCGGTGTCGATGGCGCTGATCTCGCCGACCCGCCCGATGTCGACGCGCTCGCCGTCGACGTGGGCGTAAGTCTGGACGGCCGTCATCAGGTGGGCGTCCTCGCCGGTGAGGCCGACGGCGAGGGGGCCGTGCCGGTTGAGCAGTCCGACGAGTTCGCGCTGCACCTGGCCGGCGAGCACCATGCGGACGGCGTCCATCGCCTCGGGCGTGGTCACCCGCAGCCCGGCCTTGAACTCGGAGGGGATGCCCAGCCGGTCGAGGTGGGCGCTGATCTGGGGGCCGCCACCGTGCACGACGACGGGCTTGAGGCCGGCGTGCCGCAGGAAGACGACGTCCTGGGCGAAGGCGGCCTTGAGCTCCTCGTCGACCATGGCGTTGCCGCCGAACTTGATGACGACGGTCTTGCCGTGGTGCCGGGTGAGCCAGGGCAGGGCCTCGACGAGGATCTGGGCCTTGGGCAGGGCGGTGTGCTTGCGGGTCGTGCCCGTCGCGTCGGTCGTGGTCATGAGGAGTAGGCGCTGTTCTCGTGGACGTAGTCGGCGGTCAGGTCGTTGGCCCAGATGACCGCGGACTCGGTGCCCTCGGCCAGGTCGGCGGTGATGCGTACTTCCCGGTAGCGCATGTCGACCAGGTCGCGGTCCTCGCCGGCGGCGCCGTCGCGGCAGACCCAGACGCCGTTGATGGCGACGTTGAGCTTGTCGGGGTCGAAGGCGGCGGAGGTGGTGCCGATGGCGGAGAGCACCCGGCCCCAGTTGGGGTCCTCGCCGTGCAGGGCGCACTTGAGGAGGTTGTTGCGGGCGATGGACCGGCCGACCTCGACCGCGTCGTCCTCGGTGGCGGCGCCGACGACCTCGATGCGGATGTCCTTGGTGGCGCCCTCGGCGTCGCCGATCAGCTGGCGGGCCAGGTCGTCGCACACGGTCCGTACGGCCTCGGCGAAGGCGCCGGGCTCGGGGGTGGTGCCGGAGGCGCCGGAGGCCAGCAGCAGGACGGTGTCGTTGGTGGACATGCAGCCGTCGGAGTCGACGCGGTCGAAGGTGGTGCGGGTGGCGGCGCGCAGCGCGGCGTCCAGTCCGGCGGCCTCGACGTCGGCGTCGGTGGTCAGGACGACGAGCATGGTGGCGAGGCCCGGTGCGAGCATGCCGGCGCCCTTGGCCATGCCGCCGACCGTCCAGCCGTCGCCCTCGGCGACGGCGGTCTTGTGCACGGTGTCGGTGGTCTTGATGGCGATGGCGGCCTTCTCGCCGCCGTGGGGGGACAGTTCGGCGGCGGCCTTCTCGATGCCGGGCAGGAGGGCGTCCATGGGCAGCCGGACGCCGATCAGGCCGGTGGAGGCGACGGCGATCTCCGCGGCGCTGTGGCCGAGGACGGCTGCCGCCTTTTCGGCGGTGGCGTGGGTGTCCTGGAAGCCCGCGGGGCCGGTGCAGGCGTTGGCGCCGCCGGAGTTGAGGACGACGGCGGAGACCCGGCCGCCCCCCAGCACCTGCTGGGACCACAGGACGGGTGCGGCCTTGACGCGGTTGGCGGTGAAGACGCCCGCGGCGGCCAGGCGGGGGCCCTGGTTGACCACGAGGGCCAGGTCGGGGCTGCCGCTGTCCTTGATCCCGGCGGCGATGCCCGCCGCCGTGAAGCCCTTGGCTGCCGTGACGCTCACTGGTGGTGCTCCTTGTCCGTCGTCGTGTCCTGGGGGGCCGGGCACGGCGCGAGCCGTGCCAGGAGGGTGGCGAGGGCCCGGCGCACGCTCATGGCGCCACCCCGTTCGCCGGCAGCCCCAGCTCCTCGGGGAGGCCGAGGGCGATGTTCATGCTCTGCACCGCGCCGCCGGCGGTGCCCTTGGTGAGGTTGTCGATGGCGCTGACGGCGACGATGCGGCCCGCGGCCTCGTCGAGCGCCACCTGGACGAAGGCGGTGTTGGCGCCCTGGACGGCGGCGGTGGCCGGCCAGCGGCCCTCGGGCAGCAGGTGGACGAACGGCTCGTCCCCGTACGCCTTGGCGTACGCCTGCCGTACGTCGGCGGCGCTCACGCCGGGCCGGGCCTTGGCGCTGCAGGTGGCGAGGATGCCGCGGGACATGGGGGCCAGGGTGGGGGTGAAGGAGACGGTGACCTCCTCGCCGGCGGCGGCGGTGAGGTTCTGGCTCATCTCGGGGGTGTGGCGGTGGCCTCCGCCCACGCCGTAGGGGCTCATGGAGCCCATGACCTCGCTGCCGAGCAGGTGCGCCTTGGCGGCCTTGCCGGCTCCGGAGGTGCCGGACGCCGCGACGATCACGGCCTCGGGTTCGGCGAGGCCGGCGGCGTACGCCGGGAAGAGGGCGAGGGTGACGGCGGTGGGGTAGCAGCCGGGCACGGCGATGCGCCGGGCGCCGCGCAGTGCGGCGCGCGCCCCGGGCAGCTCGGGCAGTCCGTAGGGCCAGGTGCCGGCGTGCGGGGTGCCGTAGAAGCGCTCCCACTGGCCGGCGTCCTTCAGCCGGAAGTCCGCGCCGCAGTCGACGACGAGCACGTCGTCGCCGAGTTCCGCGGCGACGGCCGCGGAGTGGCCGTGCGGGAGGGCGAGGAAGACGACGTCGTGCCCGGCGAGTGCGGCGGCGTCGGTCGGCTCCAGGATCCGGTCGGCGAGCGCCGGCAGGTGGGGCTGGAGCGTGCCGAGCGCCTGGCCGGCCTGCGAGTTGCCGGTGAGCGCGCCGATGCGGACCCGGGGGTGCCCCAGCAGCAGGCGCAGCACCTCGCCGCCCGCGTATCCGCTCGCTCCGGCCACTGCCGCCCGTATCGCCGTCATCGGTGTCCTCCTCCGTGATGGCATGAATATACGTGTAGCGGCAGATCTATGCAATGAGCTTTTCGGAACCCACCCGGTGCCGCCACAAACGGAGGCTCCGAGGGGCGCCGCGGACCTCGTACGAACGGAACGCGGCCCAGCAGGCCAGCAGGGCGAGGGCGAACGCCGGCAGCCAGAGCAGGCGGGCGAGCACCCAGGCGGCGCCGTCCGGCGCGGTGTGCAGCCCGGGCAGCGGCCCGGCGGCGAGGAGACCGAGGAGGGTGACGGCCATCATGGCCGTCTGGTGCCACAGGAAGATCGTCATCGCGCGCAGGTTGGGCAGGGCCACCGCGGCCCAGACGGCGGGCCGGCGCAGGGCGCGGCGCAGCGGGCCGAGCAGCAGCAGGGCGGCCCCGCACTGGGCCGCGCCGAAGGCGACGGCCGCCAGGGTGGGCGGGTTGAGGTTGGAGACGGCCGCGCCCGGCACGCCCACCATGGAGGCCGGGTAGCCGGCCCACAGCACCAGCGCCGCGGTGGCGGCGGCGCCGCCGATCAGCAGCGTCCAGCCGGTCGCCCGCCCGGACAGCCGGCCCCGGGCGCGGGCGGCGCCCAGGCAGTACGGCACGAGCCAGCCGGCCGCCACGGTGAGCCAGCCGGGCCAGGCCGGGCCGCCGAGCCCGAACCGCACCAGGTCCACGAGCGCCACGACGAGCAGGGGCCACACCGGGTGCAGCCGGGCCACCACGGGCGTCGCCGCGGTCAGGCCCGTGAGGACCAGCAGGAACCACAGCGGCGAGAGGACCAGATTCAGCAGGGTGTGCACGGTCTGCGCGTCCACCCCGCCGGCCGTCATGGCCGCGGCGGCGACGCCCCAGACCGCCAGCAGCACGCCGACCGGCCGGGCCAGGCGGGCCGTGCGGGCCCCCAGCCACTGCCGGTACGGCACCCCGCGCTCGCGGGCGCGGGCGTGGCCGGTCGCGGCGACCTGGCCGCTGACGAGGAAGAACAGGGCGAGGGTCTGGAACATCCAGGAGAGCGGCACCAGGTGGGGCAGGTGCTGCAGGGGGCTGGCGCCGTGCAGCGTGCCGCCGTCGGCCACCAGGGCCGTGACCAGCCAGTGGCCGAGCACCACGCCGAGGATGCCCCACGCGCGCAGGGCGTCCAGGGCCCGGTCGCGGCCGGGCGGGGTGGCGGCGTCGATGCGCCGGACGAATTCGCGCACGGCGGGGGTCCTTTCCGTACCGGACGTTCGAGTGCGGTACGGAAGGTAGGAAGCCGGCCGTGCGGCCGGCGCCCCGCCAGGGAGCCATGTTGCGGGTGGCTCCCGGGTACTACGGGTACGGGCAGGGGGTCACCGGCCCGCGTGGGCCAGCGCCAGCCGGCGCACCCCCTCCACCAGTTCGCCGGCGCCCGCCGCTGCCGCGAAGCACAGGCGCAGGTGGGGGGCGGGGGATTCGGCGGCGTAGAAGGTGCGGCCCGGCGTGACGGCGACGCCGGCGCGCAGCGCGGCGGCGGCCAGGGCGACCTCGTCGGTGCCGTCGGGCAGCCGGACCCAGACGTGGAAGCCGCCGGGCGGCACGAACTCGGGCGTGACCGCGGGCAGCTGCCGGGCCAGTTCGGCGAGCAGCATCTCCCGGCGGGAGCGCAGCTCGGCGGCGAGGGCGCGCCGGTGCCGGGCCCAGGAGGGCGAGCCGACGAGTTCGAGGGCGGCCTCCTGCAGGGGGCGGGCGACGAAGAAGCTGTCGACGACCTGGATGGCCTTCAGGCGCTCCAGGACCGGCCCGCGGGCGGCGAGGGCGCCGACGCGCAGGCTGGGCGAGGTGAACTTGGTCAGCGAGCAGACGTGCACGACGACGCCCTCGGGGTCCTCGGCGGCCAGTGTCGCGGGCAGCGGCGGGGCGTCCTCGTGGGCGAGGCGGCGGGCGAAGTCGTCCTCGACGACGAAGGCGCCCGCGGCGCGGGCGATGCGCAGGACCTCGCGGCGGCGGTCGGCGGCGAGCACGGTGCCGGTGGGGTTCTGGAACAGGGGCTGGCAGACGAAGACGCGGGCGCCGGTGGCACGGAACGCCTCGGCGAGCAGGTCGGGGCGCACCCCGTGGCCGTCCGTGGGCACGGGCACCGGGCGCAGCCCGAAGGCGCGGGCGGCGGCGAGCATGCCGGGGTAGGTGGGCGACTCCACCAGGACGGGGGCGCCGGGCGGGGCGAGGGCGCGCAGGGCGACGGTCAGCGCGCTCTGGCCGCCCGCGCTGATCAGTACGTCGGAGGGGGCGAGGGTGCCGCCGGGGCCGCCGATCTCGCGGGCGAACCAGGCCCGCAGGTCGTGCAGGCCCTCCAGGGGCGGGCGGCCCCAGGCGCCGGGGCGGCGGCCGGCGCGGGCGAGGGCGGCGGCCAGCTCGCGCTCGGGCTGCAGGCAGGGGTGGAGGTAGCCGCCGCTGAGCTCGATGACGCCGGCCGGCGGTTCGGCGAGGAAGGGCAGCACCCCGGAGGGGTCCACGGACCGCGGCACGGCCTCCTCCCCCGCCTCGGCGCTGAGGGCGACGTGCTGCCACTGGGTGTCGGCGGGACGCACGGCGGCCGGGCGGGGTGCGGCGCGGAAGGCCCCGGCGCCGGGGCGGGTGACGACCAGGCCCTCGGCGGCGAGGACGGCCAGCGCCCGGGAGACGGTGACCGGGCTCGCCCGGAAGCGTTCGACGAGGGCCCGGCTGGACGGGAGCTTCTCGCCCACCGAGTAGCGGTCGAGCTCTTTTCGCAGGATGCCCGCCAGTTCCGCCACGGTGCTACTGTCTCGCATGACAGCACAAGATAGCGCTATTCACCCCGACGCGATAGCGGTGCGCAGCCCCGCCGCCCCCGGAGTGCGGGCCGGCACGCTGCTGGCCGCGCTCGGCGTGGTCGCGTTCTCCTTCACCTTCCCCTCCATCTCCTGGGCCCTGGAGGGCCTCGGCCCCTGGTCGGCGGCGGCCTGGCGCGCCGCGCTGGCCGGTGCGGCCTCGGTCGTCGTCCTGCTCGTCACGCGCGCGCCGGTGCCCAACCGCCGGCACTGGGGGCCGTTGGCCGTGGTCGCCGGCGGGGTGTTCCTCGGCTACCCCCTGCTGACCTCGCTCGCGCTGCACACCTCCTCGACCGCGCACGCGGCGGTCGTGGTGGGCCTGCTGCCGCTGACCACGGCGGCGTACGCGGCGGTGCGCTTCCGCACCCGGCACTCGCGGACGTTCTGGGCGGCGGCCCTGGCGGGTGCGGCCGTCGTGGCCGGCTTCGCCCTGCAGCAGAGCGGCGGCGCACCCACCACCGCCGACCTCTACCTCCTGCTGGCCCTGGTGGTGTGCGCGGCCGGCTACGCCGAGGGCGGGCGGCTGGCCCGGGAGATGCCGGGCTGGCAGGTGGTGAGCTGGGCGGCGGCGGCCTGCCTGCCGCTCGCCGCCGTCGGCACGGGCGCGGCGCTGTGGGCCGAGCCGGTGCACCTGACCGGGCGCAGCGTGGCCGGGCTGCTGTGGGCCGTCGGCGGCTCCACGCTGCTGGGCATGGCCGTCTGGTACCGCGGGATGGCCATGATCGGTGTGGCCCGGGCGGGGCAGCTGCAGCTGGCCCAGCCGCTGCTGACCCTGCTGTGGTCCGTCACCCTGCTGGGCGAGCACCTGACGCCGGCCGCGCCGCTGGCCGCGGTGGCGGTGCTGGTGTGCATCGTGGTCACCCAGCGCGCAGATTCCTGAAGGTCCGCGCGTCCGCGAGCGCGCTGCGCACCGCCGATCGCCCTAGGCTGGGGAGAGACCGAGAGGACGTGTCTCACGGAAGGGGCACCGCCGATGCATGCGAGCAAGGGCGACCGGTTGGTCAGGCACGGCAGGGTGGTCGGCGAGCACGACCACATCGTGGAGGTCGTCGAGGTGCTGGGCACCAACGGCAATCCGCCCTACCGGGTCCGCGCGGAGAACGGGCACGAGACGATCATGACGCCGGGGCCCGACTGCGTGGTGGACCACCGCAAGGGGTCCGGGCACAAGTAGCCGCTCAGCGCGGTGGCCGTGCGCGGTGCGGGTAGTGGTCCCGCACCACGCGCGCCATCGCGCCGATGGGGTCCGCGACCACGTTCTTGGCGGAGAAGTAGACGTTGCCGAGCACCTCGGGGTGCTTGCGGGCCAGCGTCAGGTGGCGGGAGAGCTCGGCCGCGTCCTGCCAGGGGGCCGGCTGCGCCGGGTCGCCCGCCCGGTACAGCGCCTCGCCGATGTACAGCTGCACGCCGGTGCCGCGCACGGTCTCGGCCCACCACGGCACGAGGCGGGCGTAGTCGGCGGCGGGGAAGCCGATGTGCCAGTAGCACTGCGGCACGATGTAGTCGATCCAGCCCTCGCGGACCCAGGTGCGGGTGTCCGCGTACAGGTCGTCGTAGGTCTGCACGCCCGCCCGGGTGTCCGAGCCGCGCGGGTCGGTGCTGCGGTTGCGCCAGACGGCGAAGGGGCTGACGCCGAAGCGCACGTGCCGCTTGCGCTGCTTGATGCGGCGGCCGGTCTCCCGGATCAGGCGGTCGATGTTGTCGCGGCGCCAGGCGGCCCGGTCGGGGAAACCGTGGCCGTGGCGCTGCCAGGCGGCGGTGTCGTCGAAGGTCTGCCCGGCCACGGGATAGGGGTAGAAGTAGTCGTCGAAGTGCACGCCGTCGAGGTCGTAGCGCCACACGGCGTCGAGGATCGCGTCCTGCACGAAGCGGCGCACCTCGGGCAGGCCGGGGTTGTAGTAGAGCTTGCCGCCGTAGCGCACCACCCACTCGGGGTGCACCCGGGCCGGATGGGCGGGCACCAGGCGGCCGGGGTCGGTGTGGTTGGCGATGCGGTACGGGTTGAACCAACCGTGCAGTTCCAGGCGGCGCTTGTGCGCCTCGCGCACCGCGAAGGCCAGCGGGTCCCAGCCGGGCGAGCGGCCCTGAGTGCCGGTCAGGTACTCCGACCAGGGCTCGTAGCGCGAGGGCCAGAAGGCGTCGGCCGTCGGGCGGATCTGCAGCAGGACGGCGTTCAGCCGCCGGGCCACCGCCGCATCGAACAGGGCCACCAGCTCCGCCCGTTGCCGTTCGGGCGCAAGGCCCGGCCTGGACGGCCAGTCGACGTTGACGACCGTCGCCGCCCACATCCCGCGGAACTCCCGCCGCGGCGCCGCACGTCCGCTGCCCTCCGGGGCGCCGAGCGCGGCCGCCTCACCGCTCGCCAGCATCGCCGTCATCGCGGTCGCGGCGGCCACCGTGAACCCTCTTCGGCTCATACGCCCCATATGCGGCCACGTCCTCTCCTGTGGTTGTCACGTGAGTCACAGCGGTTCGAACAGAGCATGCCCGACCCGGCACCCTGCGCACCGCGCACCGCGGAGTAACGTCTTTTCCAAAGGCGGCTGCCGGACGACCTTCGGCCACCCGCCGGTCGACAAGATCAGCGAAAGGCACGATGTGGTGACCGACATCGAACGCGTCGGAGTGGTGGGCTGCGGCCAGATGGGCGCGGGCATCGCGGAGGTGTGCGCCCGCGCCGGGCTGGAGGTCAAGGTCGCGGAGACCACCGGCGAGGCGCTGGAGCTGGGCCGGACCCGCCTGACCACCTCCCTCGCCCGGGCCGCCGAACGCGGCAAGATCACCGAGGAGGAGCGCGACGCGGCCCTGGACCGCCTGAGCTTCACCACCGACCTCGGCGAATTCGCCGACCGCGACCTCGTCATCGAGGCCGTCGTGGAGAACGAGCAGGTCAAGACGGAGATCTTCCAGGTCCTCGACCAGGTGGTCACCCGGCCCGACGCCATCCTGGCCTCGAACACCTCCTCCATCCCGCTCGTCAAGCTGGCCGTGGCCACCTCCCGCCCCGACCAGGTGCTCGGCATCCACTTCTTCAACCCCGCCCCCGTGCAGCAGCTCGTCGAGCTGATCCCCGCCCTGACCACCGGCGAGGAGACCCTGCGGCGCGCCGAGGCCCTGGTCGGCAAGGTGCTGGGCAAGCACGCCATCCGCGCCCAGGACCGCTCGGGCTTCGTCGTCAACGCCCTGCTCATCCCCTACCTGCTGTCCGCGATCCGGATGTTCGAGTCGGGCATGGCCAGCCGCGAGGACATCGACAACGGCATGGAGCTGGGCTGCGCCCACCCCATGGGCCCGCTCAAGCTGGCCGACCTCATCGGCCTCGACACGGTCGCCTCGGTGGCCGACAGCATGTACACGGAGTACAAGGAGCCGCTGTACGCCGCTCCCCCGCTGCTGCAGCGCATGGTCGACGCCGGCCGCCTCGGCCGCAAGACCGGCTCCGGCTTCTACACCTACTGAAAAAGCCGCCCGCGCCGGACACACCGGGTCACCGGCGCACCCCCGCCTTCACACGGGGTGTGCACCGGTGACCCGCACATTCCACCCGCACACGCTCCCGTTCCGTCGCTCCGCGCGGTTGACTCGCCTCATCGGCACCACGCACGGACTCTTCGGAAGGGGTACGCACCGTGACCATCGATCCCGGGCACGCCGCCAGGTCGGCAGAGCTCGCGGAGCTCCGCCGCAGCCTCGATGTCGGCGTCGTGCGCATCGACGGCCATCTGGCCCTCCTCACTCAACGCAGCGAACAGGCGGAACGTGACCTCACCGACGTGACGGAGCGCGTCCGCGCTCTGGAGCACGCCCGGTGGCCGCTGCCGTCGCTGGCGGCGCTGACCGGTACGGCCGCCCTGGCCCTGGCCGTCTGGCAGGCCGCCGCTGGACGGTGACGACGCGCGGGAGCGCCCCAAAGGGGCGCGGGGCCGTGTCGATCTGCGGCTGCCGCCGCGTGGGCGCGATCAGCCACGGACGGCCCGCAGCCGAAGGCGTCAGCCCAGCCGCATGTGGTGCAGCAACAGCAGGGCGGCAGCCATATTGGCCGCCGGTACCTCGCCGCGGGCGATGAGATCCGGCACCAGTTTCAGCGGTACCCACTCGCGCCGGTCCGACTCGAAGCCGTCCTCCGGGTCACCGATGTACTCGGCCTCGTCGGCCCAGTAGATGTGGTGCCGGGCATCGGTGAGCCCGTTCGACGGCTCCACGGACATCAGGTGCTTGAGCGGCCCCGGCCGCCAGCCGGTCTCCTCCTCCATCTCCCGGGCCGCGGCGCACGCGACGTCCTCGCCGTCCTCGACCACGCCGGCCGCGAGCTCCCAGCCCCAGTTGTCGGTGATGAACCGGTGCCGCCACAGCAGCAGGACCTCGTTGGCCGCGTTGACCACGGTGGCCACGGCGACGGGCCGCAGCCGGATGAGGAAGTGGTCGAGATGGCGGCCGTCGGGGAGCTCGACATCGGCGAGATTGACCTGGAACCAACGGTTCTCGTAGACGGTCAGCTCCTTGAGATTCTTCCAACGCACGTGTGTGCCACCTTCCGCCGAGGTGGCCACCGTCCGGGCGCTGTCTCGAACAGCACCTCTCACAACGGCACGCGCAACGCTCCGTCGATCAATTCGGCGGCCTCGGCCGTGGCAGCGCACCCGCTTTCGACCAGGTGCTCGCGCACCGCACGGAGCCGGTCCCGTAAGCGCTGCGATTCCATGCCTCTCGCCTGCTCGGTCATCTCCCGTGCGGTGGCCACCGCCTTGTCCGCGTCTCCCTGACGCAGCTCGATGTGCGTGAGCATGGCGAGCCGGTGGACACGGCCCCGGTCGTGGGCGGGGGTGTCGACGGCCCGGTCCGCGTGCTCACGGGCGGGCCCGAGGTCGCCGAGGCTCAGCAGGGCCTCGGCGACCTGTACGTTCACCAGGCCGGGCTGGACGTAGCCGGTCTCGGCGGGTTCCCGGCCGCGGTGGATGCGCTCGGCGGCCGCCTCGGCCCGCCGGATGCAGGCCAGGGCGCCGGCGCCGTCGCCGAGCCGGGCGTAGGCCTTGGCCTGCATGGCGAAGAGGTCGGCGGCCAGCGCCGGGGTCAGACAGGAGCCGGCGGCGCGCACCGCCGACTCGGCGAAGGCGACCGACTGCCGGTACTCCCCCATGAACAGCGACTGGTTGACCAGCAGCGCGATCACGTACGCCCCCAGCCCCCGGTCACCGCTGGCCTTGGCCAGCCGCAGGGCCTGGTGGAAGTAGCGCTGGGCCAGGCCGTGCGCGTCGGAGTCGTAGGCGCAGATGCCGGCGACGGCCACCAGCCCGCCGGTGGCCCGGTGCAGCTGGCGGCCCAGGGGGTCGGAGTAGCTGCCGCGCAGCAGGGGCGCCGCCTCGGCGTTGAGGAAGCCGACGACGCGCGAACGGGTCGCGACGCCACCGGCCTTGCGGTACATCTGCTCGTAGTGGGTGCGGGCCGCCCGGAGCATCTCGATGTCCTCCATGGAGACGCGGGTCGGCCCGCGGCGCGAGACGTCGGCGTCCTCGGGCGGGTTCTCCCACTCCCACACGGGGATGACGGCGGGCGTGCCCGTCACGGCCCGGGCCCTAACGACGTGTTCGCGCTGCTGCTCGTCGGAGCGCCACAGGGCGGTGGCGCGGTCGACGAAGCCGGAGAGCGGGGTGCCGGAGGGGCGCGGGGTGCCGGGGGTGCCCAGCCCTATGTCGTCGAGCGTCAGGGGGCGGTGCACCCGCTCGGCGAGCACCTCGCAGATCAGGTCGGGCACCTGGCCGCGGGGCCGCTGTCCCTTGAGCCAGCGGGCCACGGCGGTGTGTTCGTACCGCAACGCCAGCCCCCGGGCCCGGCCGGCCGCGTTGATGTGCGCGGCCAGGCCGGCGTGGGAGATTCCCGCCTCGTCGAGGACGGCGTCGAGGAGTGTGTTGGGCTCCATGCTTGCCCTCCGGTGCGCTCGATGGGATCAGCGTAGTGCTGATCGGTTCGCACGGGGTGTGAACAGGCCAGGGGCCCTTGCGCGCCCGCCGCTCAGCCGCGCAGGCAGGACCGGGCCGGCACCGGCGGTACGTGCTCGGGCACGGGCTCGCGGTCGTTGCGCAGGGCCAGCAGGGCGAAGTCGTCGGCGAGCACGCCACCGGTGTGCCGCAGCAGGGCGCCCTGGACGTGGTCGACGACCGCGGCCGGGGCGGCCGCCGTGCCGCGGGCGGCCTCGGCGAGCGCGTCGGGCAGCGGGAAGAAGCCGCCGGTGGCATCGCGGGCGTCCTCGGCGCCGTCGGTGTGCAGCACCAGCACCTCGCCCGGCAGCAACCGCTCGGCAGTGTGCACCGGCGGCTCGGCGGGCAGCGGGAACATGCCCAGCGGGGGCAGCGGGTCACCGGGGGCGAGGGCGACCGCACGGGGCGCGCCGGTGCCCGGGGCGGGGGTCAGCCGGTGGGGCCAGGGGTGGCCGCAGTTGAGCAGCACGAGCCCGCCGTCCTCGCGGACCTCCAGCAGCAGGACGGTGACGAAGTCCTCGGCCGGGTGCGCGTCGGCGCCGGCCTGCTCGGTACGGGCCCGGTCGCGCAGGTGGCGGTGCAGGGCGCGCTCCAGGCGGCGCAGCACCCCGCGCAGGGAGCTCTCGTCGTGGGCGGCCTCGCGGAAGCTGCCGAGCAGCGCGGCCACGGTGGCCAGGGCGGGCAGGCCGTGCCCGCGGACGTCGCCCATCACCACCCGCAGCCCGTGGGCGGTGGCCTGGACCTCGTACAGGTCGCCGCCCATCAGGGCGCCGCGGCTGGCGGAGAGGTGGCCGCCGGCCAGGGCGATGCCGTCGAGGCGCGGCGGCAGCGGGCGCAGCAGGGCGTGCTGGGCGGTGGCGGCGACCTCGCGGACGCGCTCCAGCTCCTGGGTCAGGCGGCGGCTGCGGCCGGTGGTGAGGTAGCTGGCGGCGACGACGGCGAGGATGGCGCAGCAGGTGCCGAGCCGGCCGCCGCCGTCGGTCCGGCCGGTGGGGCCGAGCGGCACGAGGGCGAACAGGGCGCAGCCGCCGCCGAGGACGACGCACTGCCGGCGGCCGGTGCCGGCGCAGGCGATGGCCGGGGCGGCGGCGAGGAGCTGCAGGAACCGGGCCCCGAGGGGGCTGGCGAGCTCCCAGGCGACGACGCCGAGCACCCACAGGCCGGGCAGGGCGAACACCAGGCCCCGCCAGCAGCGCTGTGCTCCCGTACGGATCATGCCGTCGGCCCCCCATAGCAGCAATGACGCGCACGATTCTTGCGGAGGGGGCGCCGGGAAGTAACGACCTGAGGGAGCGATTCCACCCCATTGAGTGACGCTCCCCGTCCGCCTCGCTGATGGGGCGTGAGACGCCGAGGGGCGCCCCGGGAATCCGGGGCGCCCCTGACGGGTGCGTGCGGTGGTTACGCTCCGCGCAGCACCGCGCCGGTGCGCTCGACCGCGGCCTGCACGGCCGCCTCACGGGCCGCGCTGGCCTCGTCGGCGGTCAGGGTGCGGTCCGCGGCGCGGAAGCGCAGCGCGTAGGCCAGCGACTTCTTGCCGGCGCCGAGCTGGGCGCCGGTGAAGACGTCGAACAGGCGCAGCGACTCCAGGAGCTCGCCGGCGCCGGCGCGCAGGGCGGCCTCGACGTCCCGGGCGGCGACGGACGCGTCGACGACGAGCGCGACGTCCTGGGTGGCGACGGGGAACGCCGACACCTTCGGCGCCTGCACCGCACCGGTGCCGGCGCGCTCCAGCACGTCCAGGTCGATCTCCATCGCGCAGGTGCGCTCCGGCAGGCCGAAGGCCTTCACGACGCGCGGGTGCAGCTCGCCGGCACCGCCGACGCGCACCTCCTCGCCGCCGGTGGCGACGAACAGCGCCGCGCAGCGGCCCGGGTGGAACGGCGCCTGCTGGTCCTGGCGGACGATCAGCTCGACACCGGCCTCGCGGGCGACGGTGCGGGCGGCCTCGATCGCCTCCGCCCAGGTGGCCGGGCGGCCCTTGCCCCACCAGCCGTCGCGCTCGGCGGCGCCGGCGAGGACGACGGCCGCGTGGCGCGGCTGCCGGGGCAGCGCGGCGTTCAGCCCCGCGACCTCCTCGTCGGTGGGCCGGCGGTCGACGGGCAGCCGGACGGGGTTGGTCTCCTCGCCGGTGGGCAGGAAGACCAGGCCGGTCTCGAAGAGCGCGAGGTCGTGCTCGCCGCGGCTGTCGTTGCGGCGCAGGGCGGCGAACAGCCCCGGCAGCAGCGTGGTGCGCAGCGCCGGCTCGGCCTCGGAGAGCGGGTTGGCCAGGCGCACGGTGGACCGGCGGGCGTCGTCGGCCTCCAGGCCCAGGTGGTCCAGGGCCCAGTCCCCGATGAAGGGGTAGTTGAGCACCTCGGTGTAGCCGGCGCCGGCCAGCGCCCGGCCGGTGCGGCGGTGCAGCCGCTGCCGGTGGGTCAGGCCGCGGCCCGCGGGGGGCTTGGGCAGGGTGGCCGGCAGGGCGGCGTAGCCCTCCAGCCGGATGACCTCCTCGGCGAGGTCGTTGGGGTCGGTGAGGTCCGGGCGCCAGCTGGGCACGGTGACGATCAGCTCGTCCTGCCCGTAGACGTCGCAGCCGACCTCCTGCAGGCGGCGCACCACGGTCTCGCGGCCGTACTCGACGCCGGCGACGCGGTCGGGGTGGTCCGCGCGCATCGGGATCGTGCGGGGGCCGCTGGGCGCGACGACCTCGGTGACGCCGGCCTCGGCGGTGCCGCCGGCGAGCAGCACCAGCAGGTCGACGGCGCGCTGGGCGGCCGCGGAGGTCGCCTGCGGGTCGACGCCGCGCTCGAAGCGGCGGGAGGCCTCGGAGGACAGCTTGTGCCGGCGGGCGGCCCGGGCGATGGCGACCGGGTCGAAGTGCGCGGCCTCGATGACGACCTCGGTGGAGCCCTGGGCCGCACCGTGGTCGGCGATCTCGGTGTCGGCGCCGCCCATGATGCCGGCGAGGCCGATGGGGCCGCGCTGGTCGGTGATGACCAGGTCCTCGGCGTCCAGCACGCGCTTGGTGCCGTCGAGGGTGGTGAGCTTCTCGCCGGGCTCGGCGCGGCGCACGCCGATCGCCCCGTCCAGGCGGGAGCGGTCGTAGGCGTGCAGGGGCTGGCCCAGTTCGAGCATCACGTAGTTGGTGATGTCGACGGTGAGGGAGACCGGGCGCATGCCGGCCTTCTGCAGGCGGCGCTGCAGCCAGATCGGGGAGCGGGCCTCGGGGTCGATGCCGGTGACCGTGCGGGCGGTGAAGCGGTCGCAGCCGGAGGGGTCGGCGACGGTGACCGGGTGGCCGTAGCTGTTGGGCGCGGGGACGTCCAGCAGGGCCGGGTCGCGCAGCGGCAGGCCGTAGGCGGTGGCGGCCTCGCGGGCGATGCCGCGCAGGGACAGGCAGTAGCCGCGGTCGGGGGTGACGGCGATGTCGAGGACCTCGTCGACGAGCTGCAGCAGCTCGATGGCGTCGGTGCCGACCTCGTGCTCCGGGGAGAGCACGATGATGCCGTGGGTGCCGTCGTCGCCCATGCCCAGCTCGTCGCCGGAGCAGATCATGCCGCGCGAGACCTTGCCGTAGGTCTTGCGCTCGGCGATGGCGAAGTCACCGGGCAGCACGGCGCCGGGCAGCGCCACGACGACCTTGTCGCCGGCGGTGAAGTTGCGGGCGCCGCAGACGATCTCCTGCGGCTCGCCGGTGCCGTTGGCCTGCCCGACGTCGACGGTGCAGAAGCGGATGGGCTTGCGGAAGCCCTCCAGCTCCTCGATGGTGGCGACCTTGCCGACGACGAGGGGGCCGGTGATGTCGGAGCCGAGCTGCTCGACGCGCTCGACCTCCAGGCCGGCGGCGATGAGCTTGGCCTGCACGTCGCGGCCGGTCTCGCCCGCCGGCAGGTCGACGTATTCCCGCAGCCAGGAAAGCGGGGCGCGCATCAGATCTCCATCCCGAACGGCCGGGTGAAGCGCACGTCACCCTCGACCATGTCTCGCATGTCCTCGACGTTGTGGCGGAACATCAGCATCCGCTCGATGCCGAACCCGAAGGCGAAGCCGCTGTACTTCTCCGGGTCGATGCCCGCGGCGATGAGCACGCGCGGGTTGACCATGCCGCAGCCGCCCAGCTCGATCCAGCCCTCGCTGGAGCAGGTGCGGCAGGGGCGCTCGGGGTTGCCCACCGACTCGCCGCGGCAGACGTAGCACTGCATGTCCAGCTCGGCCGACGGCTCGGTGAAGGGGAAGTAGTTCGGGCGCAGCCGCGTGGTCAGCCCCTCGCCGAACAGCGAGCGCACCATGTGCTCGATGGTGCCCTTGAGGTCGGCCATGGTCAGGCCCTCGTCGATGGCGAGGAGCTCGACCTGGGTGAAGACGGGGGTGTGGGTGGCGTCCAGCTCGTCGGTGCGGTAGACGCGGCCCGGGCACACCACGTAGATGGGGGGCTCGCGGTCGAGCATGGAGCGGACCTGCACCGGGGAGGTGTGGGTGCGCATGACCACGCCGGATTCCGTCTTCTTGTCGCGTCCCTGGACGAAGAAGGTGTCCTGCATGGCGCGGGCCGGGTGGTCCGGCTCGAAGTTCAGGGCGTCGAAGTTGAACCACTCCGCCTCGACCTCGGGGCCCTCGGCGACCTCGTAGCCCATGGCCACGAAGATGTCCTCGATGCGCTCGCAGAGCGTGGTGATCGGGTGGCGGGCGCCGGTGGGCACGCGGTCGTACGGCAGGGTGACGTCCACCGCCTCCTCGACCAGGACGCGCGCGTCGCGCTCCGCCTCGAGCTCCGCCTGCCGGGCGGCGAGGGCCTTGGTGACGGCACCGCGGGCCATGCCCACGCGCTTGCCGGCGTCGGCCTTGGCCTGCGGGGGCAGGGCGCCGATCTCGCGGTTGGCGAGGGCGAGCGGGGAGCGGTCGCCCATGTGGGCGGCCTTGGCCTCCTTGAGGGCTTCGAGGTCGGCGGCCGCGGCGAAGGCGGCGAGCGCCTCGTCCCGCATGCGCTCGATCTCTTCCGGTTTCAGTGCCTCGACCTCGACAGGGTCGTACGACTTATTGGGTGCCGACATCTCTTCCCGTGCTTCCGATTAGCTGGCGTGGAGCTTGGCTGCGCTGCGCGGCTCGGCCCTTCCTTGGCCAAAGGTGGTGCCAAAGGTGCCAAAGGTCGAGTCTAAGGGTCCCATGCGGTGGGGCGGGCCCGCGGGCCGTTGCTTGTGGCCCCGCCCAGCCTGCGGCCCGTTTCAGGCCTGGGTGAAGAACGCCGGGGCGGCCACGGGCAGCGTGAAGCGGAACTGCGCGCCGCCCCGGGCGGCCCGGCCCACCGTGATCGTGCCGCCGTGGGCCTCGACGATGCCCTTGACGATGTACAGCCCGAGGCCGGTGCCGCCGCGCTTGGACCCGCGCCAGAAGCGGGTGAAGACGCGGGCCATGGCTTCCTCCGGGATACCGGGGCCCTCGTCGCTCACGGTGACCGCCGTGCCTGCGGCGCGAGCCTTCAGCTGTGCTGGTGACACCTCTATGGTGACGACTCCCTCGCCGTGGCGCACGGCGTTTTCCAGGAGGTTGCCGAGGACCTGGTCGACCTTGTCGGGATCGGCCCACAGCTCGGGCAGCGGCTCGGTGACCTCGATCCGGAAGCGGTCGGGGCGCAGCCCGGCGCGGGTGTAGGCCTCGACGTGCCGGCGCACGGCGGCGGCCATGTCCACGGGCTGCCGGCGCACCTCCAGCCGCCCGGAGTCGATGCGGGAGATGTCGAGGAGCTCGGCGATGAGCCGGGTGACGCGGTCGGCGTCGGCGTCGACGGTCTGCAGCATCAGCTGCTTCTGGTCGTCGGTGAAGCGCTCCCACTTCGCCAGCAGCGTCGCGGTGAAGCCCTTGACGGAGGTCAGGGGCGAGCGCAGCTCGTGGGCGACGGTGGCGATCAGCTCGGCGTGGCTGCGCTCGGTGCGCCGGCGTGCCTCGGTGCCGCGCAGCTGGACCACGAGCCGGACGACGGGGCCGCCGGGGTGCTCGCGCACGTAGCGGGCGGAGACGAGCACCTGCCGGCCGCCGGGCAGCAGCAGGTTGCGCTCGGGCTGGCCGGTGCGGGTGGCCAGGCCCCCGTACGGGTCGGTCAGCGCCCACCAGCGGCGGCCGTCGAGGTCCTCCAGGGGCAGCACGGCCTCCAGCTGCCGGCCCACCGCGTCGGCGGCGCGCACCGCGGTGATCCGCGCGGCGGCGGCGTTGAAGCAGGTCACCCGGCCGGTGGCGTCGACGACGACCAGCCCGTCGGGCAGGTCGTCGGCGCTGACGACGGCAGGCGCGAGGGACCCGTGAGCGCCGGACGAGGCGGTCGGACAGGTGCCGACCACCGCGCTCCCGGAAGTCCTGACGTTCCTCATACCGCACCCCCTCCCGAGCCCCCGGAGCGCCACCCTACTAGCTGGAGGTCACGGAGCGGCACCCTCCGGACGCGCGCTGCGCACGGGCGGAGGCGTACAGGCACACCGCAGCGGCGGTGGCGAGGTTCAGGGACTCGGCCTTGCCGTGGATCGGCACCCGCACCACCGCGTCGGCCAGCGCCCGGGTCTCCTCGGGCAGGCCCCAGGCCTCGTTGCCGAAGATCCAGGCGGTGGCGTCGCCCATGGCGCCGCGGTCGAGCTCGGCGTCCAGGTCGCGGTCACCGGCCCCGTCGGCGGCCAGGATGCGCACGCCCGCGGCCTTCAGGCCGCGCACGGCCTGCTCGACGGGGACGCCGACGGCCACCGGCAGGTGGAACAGGGAGCCGACCGAGGCCCGTACCGACTTGGGGTTGTACAGGTCGACCGAGGCGTCGGTGAGCACGACGGCGTCGGCGCCGGCGGCGTCCGCGCAGCGCAGCACGGTGCCGGCGTTGCCGGGGTCGCGCACGTGCGCCAGGACGGCCACCAGGCGGGGGCGGGCGGCGAGGATCTCGTCGAAGGGCGAGTCCAGGAAGCGGCAGACGCCGACCAGGCCCTGGGGGGTGACGGTCTGCGACAGGTCGGCGATCACGTCGTCGCAGGCGAGGTGGAAGCGCACCCCGGCGGCGCGGGCGGCCTCGACGATCTCGGTGTGGCGCTCGGCGGCCTCGACGGTGGCGAAGAGCTCGACCAGGGTCGGCTCGCCCCCGCTGGTGTGGGCGATGGCCTCGCGCACCGCCTGCGGGCCCTCGGCGATGAACCGGCGCTCCTTGACCCGGGAACTGCGCTTGGCCAGCTTGCGCGCGGCGACGACGCGGGGGGAGCGCGGGGAGATCAGCTCGGGGGTGCCCATGGGCGGCGGCTCACTTCGGGTGGGACGAACGGGTACGGGGCAGGGGGCCGAACGCCAGCGGACCCGCAGGCCGCGGGGGCCTGCGGGTCCGCTGGACGCCTCGCGGGCGCCGGATCAGGCGGCGGCCTTCGGGGCGTTGACGTCGGCCGGCAGCGCCTTCTGGGCCACCTCGACGAGCGCGGCGAACGCGTTCATGTCGTTGACAGCGAGCTCGGCCAGCATCTTGCGGTCGATCTCGATGTTGGCGGCCTTCAGACCCTGGATGAGGCGGTTGTACGTCATGCCGTTCTGGCGGGCAGCGGCGTTGATGCGCTGGATCCACAGCTGACGGAAGTCGCCCTTGCGCTTCTTGCGGTCGTTGTAGTTGTAGACCAGCGAGTGGGTGACCTGCTCCTTGGCCTTGCGGTACAGGCGGGAGCGCTGACCGCGGTAGCCGCTGGCCTGCTCGAGGATCGCCCGGCGCTTCTTGTGCGCGTTGACTGCGCGCTTGACGCGTGCCACTTGATTAACTCCTTGTAGCGGGGCCGTGGTGCGTTCTCACACGGCCCGGAAACGATTGGGTCCCGGTGTGTCGTTCAGGCGCCGTGGCGCCGGACGTCACTTGCCGAGAAGCTTCTTGATCTTCGCGGCGTCGGCCGGGGCCATCTCGGCGTTGCCGGTGAGGCGACGCGTCAGGCGGGACGACTTGTGCTCGAGCAGGTGGCGCTTGCCAGCGCGCTCACGCAGCACCTTGCCGGAGCCGGTGACCTTGAAGCGCTTCTTGGCACCGCTGTGCGTCTTGTTCTTCGGCATAGCGCCGTTCTCTCCTCGTCGGTGGCACTCCCGGGCCCGGGTGAGGGCGCACTGGAGCGTCATCTTGTTCGGGTTGCTTCCCGGAGCGTTACCGCCCCGGGGCGATCCGGGGCCGGAAAGCCGGCCCCGGGATCACGCCTCTGCGTCTGCGGGCTCCTCGGCGGCGCTGCCGCCCTGGCGCTCCGCCTTGCGGGCGGCCTGCGCCTCGCGGGCCTCGGCCATCGCCTCGGTCTTCTTCTTGTGCGGACCGAGGACCATGATCATGTTGCGTCCGTCCTGCTTGGGGTTCGACTCGACGAAACCCAGCTCCTGGACGTCCTCCGCGAGACGCTGCAGCAGTCGGTAGCCCAGCTCGGGGCGGGACTGCTCACGGCCACGGAACATGATCGTGATCTTGACCTTGTCGCCCTGCTTGAGGAACCGGACGACGTGACCCTTCTTGGTGTCGTAGTCGTGCGGGTCGATCTTCGGCCGGAGCTTCATCTCCTTGATGACCGTGTGCGCCTGGTTCTTGCGCGCCTCACGGGCCTTCATGGCCGACTCGTACTTGAACTTCCCGTAGTCCATGAGCTTGCAGACCGGCGGGCGTGCGTTCGCCGCCACCTCGACCAGGTCGAGGTCGTACTCCTGCGCAAGCTCCAGTGCCTTGGCAAGCGGCACGATGCCGACCTGCTCACCACTGGGACCGACAAGTCGCACCTCGGGGACGCGGATCCGGTCGTTGATGCGGGGCTCGGCGCTGATGGGGCCTCCTCGGTAGCACCACGCGGCGCCCTCGCGGGAGCCACGTCACGTCTTTACGTAGACCAACCGCGTCGGCACAACAAAAATGCCCCGACGGGCACAGGCGGGGCTCCATGAAACCGGAACACCGCCACGGCATGCCGCGGGGCGCATCGGACGGCTCCATCGTCCGTACGGAACGATGGCGGCCGTCTGACCGGAAGACCTGCCGACCCGTGGCCGGCGAGGTGGGAGATCGGAGCTCCACTTGTGGGCCGGGCCCGTGTGGGTCACACACGTGTCCAGCCGGTCGTTGCACAACTCTATCAGCTGGTGAGCGGGCGTGCGAACCGGTGGCGAACCGATACGGCTACGGGACGTATCGTGTCGCCCATGAGCGACACGACGCCCACCGGCCCCACGGGCAACCACGACGAGCCCTCGGCGCAGGACACGGCCCCCGACTTCGACGCCATGACCCGCGACATCGCGGACGTGCCCGCCGTCGAGGTGATCACCACGGTCGCCGTGCACCTGATGAGCGCGGCGGCGGTCAACCTCGGACTCGCCGAGGAGGGCGAGGAGCACAAGGACCTCGACGAGGCCCGCAAGCTGATCACCGCCCTCGCCGGGCTGGTCACCGCCAGCGCCACCGAGGTCAGCAACTTCCACGCGGCCCCGCTGCGCGACGGCCTGAAGTCGCTGCAGCTGGCCTTCCGCGAGGCCTCCGTCGTCCCGGACGAGCCGGGCCAGGGCCCCGGCGAGAAGTTCACCGGCCCGGTCTACGCCTGACCGCGATTGCCCCCGGACCCGGTCGCCGGACCGGCGTCGTCATTGGCCCGCCCGCCGAAGTGCGGGCGGTCCGGCCGCCCCTCCCCCGGGCCGGCCAGCGGCTCCGGCTCGGCGACGTCGTCCGCCACGTTGGCCCGGCCGTGCGGCGGGTGCGTCACCCGGTTCGCGAACGCGGCCAGCGCGGCACCGATCAGCGGTGCGACGATGAACAGCCACAGCTGCGAGAGCGCCGCGCCGCCCGCGAAGAGCGCCGGCCCCAGGCTGCGGGCCAGGTTCACCGAGGTGCCCGTCAGCGGCACGCCCACGATGTGCACCACGCCCAGGGCCAGGCCGACGGCCAGCCCGTCGAAGCCGACCATGGCCACCCGGTGGGTCACCGACAGCCACACGAAGACGAACAGGAAGGTCATCACGACCTCCGCCAGGAACGCGCCCCCGGCACCCAGGTGCACCGCCGAGCGGTTCCCGTAGCCGTTGCTGCCGAAGGCGCCGTCCGTCTTGAGTCCCGGCACCTGCTTGGCCAGCAGGAAGAGCACCGCCGCGCCCACGATCCCGCCCACCAGCTGCGCGATCCAGTACTCGATCGCCGTGTGCAGGGAGATCCGGCGCTGCAGCAGCATCCCCAGCGTCACGGACGGGTTGAGATGACAGCCCGAGACCGGGCCGAGGGCGTACGCGAGGGCCAGAAGAGTGAAGCCGAAGGCCAGCGCGATGCCGAGCACGCCGATGTAATCGGCGGCGAGGACCACCGATCCGACGGCGAAGAAGACCAGCAGCGCCGTACCGAGGAATTCGGCGCTGATCGTGCGGGTCGTGACCGGGTCGAGGCGCTCAAAGGCCGGTTTCACGTTCTTCAGGGCGTCCATGGCGTCCTCCCGAGGATCTCGTGGACCGTCCACCTCGCATTGTCGGACGATCCCCTTCCGGGCGCCTGCCGAGCCCTCCCCGGTCAGCGGCGGTAGAACGCCTCCCCGGCCCCGCCGGCCCCCGGCGGCAGCAGCGCCAGGTCCAGGCCCCGTACGAGCCGGGCGCGCAGCACCTCGTCCGCCGCCACCCCCTCGGCGACACCCCGCAGCACCTCCGGCGCGGCGGCCTGCGGATCCGTCTCGACGGCCAGCGTGCCGTCCGCCTCCGCGGAGGCCACCAGATACGCGCGCAGCACGCCCGGGCACGCCGCCAGCACCGTGCGCAGCGCCTCGGTCACGGCCGGGTCCGCCAGCGGATCGGTGCTCTCCCGGCCCTCGGCCAGCGCCAGCAGCGCCGGGCCGGTCAGCGGGTAAGCGACGGGGCCGGCCAGGTCGAGGACGATCGTGTCCGCCTTCTCGTGCGCGGCGGCCTGCAGCGCCTGGTGCAGCGGCACCGCCACGGGCCGGGCGTCCGCGCGCCACCGCCGGAGCGTCTCCATCGAGGTGAACGCGGGCAGCGCCCGCCGGCCGTCCGGCGCCTGCAGCGTCGGCACGGCCATGTCGCTGGTCTTCTCCCGCTTCAGCCCGTCCGGGCCCTCCTCGACCTCCCCGAGCACCGCCACCACGGGCACCAGCAGCCGCGCCCCGCGCAACGCCCCCAGCACCCGCCGCTCGGCCCCCGGCTCCCGCCCGGCCCCCCAGGCGGCCAGCGCCGCGGCCAGTGCGGGATCGGCGGAGCCGTCGTCGTCGGAGAAACCGGGATCGGGAATGTTCTTGAGCGCCACGCCCCGAGGGTATCCGGTGCGGTTCGCCGTGCCGGCCGCGGATGCCGGGGCGCCCCGTAGGGGCGCGGGGAACTGCGCGACAAGCCACGACGCGCCCGCAGGCGACACTGTCCGCGCCCCGCGCTAACTGCGGCGGCGCCGCCACAGCACGCCCGCCGCGGCCAGCAGCAGCACGCCCGCCGCGCCGGCCCCGAGGGCCGGGGGCGTGAGGCGGAACGCCGAGGCCGTGGGGCGGGGGCCGTGGGGGCCGCCGGCGAAGTAGCGGGGGGCGGGCGGCGGGGGCGGGTCCGCGGGCAGGGCGCGGGCGCGCGCCAGCGCGGCGGCCGGATCGATCAGCCCCGCCCCCAGGTCGTCGCTGCGGCCTCCGTCGGGCGCGTCCTTGGCCGTCGCCGTCAGGACGCGCCGTACCTGCGCCGCCGTCAGGCCCGGGCGCGCCGCCTTGAGCAGGGCCGCCGTCCCGGAGACGAACGCGGCCGCCGCGCTCGTGCCCCAGCCCTCGTAGTAGCGGCGGTCCGGATCGGCGATCACGACATCGACGCCGGGGGCGCTGACGGTGGCGTACCAGCGGCGGGTGGAGAAGGGGGCGCGGTTGCCGTAGCGGTCGACGGCGGCCACCGCGATCACGCCGGGGTAGGCCGCCGGGTACGAGACGTGGTCGCCGTTCTCGCCGCCGTTGCCCGCCGAGGCGACGACCACGGCGCCCTTGCGCAGGGCGTACTGCACGGCGGCGTCCTCGCGCGGCTCGGGGTGGGCGGTGTCGCTGTCGTCGCCGAGGGAGAGGTTGATGACGTCGGCGCCGTGGTCGGCGGCCCAGCGGATGCCGTCGGCCAGCGCGCTGCCACGGGCGCCGCGGGCCCGCGAGCGGGCCGGGTCGCCGTCCTCCAGGATCACCCGCACCGGCAGGATGCGGGCCTGCGGCGCCACCCCGACGACGCCGTCGGCGTCGCCGTCGCCGTGCCCGCGGCCGGCGATGATGCCGGCCATGGCCGTGCCGTGCCGGGCCCAGGCCCGCTCGCCGGGCTCGGCGCCGAAGCCGACCAGGTCCTTGCCGGGCAGCACCCGGCCCCGCAGGTCGGGGTGGGTCTCGTCGACCCCGGTGTCCAGGACGGCCACGGTGATGCCGGCGCCCTTGGTGGTGCGCCACGCGTCCTGCACGCGCAGCGAGTCCAGCGCCCACTCCTGCGTGCGTATCGCGTCGGCCCGCGCGGGCGGTGCGGCCAGCACGGCCACGGCGAGCGTGCCGGCGAGGGCCGCGAGGGCGCGGCGGCGGGCGGTCACCGGCTCTCCGGTTCGCGCCCGTGGGCCGCGTCGCGGAAGGCGCGTTCGGCCGCGTCCGCCAGGGCGCGCGCGTCGTGCCCCAGGCCCGCCTGGGCCGGGACCTCGGTGGCGCCGGGTGCCACGGCCCCGGCCGCCGGCTGCGGCACCACGCCCGTGCGGGCGTCGGCGAAGCCGGAGACGGCGTAGACGACGGCCGGGACGTCCGTCAGGACGCCGATGTGCCAGCTGGCCCGCTGGCCGTCCGCGAATCCGGCGGCCGGTGTGCCGGGTACGGCGTAGGGGCGGGGCATCAGGTCCGCGCGCCGGTCCAGGTGCTCGCCGGCGAAGCGGTCGCGCAGCGCGTTCATCGCCGGCGCGTCGGCCTCGGTGACCAGCACGCCGACCGTGGTGACGGTCGACGACGTGGCGTCGGCGTAGGTCGCGCGCAGCAACCGTTTGCAGCCGACGGGCGCGAGCGCTTTGGCGAGGAGGGGATCGAAGGCCCCCGCGCAGCCGCTGTCGGGGGCGACGCCCACGCGGTTCCAGTCGCGCGGGGCCCCGCCGGGCCCGGCCGCCTCGGCGTGCACGGCGGGCGGGAAGAGCCGGTCGACGGGCACCTCACGCCAGACGGTGGCCCCCCGCGCGTACGCCTGCTCCTCGGCCGAGCCGCCCATGTCGTCGGCGGCAAGGCAACTCCCGGCGACGGCCCCGGCGATGAGGCCCAGCCCGAGCACGAGACACAGGGCGACGCCGAGAACCCCGCGCCGCCGCGCCCCTGCGGGGGGCCGGGCGGGAGCGGTGTGCGGCTGCCCGTACGCCGCGGGCGGGACGCCGGGGCGCGGCGGCACCACGGCCCTTCCGGGCAGGACCGGCCCCGCGGCCGCGCCGGCGGACGGCGCAGCCGCCGGAACCTCGTCGGCCGCGCGTGCGGACCCGAGCGGGCTCGGCCCGGCCGAGCCCGGCGCCGTGGCCACCGCCGCGGCGGCCGAACCCGCGGGTGCCGCGCGCCTCGGCGCAGCGGCGTGCGCCGCCGGCTGCTGAAGCGGCACCGCGGCATGCGGGGCCGGCTCGGGTGCGATCGTGCGCGACGAGGCCGGGGCAACCGCCTGAACGGCACCGGGCATCCGCCCCGGCGATGGCACCACCGGGGCAGCCGGGTGCGTGGCCGTCCCGGCCGGGGCCGCGGGCGCCGCACGCCCCGGCACGGCCGCCTGCGCCGCCGGCCGGGGCGGCACCGCGGGCGGGACCGGTCGTACGGGAAGCCCAGTGGCAGACGGCACGGCAGACGGCTCCGCTTCGGTGCTCACCCTGCGCTTCCCCTCGTCAGCCGGCTCGCCGCAAGCACTGAAATGAGCACCGAACCGCCCTATGCCGGACATGCGCCCCGGCCTGGCAAGGCCGTGGCGTGCGCGCCACTTTACGGTGCCCGGTGCGGCGCCTGCCATTCACCCGGGCGCCGCCTCTACCCGGGCCGGGCACGCTCTGGCAGGCTTCGCGCCATGTCGTCCGAGCGAGCACGTCTCGACAAGGCCACCGCGCATCTGGACGCTCCGCTCGCGGTGGTGGATCTGCGGGCGTTCGACGCGAATGCCGCCGATCTGGTGCGCCGGGCCGGCGGGAAGCCGGTGCGGGTGGCGAGCAAGTCGGTGCGCTGCCGGGCGTTGCTGGAGCGGGTGCTGGCGTGCGAGGGGTTCGCCGGGGTGATGGCGTACACGCTCGCGGAGGCGCTGTGGCTGGCGCGTTCGGGTGTGGAGGACGTGCTGGTGGCCTATCCGTCCGCCGATCGCGCCGGGTTCGCGGAGCTGACGGGCGATGCGAAGCTGGCGGGCGCCGTGACGGTGATGGTGGACGATCCGGCGCAGCTGACGTGGATGGAGGCGGCCCGTACGGGGGGCGAAGAGGTGCGGGTGTGCCTGGAGTTGGACACGTCGCTGCGGCTGCTGGGCGGGCGGGTGCGCGTCGGCGCGCTGCGTTCGCCGGTGGCGAGCGCGGAGCGGCTGGCGGAGCTGGCGGGGGCGGTGGCCCGCCGGCCGGGGTTCCGTCTGGTGGGACTGATGGCCTATGAGGCGCACGTGGCCGGGGTGGGGGATGCGGTGGCGGGGCATCCGCTGCGGTCGCGGGCGGTGCGGTTGATGCAGTCCGTGGCGCGTGAACGGCTGGCGTCCTTGCGGGCGCGGGCGGTGCGGGCGGTACGCGAGGTGGCGGAGCTGGAGTTCGTCAACGGTGGCGGTACGGGCAGCGTGCAGTACACGGCGGCGGAGGCCGTGGTGACGGAGGTCGCCGCGGGTTCCGGCCTGTACGTGCCGCGGCTGTTCGACGACTTCTCCTCCTTCCGCGGCCGTCCGGCCGCCCTGTTCGCCCTGCCGGTGGTGCGCCGTCCCGGGGTGGGCGTGGTGACGGTGCTGGGCGGGGGCTACCCGGCGTCGGGGGCGGCGGGCCGGGACCGGTTGCCGGTGCCGTACCTGCCCGAGGGGCTGCGGCTGGTGGCGCGGGAGGGGGCGGGCGAGGTGCAGACCCCGCTGCTGGGGACGCCCGCCGACGACCTGCTGATCGGTGACAAGGTGTGGTTCCGGCACGCGAAGGCGGGCGAGTTGTGCGAGCGCTTCGCCGCGCTGCACCTGGTGGACGGCGACCGGGTGGTGCGGACGGTACCCACCTATCGGGGCGAGGGCCACACCTTCTTGTAGGACCTCACGGCACCAGGACGATCCGCACGGGGTCGCCCGTCTTCGTCCGCAGCTGCTCCACGCCCTGCGCCGCTTCGGCGAGCGGCAGGGTGGCGGTAATGGAGTCGCGCAGGTCCAGCCGGTGCAGGCGGGCGAGGGCGACGAGTTCCTCGACGTGGGCGGGGGCGGAGCCGTAGTGGCCGAGGACGTGTTGTTCGCGGTAGCTGAAGGCGATGCTGTTGGTGACGGTCAGCGGTTCGCGGCCCAGTCCGACGAGGACGAGCCGGCCTCCGTGGCTCAGGCAGCGCACGGCCTGGTCGCGGACGGCCGCCACGCCGGCGAAGTCGAGGGCGAGGTCGAGGCCGCGGCCCGCGGTGGCCGCCAGGACGTGGTCGCGCAGGGCGGGGTCGGCGGGGTCGAGGGCGAGGTCGGCGCCGGCGGCGAGGGCACGGTCGCGGGCGGAGGCCAGCGGGTCGACGGCGACGACGGGTGCGGCGCCGGCGAGGCGCAGGAGTTGGACGGCGTGGGTGCCGAGCCCGCCGATGCCCCAGACGCCGGCCGGGCGGCCGGGGCGCACCTGTCCGGTGGTGGTGATGGCGGCCCAGGGGGTGGAGACGGCGTCGGGGATGACGGCGGCCTGGGCGAAGGGCAGGTCGTCGGGCAGGGCGACGAGGGTGTGCGCGGAGGCGAGCGCGTAGTGGGCCCAGCCGCCGTCGTAGTCGACGCCGCGGGTGCGGACGGCCGGGCAGGGCTCGAAGCGTGTGCAGGCGGCGCAGGAGCCGCAGCGTTCGCCGGCCTGCAGCAGCACGCGTTGGCCCACGGTCCAGGGGCCGGGCACGCCGGGGCCGAGGGCGTTGATGATGCCGGCGGTCTCGTGTCCGAGGGTGACCTTGTCCGCCGTGGCGTGCACCGGGGTGAGGCTGCCGTCGATGAGGTGGACGTCGGACAGGCAGATGCCGGCGGCCTTGACCTCGATCCGGACCTGGCCCGGGCCGGGCTCGGGCACGGGGACGTCCTCGACGGCGAAGGTGCCGGTCCTCAAGTCGAGTCGTGCGGCCTGCATGGTGTCGGTCATGAGCGGAGCTTCGCCGAGCCCGGCGCTGTGACGCAAGGGGGCGCGGGGGCCGGTGGTACCGATGCCCACCGGCCCCCTGACGGTACGTCATACCGACGAGGCGTCAGAAAGCCTTGTCCACCTGGTCGGGGATGACGCTGCCGTCGGCGCGCCGTACGGGCACGTGCGTGCCGTCCTCGGCCGTGGCGCCGGTCGTGGAGCAGGGGTAGCTGCCGGACTTGCGCGGCATCGGGTCGATGAACATGGGGTTGGCGACCCAGCGGCCGTCGGCGTCGTCGTACGCGCGGCACATCAGCTCGGACTTGTTGCGGTTGATGGCCACGTGGGCGCCGGTGGCGTCGTTCACGAACGTCACGTCGGTGTCGGCGTCGCCCGCGCCGAGCGCGATGCGGTGGTCGACGTCCTGCTGCTGCCAGGCGGCGGCGCCCTTGATCTTGAAGATCTCCTGGTTGATCATGCAGCGCTTGCCGTCCATGTACGGCAGGGCGTCACCGCGGCCGGTCTCGACGCCGCCGCAGCCCTTGATGCGGGCGGTGAGCTTGCCGTGCTCGGTGATGGTGCGGATGCCGATGGTGTGCTTGCGGTCCAGGCCCACGCCGCTCGACCAGGCCTCGGCGATCGGCTCGGAGGAGGCGGAGACGATGTAGACGTCGAAGCCGGCCTTCTTGAGCGTGGCGATGAGGTTCTTCTGCTGGTCGTAGTAGCGGATGTAGCCGGCGATGGTGTGGGTGCCCACCGTCTGCTTCGTCCCGATGGGGGCGGCGAGCTGCTCGGCACGCGCCTGCCGGGCGAAGGAGGTCAGGGCGGCCGGGGTGTGGCCGGCGAAGAGCTGCGGGATCCAGGCATAGGCGGGGACGGTGCGGCGGTGGTTCCAGTCGCCCGCGAAGGCCGGCTCGCCGGCCATGGTCTGCGACTTCTCGCGGATCTCGAAGATCTCGTCCGTGCAGGCGGTGTTCCTGGAGGTGGGCAGCGGCCGGCCGACGGGCACGGCGGTGCCGCAGGCCCTGGTCAGCGCCGCCTCGGCGGCGGGGGTGAGCCAGGCGCTGGTGTCGCTCCAGCGCTCGGGCCGCAGGATCTTGTCGTGCTTGAGCGCCCAGGCGAGCGTGGCGTCGGTGATGTCGTTCTTGACGACGGTGTTGTCCCAGTCGAAGGCGGCGACGGGGCGGGGGCCGCCCTTGCCGGAGCAGGTGCCGCGCTCGTCGATCATCTTCTGCAGCCTGGCGCGGTTGTCGCCGGACCAGGGGAGGTTCGCATCCAGCTGCGGGCAGGTGGCGGCGGGCGTGTGGCGGGCGGGCGCCGCGGTGGCGGGGACGGGGGCCATGAGGGCGGCGGCGACGGCGAGACCGGCGGCTATGGCGGACTTGTGGCGCATGTGCTCTCTTCGGTGCATGGACGGCGGCTGCGCGCCGGGACCGGACCGGCGACTGCGGCCCTTCCGGTCCCGGCTCTACGATCATGGACCTTACAGCGGGGTGACGTACGCCCCCGCGATGCCTCCGTCGACGAGGAACTCGGCGGCGTTGACGAAGGACGCGTCGTCGCTGGCGAGGAACGCGACCGCCGCGGCGATCTCCTCCGGCTCGGCGAACCGGCCCACCGGCACGTGCACCAGGCGGCGCGCGGCCCGCTCGGGGTCCTTGGCGAACAGCTCCTTCAGCAGCGGGGTGTTCACCGGCCCCGGGCACAGGGCGTTGACGCGGATGCCCTCGCGGGCGAACTGCACGCCCAGCTCCCGCGACATCGCGAGCACGCCGCCCTTGGAGGCGGTGTAGCTGATCTGGGAGGTGGCCGCGCCCATCACGGCGACGAAGGAGGCGGTGTTGATGATGGAGCCCCTGCCCTGGCGGCGCATGTAGGGCAGGACGGCCTTGCAGCACAGGTAGACGGAGGTGAGGTTGACCTCCTGGACGCGCTTCCACGCCTCCAGTCCGGTCTCCAGGATCGAGTCGTCGTCGGGCGGGGAGATGCCGGCGTTGTTGAAGGCGACGTCGACCGATCCGTACGTGTCGTGGGCGGCCCGGAAGAGCGCCTCCACCTGCTCGGGGTCGGTGACGTCGACCTTGACGAACAGTCCTCCGGTCTCCTGCGCGGCGGCCTTGCCGGCGCTGTCGTCGATGTCGGCGCACACGACGTGGGCGCCCTCGGAGGCGAGCCGTCGCGCCGTGGCCAGGCCGATGCCGCTGCCGGCTCCGGTGACGACGGCGGTACGGCCCACCAGGCGGCGGCACACTGCGGTCCGGTCGGTCACTCAGTCCTCCTGGGTGCTGATGAAGACGTTCTTGGTCTCGGTGAAGGCGGCCAGCGCCCCCGGGCCCAGCTCGCGGCCGAGGCCGGACTGCTTGAAGCCGCCGAAGGGGGTCCAGTAGCGGACGCTGGAGTGGGAGTTGACGGAGAGGTTGCCGGCGGCGACGGCCCGGGACATCCGCAGGGCGCGGGAGACGTCACGGGTCCACAGCGAGCCGGAGAGCCCGTAGGCGGTGTCGTTCGCCAGCCGTACGGCCTCGTCCTCGTCCTCGAAGGGGATGACGACGGCGACGGGCCCGAAGACCTCCTCGCGTGCGACGCGGTCCCCGGGGCCGGCCTCCAGCACGGTCGCGGGGTACCAGTAGCCCTTGCCGGCGGGTGCTTCGCCGCGGATGGCCGCGGGCGCGGACTCCGGGACGTAGGAGCGGACGCGCTCGCGGTGCGCGGCGGAGATCAGCGGGCCCATCTGCGTGGCCGGGTCGGCGGGGTCGCCCACGACGAAGGACTTCACGGCCGGCTCCAGCAATTGGAGGAAGCGGTCGTACACCTCGCGCTGGACGAGGATGCGGCTGCGCGCGCAGCAGTCCTGGCCCGTGTTGTCGAGGAAGGAGCCCGGTGCGGCGGCCGCGGCGCGTTCGAGGTCGGCGTCGGCGAAGACGATGTTGGGGCTCTTGCCGCCGAGTTCGAGGGTCACGCGTTTCACGTCGTCCGCGCAGGCGGCCATGATGCGCTTGCCGACGGCGGTGGAGCCGGTGAAGACGACCTTGGCCACGCCCGGGTGGCGCACCAGGGCGTCGCCCGCCACGGGCCCGGCCCCGGGCAGTACCTGGAACAGGCCGTCCGGCAGTCCGGCCGCCAGGGCCAGCTCCGCCAGGCGCAGGGCGGTCAGCGGGGTCGTCTCGGCGGGTTTGAGGACGACGGCGTTGCCGGCGGCGAGGGCGGGGGCCAGGGCCCAGGCGGCGATGGGCATCGGGAAGTTCCAGGGGGCGATGACCGCGACGACGCCGAGGGGTTCGTGGAAGGTGACGTCGAGCCCGCCGGCGACGGGGATCTGGCTGCCGGTGAGCCGCTCGATGCCGCCTGCGGCGTACTCCAGCAGGTCGCGGGCGTTGCCCGCCTCCCAGCGGGCGTTGCCGATCGGGTGGCCGGCCTCGCGCACCTCCAGGTGGGCGAGCTCCTCCAGGTGCTCGTCGACGGCGGCGGCGAAGCGGCGCAGCTGCCGGGCCCGGTCGCCGGGGGCCAGGGCCGCCCAGCGCTGCTGGGCGGTCGCGGCCCGCCGGACGGCGGCGTCGGCCTCCGGCCGCGAGGTGGCCGGCACGGTGGCGATGATCTCTTCGGTGGCGGGGTTGACGACGTCGTGCTGGTGCGGGTGGGCGTCGTCGTGCTCGTTGGCGTACGCGTGCAACTGCGGCCTCACATGCGCTCGAAGGAGCGGAAGCGCTCCCAGTCCGTGACGGCCGTGTCGTACGCCTGCTGTTCGACACGGGCCATGTTCAGGTAGTGCTCGACCACCTCGTCGCCGAAGGCGGCCCGGGCCAGGGGGCTGGCCTCCCACAGCTCGGCGGCCTCGCGCAGCGTGCCGGGCACGTGCGGGGCGTCGCCGGTGTAGGCGTTGCCGGTGCTGGGGTGGGGGAGCTCCAGCTCGTGCTCGACGCCGTACAGTCCGGCGGCGACCATGCCGGCGACGGCGAGGTAGGGGTTGACGTCGCCGCCGGGGAGCCGGTTCTCGAAGCGGTGGGAGGCGCCGTGGCCGACGACCCGCAGGGCGCAGGTGCGGTTGTCCGGGCCCCAGGCGACGGCGGTGGGGGCGAAGGAGCCGGGCCTGAAGCGCTTGTAGGAGTTGATGTTGGGGGCGTAGAGCAGGGTGAAGTCGCGCAGGGCGGCGAGCTGTCCGGCCAGGAAGTGCCGCATCAGCGGGGACATGCCGTACGGGTCGGACGCGTCGGCGAGGACGGGGCGGCCGGCCTCGTCGCGCAGCGAGAGGTGGATGTGGCAGGAGTTGCCCTCGCGCTCGTTGAACTTCGCCATGAAGGTCAGGGCCATGCCCTCCTGGGCGGCGATCTCCTTGGCGCCCGTCTTGTAGACGGCGTGCTGGTCGCAGGTGGCGAGGGCCTCGTCGTAGCGGAAGGCGATCTCGTGCTGGCCGAGGTTGCACTCGCCCTTGGCCGACTCCACCGTCATGCCGGCGGCGCCCATCTCGTTGCGGATGCGGCGCAGCAGGGGTTCGACGCGGCCGGTGCCGAGGACGGAGTAGTCGCAGTTGTACTGGTTGGCGGGGGTCAGGTCGCGGTAGCCGCGGTTCCAGGCGGCCTCGTAGGTGTCGCGGAAGACGATGAACTCCAGCTCCGTGCCCACGTACGCGCTCCAGCCGTGCTCGGCCAGCCGGTCCAGCTGGCGGCGCAGGATCTGCCGCGGGGAGGCGAGCACGGGCGAGCCGTCGTGCCAGGCGAGGTCGGCGGTCATCAGCGCGGTGCCGGGGTTCCAGGGGGTGCGGCGCAAGGTGGCCGCATCGCCGTGCAGGGCGAAGTCGCCGTAGCCGCGCTCCCAGGACGACATGGCGTAGCCGTCCACGGTGTTGAGGTCGACGTCCACGGCGAGCAGGTAGTTGCAGCCCTCGGTGCCGTGCCCGAGGACGTCGTCGAGGAAGAACCGGGCGGCGAACCGCTTGCCCTGCAGCCGCCCCTGCATGTCCGTGAAGGCGAGCACGACGGTGTCGATCTCCCCCGAGTCCACGAGCCGGCGCAGCTCGTCGACCGGGAGCGGGGGTATGCGGTCTGCCACAGCGGGGCCTCCTGTCGGGTACGACCGGAGGTCTTAAGGTAGGGCTGCAGACCATTGATTGGGAAGGGGGAGGGATGAACGGAAGCGCACCGCAGGGATCTTCGACTGCGGACCGGCTGTCGCCCGTGCTGCGCCCGGTACGGGCCGGCAACGGCTTCGAGGAGGCCCTGGAGCAGATACTCCAGGTCATGCGCCTGGGCCTGGTGGCCGAAGGCGAACGGCTGCCCGCCGAGCGCGAGTTGGCCGACCGGCTGCGCGTGAGCCGGGTGACGCTGCGCGAGGTGCTGAAGGTGCTGCAGGAGCAGGGCCTGGTGGAGAGCCGGCGCGGCCGCTACGGCGGTACGTTCGTGCTGGCCCGGCCCGGGACGGCGGGCGAGGAGGAGCTGCGGCGGCGCCTTGCGGGCATCGATCTGGAGGACACGCTGCGCTTCCGCGAGGTGCTGGAGGTGGGGGCCGCCGGGCTGTGCGCCGCGCACGGCCTGTCCGGGGAGGGTGCCGAGCGGCTGCGCGCGGCGCTCGCCGCGACGCACGACGCGCCGCTGGCGGACTACCGGCGCCGTGACACGCTGCTGCACCTGACGCTGGCCGAGCTGTCGGGCTCCCCGTCGCTGGCCGCGCAGTACGCCGCCGTCCGCGCCTCGGTCAACGACCTGCTCGACTGCATCCCGCTGCTCGTGCGCAACCTGGAGCACTCGCAGCAGCAGCACACGGCCCTGGTCGAGGCGGTACTGGACGGCGATGCGGACGGGGCGCGCGAGGTGATGCGCGAGCACTGCTGCGGAACGGCAGCCCTGTTGCGGGGGTTTCTGGCATAAGGCCCCTGCAGTTACGCGGGTTTAACGCAAGGGGGTTGCCCAACCGCCGTCGACAGGGCAAAGGTATGGCGCATTACCTTTACCCCGCCCGCGGCAGGCAGGAGCGGCCCATGCCCGAACGCACCCAGTCCCCCGGCGCACCACCGGCCCCCGCCGGCCCCGACGATTCCTACCTGGAGAAGCGCTCGCTGCGCCGGGGCAGCGCGGGCCCCCTCCTGCTGACCGGCCTGGGCGTCGCCTACGTCGTCTCCGGCGACTACTCCGGCTGGAACTTCGGCCTGGCCGAGGGCGGGTTCGGCGGGCTCGCCGCGGCCGCGGTCCTGATGGGCCTGATGTACACGTGCATGGTCTTCTCCCTCGCCGAGCTCGCCGCCGTCCTGCCCACGGCGGGCGGCGGCTACGGTTTCGCCCGGCGGGCGCTGGGCCCCTGGGGCGGCTTCCTGACGGGCACCGCGATCCTCATCGAGTACGTCCTCGCCCCCGCGGCGATCTCCCTGTTCATCGGCGACTACGTCGCGTCGCTGCACCTGTTCGGGCTCACCTCCTCCTGGCCGGTGTACCTGGCCTGCTTCGTCGTGTTCATCGGCATCCACCTGTGGGGCGTGGGCGAGGCCCTGCGCTTCAGCTTCGTGGTGACCGGGGTGGCGGTGGCGGCGCTGCTCGTCTTCGCCGTCGGCGCGTTCGCCCGCTTCGACGCGGGCCGCCTGAACGACATCCCGGCCGACCCGCACGCCTTCGCGTCCTCCTCCTGGCTGCCCTTCGGGCTGCTCGGCATCTGGGCGGCGTTCCCCTTCGGCATGTGGTTCTTCCTCGGCGTCGAGGGCGTGCCGCTGGCCGCCGAGGAGACCCGTGACCCGGCCAGGACGCTGCCGAGGGCGATGGCCACCTCGATGGGCATCCTGCTGCTCCTGGCCCTGCTCGCCTTCCTCGCCGCCACCGGCGCGGGCGGCGCCGACGCGCTCAAGGACGCCGGCAACCCCCTGGTCACCGCCGTGCAGCCGGACAGGCACGCCACCGTGCTGGGCCGGATCGTCAACTACGCGGGCCTGGCGGGCCTCGTGGCGTCCTTCTTCTCCCTCATCTACGCCGGCTCCCGCCAGCTCTTCGCCCTCTCCCGCGCTGGCTACCTGCCGCGCTTCCTGTCCCTCACCAGCCGCCGCAAGGCCCCCTGGCTCGGCCTGCTGGTGCCCGGCGCGATCGGCTTCACCCTCGCGGCGGTCACGGGCGACGGGGCGCGCATGCTCAACGTGGCCGTCTTCGGCGCCACCATCTCGTACGCGCTGATGTCGCTGTCGCACATCGTGCTGCGCCGCCGTGAACCGGGGCTCGCGCGGCCGTACCGTACCCCCGGCGGGACGCTCACCTCCTCGGTCGCGCTCGTCCTGGCGTGTGCGGCCCTGGTGGCGACGTTCCTGGTGGACGTGACGGCGGCGCTGATCGCGCTGGCCGTCTACGCGGTCGCCGCCGCGTACTTCGGCCTCTACAGCCGGCACCACCTGGTGGCGAGCGCGCCGGAGGAGGAGTTCGCCGCGCTCGCGGCGGCGGAGGCGGAACTGGAGCGAAAGGACGACTGATGCGCCGGACGCGGCCCCTGATCGGCATCACCACCTATCTCACCCGTGCCCGCTGGGGAGCCTGGGACTGCCCCGCGGCCCTGCTCCCAGCCCTGTACACCGCGCACGTCCAGCGCGCCGGCGGTGCGGTGCTCATGCTGCCGCCCGACGATCCGGCGCACGCCGCGGAGCTCCTCGGCGCGGTGGACGGCCTGGTCCTGGCGGGCGGCGACGACCTGGACCCGGCCCTGTACGACGCCGTGGCGCACCCGCGCACGGGCGCACCGGTGCCCGAGCGCGACCGCTGGGAGCTGGGCCTGCTGGAGGCGGCCTTGGAAGCCGACGTACCGGTGCTGGGCATCTGCCGCGGCATGCAGCTGATGAACGTCCAGGCGGGCGGCACCCTGTGCCAGCACCTGCCGGACGAGGTCGGCCACACCGGTCACAATCCGGCCCCCGGCGCCTTCCACGACCACGCCGTCGTCCCCGTCCCCGGCACCCTCACCGCCTCCCTGCTGCCGGCCCGCACGGACGTGGCCACGCACCACCACCAGGCGGTCGCCGACGTCGGCAAGGACCTCGCCGTCTCGGCCCACGCCGACGACGGCACCGTGGAGGCCGTCGAGTACGAAGGCCGCGCCTTCGCCCTCGGCGTCCAGTGGCACCCGGAGGCCCGCGACGACCTGCGGCTGGCGAAGGCGCTGGTCAGGGCGGCGGCTCAGTCCTGACCGGCGGTCAGCCCCAGCAGCTCCCGGGCCGGCCCGGCCGGGCGGTGGCCCGCGGGCCAGACCGCGCGCAGGGTGCGGTGCAGGCGGACGCCGGCCACCGGGACCTCGACCAGGCGGTGGGCGGCGAGCTCCTCGGTCACCGCGAGCTCGCTGAGGACGGAGGGGCCCGCGCCACTGACCACGGCGGCCTTGACAGCGGTGGTGGAGGCGAGTTCGAGCAAGGGGGCGGTGGCGCCGTCGTGGGCGGCGAGGGCCGCGTCGAGGACCTGGCGGGTGCCCGAGCCGCGCTCGCGCAGGATCAGCGGCGCCGCGGCCAGTTCGGCGGCCGGCAGGGGGGCGCGGCGGCGGGCCCAGGGGTGGCCGGGCGCGGTGACCACGACCAGCCGGTCGCGGGCCACCACCGCGCCCTCCAGGCCGGGCGGCACGTCCAGGCCCTCGACGAAGCCGAGGTCGGCCTCGCCCGCCAGCAGGCGCTCGGCCACGGCCGCCGAGTTGCCGGTGTGCAGGGAGACGGCCGTGTCCGGGCGCCGGGTGCGCAGCGCTATGAGCCAGCCGGGCAGCAGGTACTCGGCGATCGTCATGCTGGCCGCGACGCGCAGCCGGGCGTCGCGGCGCTCGCGCAGGGCGCGGGCGCCGGCGTCGAAGGCCTCGGCGGCCTCGACGATGCGCCGGGCCCAGTCGGTGACCAGGACACCGGCCTCGGTCAGGCGCGAGCCGCGCGGGGAGCGGTCGACGAGGGCGACGCCGAGGAGCCGTTCGAGGGCGCGCACCCGGCCGCTCGCCGCGGGCTGGGTGATGCCGAGCTCGCGGGCCGCCCGGCCCAGGCTGCCCAGGCGGGCGACGGCCAGCAGCAGTTCCAGGGCGGCCAGGTCGGGGACCCGGTGCGACAGCGGTGCCGGCGGGGGCGAGCTCATAAAGCCAGTTTATGAGCTCATAGCCGCGTACTCTCTACCGGCACCTTCTCGCACCGATCACCGTGGAACCATGAGCACCGAAGCCCCTGCCAGTCCGAGCAGCCCCATACGTCACCTCGGCCCCAATTGGTACGCCACCGTCATGGGCACGGCGATCGTCGCCTCGGCCGGCGCGGCCCTGCCGGTGACCGTGCCCGGCCTGCGGGGCGCGTGCGAGGCGGTGTGGGCCCTGGCCGCGCTGCTGCTGCTCGCCCTCCTCGCCGCCCGCGCCCTGCACTGGGCGCACCACCCCGACCAGGCCAGGCGGCACCTGGGCGATGCGGCCGTCGCCCCCTTCTACGGCTGCCTGGCGATGGCCCTGCTCGCGGTGGGCGGCAGCACGCTCTCGGTCGGCACGTCCGTCATCGGCGAGAGCGCGGCCGTCGCCGCCGACGCCGTGCTGTGGACGGCCGGCACCGTCGTCGGCCTGGCCGCCGCGGCCGCGATCCCGTACCTGATGGTGACCCGGCACAAGATCACCCCCGGTGACGCCTCCCCCGTGTGGCTGCTGCCGGTCGTCGCGCCCATGGTCTCCGCCGCCCTGGGTCCCGCGCTCGTGGCGCACCTGCCCGCCGGCCAGTGGCGCGAGGCGCTGCTGCTGGGCTGCTACGGGCTGTTCGGCATGAGCCTGCTGGCGACGCTGCTGATCCTGCCGCTGCTCTTCGCCCGGCTCGTCCACCACGGCCCGCTGCCGCTGGCGCTGACGCCGGCCCTGTTCCTGGTCCTGGGCCCGCTGGGGCAGTCCACGACCGCCGTGAACGCCGTCGCCGCCGCCGCGCCGGGCGTCGTCGCCGAGCCGTACGCGCAGGCCATGGCCGGCTTCGCCGTGCTCTACGGCATGCCCGTCATCGGGTTCGCCCTGCTGTGGCTCGCGCTGGCCGCCGCCATGGTCGTCCGGGCCGCCCGCCGGGGCATGGGCTTCACGATGACGTGGTGGGCCTTCACCTTCCCCGTCGGCACCTGCGTGACGGGCAGCGCCGCGCTGGCCCACCGCACCGGGCTGACCGCCCTGACCTGGCTGGCTGTGGGGCTGTACGCGCTGCTGGTGAGCGCCTGGGCGGTCGCCGGGGTCCGTACCGCGGCCGGGCTGGTCAGCGGCCGGCTGCTCGCAGCGCCGCGCCCAGCACCCGCGGCGCCGCTGCGAGAGATGGCCCGTACCACGTGAGGTGACGGCCGCTGACGAGCGCCGACGGCAGCCCGGGGAAGCACTCCGGGCCGTCGTCGGCGCCGAAGCGGTACGGCTCGTCGGGCAGGACGACGAGCCGCGCGCCGCAGGCGTTGAGTTCGTCCAGGGGCATGCGCGGGTAGCGCTCGGCGTGGCCGGCGTGGACGTTGGCGACGCCGAGGCGGGCGAGGACGTCGCCGGCGAAGGTGTCCCGGCCCAGCACCATCCACGGGCGGCGCCAGACGGGGACGACGGCCGGCACGGGCGGCCCGGCGGGCCGCAGGTCGTGCCAGGCGTCGCGGGCCTCCTCCAGCCAGGCGGGCCGAGCGAGCCCGCAGCCGCGCACCAGGACCCGCTCCAGCTCTGTGAACGCCTGCTCCAGCGTGCGGATCTCGGTGACCAGCACGTCGAGCCCGGCGGCGCGCAGCGCGCCGAGGTCGGGGGCGCGGTTCTCCTCCTCGTTGGCGAGGACGAGGTCGGGGGCGAGCGCAATGATGCGGGCGACGTCGGGGTTCTTGGTGCCGCCGACGCGCACCACGTCGAGGCCGGCGGGGTGTTCGCACCAGTCGGTGGCGCCCACGAGCAGCCCGGGGGCCGTGGTGGCCACGGCCTCGGTCAGCGAGGGCACCAGGGAGACGACGCGGCGTACGGCGGGGCGGCCGCTCGACGAGCTCACCGCCCCACCGTACGCCCGTTCGCCCGGTGCGTCAGGCGCCGGCCGGTGCCATCTTGTCCAGCAGGCCCGGGTGGGCGTCGAGCCAGCGGCCGGCGGACTGCTTCTCCTTGCCCTTGCCGCCCTTTTGGATCTCGGCCTCCAAGGAGGCGAGGTCCTTCTCGGACATCTTGAAGTCCTTCACCCACTGCGCGATGCGCGGGAAGTCCTTGGCGAAGTCCTTCTTGCCGACGGCGTGGATCTGCTCGCCCTGCCCCCAGGCGCCCTTGGGGTCCTTGAGCTTCTTCAGGTCGTAGGTGCCGTAGGCCCAGTGCGGCGACCACAGGGTGGTGACGATGGGCTCCTTCTTCTTCAGGGCCCGGTCGAGCTCGGCGAGCATCGTGGAGGTGGAGGACGAGACGACCTTGTACTCCCCCTCCAGGCCGTACTCCTTCAGCACCTTGTCGTTCAGCTTGCCCATCATGCCGGCGCTGGACTCGATGCCCACGATCTTCCCGCCGAACTCCCCGCTCCTGCCCTTCAGATCGGCCAGGGAGTTCACGTCCTTGACGTACGAGGGCACGGTCAGCTCCAGCGACGTGGGCCCGTACCAGGTGCCGAGGTCGCTGAGCCTGTCGCCGTAGCGCTCCATGTACTGCTGGTGCGTGGTGGGCAGCCAGGAGTCGAACTGCACGTCCATCTGCCCCTGCGCCAGGGCGGTGTAGAGCGGGCCCGGGTCGAGCTGCTTGACCTCGGGCTTGTAGCCGCGCGCCTCCAGGACGTTCTGCCACAGGTAGGTGGCGGCGACGGCCTCGTCCCAGGGGAAGTAGCCGAGCCGGACCTTCTGGCCCCGGCCGACGTTCGCGCCGGCGGCCACGGCCTGCTTGTCGCCGCCCTCGACGATGCGCATGCCGCCCGCGACGAGCGCGAGGACGACGACGCCGACGGCCGCGACGGCGGTGGCCGGGCGGTGGGCCAGGACGCGGGAGGCGACCGGGCCGCGCGCGGTGGCCGCGGCCTTGGCGGAGGCGCGGCGGCCCAGGCGGGAGACCCGGGTGCCCAGCGCGCCGGTCATCCGGTCCAGGTACATGGCCAGGACCACGACGGCCAGACCGGACTCGACGCCACCGCCGATGTCGACCTGGGTCACCGCCGCGTACACGGCCTCGCCCAGGCCGCCGGCGCCCGCCATGCCGGCGATGACGACCATGGACAGGGCCAGCATGATGACCTGGTTGACGCCCGCCATGATGGTGGGCACGGCCAGCGGCAGCTGGACGCGCAGAAGGGTGTGGCGCGGCGTGGTGCCGAACGCCGTGGCCGCCTCGACGAGTTCGCCGTCGACCTGGCGGATGCCCAGCTCCGTCATCCGCACGCCGGGCGGCATGGAGAAGACGATGGTGGCGATCAGGCCGGGGATCGGCCCGATGGAGAAGAACATCACGCCCGGGATCAGGTAGACGAAGGCGGGCATCGTCTGCATGACGTCCAGGACGGGCCGCAGCACCCCGCCGACCCGGCGGTCGCGGGCCGCCCAGATGCCCAGCGGCACGGCCACGGCCAGCGTGATGACGCTGGCGACGAGCACGAGCGCGAGGGTGGCGGTCGCCTCGTGCCACAGGCCGAAGGAGTCGACGAGGGCGAGTCCGGCGAAGGCGAGGACGGCGGCGAGCAGGCCGCGCAGCCACCAGGCGAGGACGGCGAGGATGCCGGCGGTCAGCAGGGGCTGGGGGGCGCCGAGGACGGCGTTGACCCCGTCGTACATGCCGGTCAGCACGGTGTTGACGGCGTCGAAGAGCCAGGAGAGGTGGTTCTGCAGCCAGCCGACGGCGCTCTCCGCCCAGCCGCCGAGATCGATCCTAGGCACCGGCCGTCACCTCCTGCTGCTCGCGGGGCGCGGCAGGCGTGGCGGCCCCCGGCTGCGGCCGCGGCTGGTCGCCGAGGGCGGCCAGCAGGCCGTCGCGGGTGACGACGCCGGCGGGCGCGCCGTCCTCGCCGGTGACGGCGACGGGCGCCTCACCGTGGGAGAGGGCGGCGAACAGCTCGGCGACGGGCGTGTCGGCGGTGACGGTGGCGGCCGCCCCGGCGGACCGGCCGGCGGCCGGCTCCATGACGGAGCCGGCGGTCAGCACGCGGGAGCGGTCGACGTCCTGGATGAAGGAGGCCACGTAGTCGTTGGCGGGCCGCACGAGGATGTCCTCGGCCGTGCCGTTCTGCACGATGCGCCCGTCGCGCATCACCGCGATGCGGTCGCCCAGGCGCATGGCCTCGTTGAGGTCGTGGGTGATGAAGACAATGGTCTTCTTCAGCCGCTTCTGCAGGTCCAGCAGCTGGTCCTGCATGTCGCGGCGGATGAGGGGGTCCAGGGCGCTGAAGGACTCGTCCATCAGCAGCAGGTCGGCGTCGGTGGCCAGCGCCCGGGCCAGGCCCACGCGCTGCTGCATGCCGCCGGACAGCTCGTCGGGCCAGGAGCTCTCCCAGCCCCCCAGGCCGGCCAGCTCCAGCGCCTCGGCGGCGCGGGCCTCGCGCTCCTCGCGGGCCACGCCGCGCACCTCCAGGCCGTAGGCGGCGTTCTCCAGCACGCTGCGGTGCGGGAAGAGGGCGAAGTGCTGGAAGACCATGCTGATGTGGCGCGAGCGCACCTCGCGCAGCTCGCGCGGGGAGAGCGAGGTCAGGTCCTGGCCGTCGTACAGGACGCTGCCGGCCGTCGGGTCGAGCAGACCGTTGAGCATGCGCAGCAGCGTGGACTTGCCGGAGCCGGAGAGCCCCATCACCACGAAGATCTGGCCGGCCTCGACCTCGAAGGACGCGTCGATGACGGCTGCGGTGGCGCCGTCGGCGCGCAGCTCGTCCCGGTCGGCGCCGCCCTCGAGTCGGCGGACGGCGGCTTCGGGTCGTCTGCCGAACACCTTGTACAGATGCTCGGCCTTCAGCCTGGACACATAAACCTCTCGGATCGAACTCAGACTCCAGCGGTCCCCCCGGTCGCACGAGCCACTCCGGCCTCGCGCCTGCCCCGGGTCATTCAGGGCAAACGGAACCGTGAGCCACTTCACATGCCGGAGCCCTGTTGTCGGTGGCGTGCGGCATCATCGATCCGTGACGCGACGCCTGATGCTCCTGGACACCGCCTCGCTGTACTTCCGCGCCTACTTCGGCGTGCCGGAGTCGGTGAAGGCCCCCGACGGCACGCCCGTGAACGCGGTGCGCGGCCTGCTCGACTTCATCGCCCGCCTGGTGGCCGACCACCGGCCCGACGACCTGGTCGCCTGCATGGACTTCGACTGGCGCCCCCAGTGGCGGGTCGAGCTGATCCCCTCCTACAAGGCGCACCGCGTGGCGGAGGAGGTCGAGGGCGGCCCGGACGAGGAGGAGACGCCCGACACGCTCTCCCCGCAGGTCCCGGTCATCGACGCCGTGCTGGACGCGATCGGCATCGCGCGCGTGGGGGCCGTGGGGTACGAGGCGGACGACGTGATCGGCACCCTCGCGGCACGGGCGGCAGGTCCGGTCGACATCGTCACCGGCGACCGCGACCTCTTCCAGCTCGTGGACGACCGGCGCGGCGTGCGGGTGCTCTACCCGGTCAAGGGCGTGGGCACCCTGCAGACGGTGGACGAGGCGCTGCTGCGCGAGAAGTACGGCGTGGACGGGCCCGGCTACGCCGACCTCGCCCTGCTGCGCGGCGACCCCAGCGACGGCCTGCCGGGCGTGCCCGGCGTCGGCGAGAAGACGGCGGCCAAGCTGCTGGCCTCCTTCGGCGACCTGGCGGGCATCCTCGCCGCGGTCGGCGACCCCGCGGCGAAGCTGACCCCGGCGCAGCGCAAGCGGCTGACGGAGGCCGCGCCGTACCTCGCGGTGGCGCCGAAGGTGGTGCGGGTGGCCTCCGACGTGCCGCTGGCGCCCTTCGACGCGGCGCTGCCGACCGCGCCGCGCGACGGGCGGGCCGTGGGCGAGCTGGCGGAGCGCTGGGGGCTGGGGGGTTCGCTGCAGCGACTGCTGACGACGCTCGAACAGTGTTAGGTTAGGTAGACCTAACTCATATCTGACGTTTCAGACGTCTCAGGGGATCAGGGGAGACAGCCGTGGCAGAGCGTCCCGCACGCAGGAAAGCACACGTCCACCGGGCCCACGTGGTGCGCACCGAGCGGCTGACGCCGCACATGGTCCGCGTCGTCCTGGGCGGCGAGGGCCTCGCCGGCTTCGGCGCCGGCGCATACACCGACCACTACGTCAAGCTGCTCTTCCCCGTCCCCGGAGTCGCCTACCCCGAGCCGCTCGACATGGAGGCCGTGCGCCGCGACTTCCCGCGCGACCAGTGGCCGCGCACCCGCACCTACACCGTGCGCTCCTTCGACCACGCGGCGCGCGAGCTGGTCATCGACTTCGTCGTCCACGGCGACGAGGGCCTGGCCGGCCCCTGGGCGCTGCGGGCACGGCCGGGCGAGGAGGTGCTGTTCCTCGGCCCCGGCGGCGCCTACGCCCCCGACCCCGCCGCGGACTGGCACCTGCTGGCCGGCGACGAGAGCGCCCTGCCGGCCATCGCCGCCACGCTGGAACGCATGCCGGCCGGGGCCCGCGTCCGGGCCCTGGTGGAGGTCGCCGACGCCACCGAGGAGCAGCCCCTCGACCTGCCCGACGGCATCGCGGTCACCTGGCTGCACCGCGACGGCGCACCGGTGGGCGAAGCCCTGGTGCGGGCGGTGCGCGCGATGGACTTCCCCGCGGGCGACGCCCACGTCTTCGTCCACGGCGAGGCCGGATTCGTCAAGGAACTGCGCCGGCACCTGCGCATGGAGCGCGGCGTGCCGCGCGAACGGCTGTCCATCTCCGGCTACTGGCGGCGCGGCCACGACGAGGACGGCTGGCAGGCCTCCAAGCGCGAATGGAACCAGCAGGTGGAGGCCGAGCAGGAAGCCGCGGCCTGACGGCGGCGGCGGACGGGCTGACTTTGTCAGCCCGTCCGGCGATTGAGGACACCGGGCGCAGCCCGGTCCGGGGGTGCTAGGGGGCGCAGCCCCGCTAGGAAACGGTGAAAGGGCGGGACCGGGGCACAGCCGCCCGCAGGGCGGGCGGCATCAGCCCACCGACGAGTACGCCACAACCCCACGCAGCAGCCCGTCCACCGCGCGCCGCGCGTTCCGCGCAACCCCGCTGCCCTCCGGCGCCGCCGCCGCGATCTGCCCGAGCACGTCGATGAGCTGCTTGGACCAGCGCACGAAGTCCCCCGCCGGCATGTCGATTTCGCGCAGGACTTCGTCGAGGCCGTGGCCGGAGGCCCACCGGTAGGCGGGCCAGGCGAAGCCGAGGTCGGGTTCGCGCTGGCCTACGCCTTCGGCCTGGTTGATGCGGTGTTGTTCTTCGAGGGCGTCGAGCCGGCCCCAGATGCGGACCATTTCGCCGAGGGCGTCCTTGGCGGGGCCGCCGGGGAGCTTGGGCGGGGCCGCGTCGTCGGCGACGCGTGCCTCGTAGACGAGGGCGGAGGCACAGGCGGCGAGTTCGGCGGGCTGCAGGCCCTCCCAGACGCCTTCGCGCAGGCATTCGGAGGCGAGCAGGTCGAGTTCGCCGTAGAGGCGGGCGAGGCGGCGGCCGTCCTGGGTGACTTCGTCGCCGCGCAGGTAGCCCAGCTCGGTCAGGAGCGCGCAGATCCGGTCGAAGGTGCGCGCGATGGTGTTGGTGCGGCCTTCGATGCGCCGCTGCAGCTGCTGGGTGTCGCGCTGCAGCCGCTGGTAGCGCTCGGCCCAGCGGGCGTGGTCCTCGCGCTCGTCGCAGCCGTGGCAGGGGTGGCGGCGGATCTCGGCGCGCAGCCGGGTGATCTCGGTGTCGTCGGCGGCCGCGGCGCGCTGCTTGCGGTGCCGGTCGGGGACGATGTGCCCGGCCTTGGTGCGCAGGGCGGAGGCGAGGTCGCGCCGCGACTGGGGGCTGCGGGCGTTGAAGGAGCGCGGGATGCGCATGCGCTCGATGGGTTCGACGGGGACGGGGAAGTCGATGGGCGCGAGCCGCTTGACCTGGCGTTCGGCGGTCAGGACGAGGGGGCGGGGCCCGTCGTAGTGGTCGAAGCCGCGCTGGCGGTCGGTGCGGCCGGGGGCGACCCCGGGGTCGAGCACGAGGGCCAGGCCCGCGTACTTGCCGGTGGGCACGTGGATGACGTCGCCGGGCTTGAGGCGCTCCAGTGCGGCGGCCGCCTGGGCGCGGCGCTGGGCGGCGCCCTGCTTGGCGAGCTCGTTCTCGCGTTCCTTGAGCTCGCGGCGCAGCCGGGCGTACTCGTGGAAGTCGCCGAGGTGGCATTCGACGGCCTCGCGGTAGCCGGCCAGGCCCTCCTCGTTGCGCTGGACCTGCCGGGAGATGCCGACGACCGACTTGTCCGCCTGGAACTGGGCGAAGGAGGTCTCCAGCAGCTCCCGGGAGCGGTGCCGGCCGTACTGGGAGACGAGGTTGACCGCCATGTTGTAGGACGGCTTGAAGCTGGAGCGCAGCGGGTAGGTGCGGGTGCCGGCGAGGCCGGCGAGGGCGGCCGGGTCCATGGCGCGCTGCCACAGGACGACGGCGTGGCCCTCGACGTCGATGCCGCGCCGCCCGGCGCGGCCGGTGAGCTGGGTGTATTCGCCGGGGGTGATGTCGGCGTGCTGCTCGCCGTTCCACTTCACGAGCTTTTCCAGCACGACCGAGCGGGCGGGCATGTTGATGCCGAGGGCGAGGGTCTCGGTGGCGAAGACGGCCTTGACGAGGCCCTTGACGAACAGCTCCTCGACGACCTCCTTGAAGGTCGGCAGCATGCCCGCGTGGTGGGCGGCGATGCCGCGCTCCAGGCCCTCCAGCCACTCGAAGTAGCCGAGGACGTGCAGGTCCTCGTCGGGGATGGCGGCGGTGCGCTCCTCGACGATGGCGCGCACCTTGGCGCGGGCCTCGGTGTCGTTCAGGCGCAGCCCGGCGTACAGGCACTGCTGGACGGCGGCCTCGCAGCCGGCGCGGCTGAAGATGAAGGTGATGGCGGGCAGCAGGCCCTCGGCGTCGAGCCGCTCGATGACCTCGACCCGGCTGGGCGTCCAGATGCGGGTGCGCTGGCGGCGCTCGCGTTCGCGGTCGGCGTCGCGCAGGGCGCGGGCGCGGCGGCCGGCGGCGAAGGGGCGGCCGTTCTCCATGCGGGCCAGGCGCACCAGGTCGGGGTTGACCTCGCGGCGGCCGCGGCCGCCGTCGGGGCCGGTCTTCTCCTGGAACAGGTCGTACATCCGGCGGCCGGCGAGGACGTGCTGCCACAGCGGCACGGGCCGGTGCTCGGAGACGATCACCTCGGTGTCGCCGCGCACGGTGTCGAGCCAGTCGCCGAACTCCTCGGCGTTGGAGACGGTGGCGGACAGGGAGACCAGGGTGACGGACTCGGGGAGGTGGATGATGACCTCCTCCCACACCGCGCCGCGGAAGCGGTCGGAGAGGTAGTGCACCTCGTCCATGACCACGTAGCCGAGGCCGACGAGGGTCTGGGATCCCGCGTAGAGCATGTTGCGCAGGACCTCGGTGGTCATCACGATCACCGGCGCGTCGGGGTTGACGCTGTTGTCACCGGTGAGCAGGCCGACCTTGGCGGGCCCGTAACGGGCCACGAGGTCGTTGTACTTCTGGTTCGACAGGGCCTTGATCGGCGTCGTGTAGAAGCACTTGCGGCCCTGCGTCAGGGCCAGGTGGACGGCGAATTCGCCGACGATGGTCTTGCCGGAGCCGGTCGGCGCGGCGACCAGCACTCCCTTGCCGGCTTCGAGGGCCTTGCAGGCCTCTATCTGGAAGGGGTCCAGCTCGAAGTCGTACATCTCGCGGAAGGGGGCGAGTGCGGTGGCCTGCTCGGCGGCGCGCTGCCGCGCAAGGGCGTAGCGCTCAGCAGGGGACATGTCCTCGGTCATCTTGATGACGAGCCTACCGGCCGCCTGTGACAGCCACCGATCTTTACCGGGCTCCCAGCAGCCGCACGGCGGCCGGGACGATCTTGGCGGTCAGTGGCAGCGGGCCGAGGGGTTCGCCGTCGGCCCAGCCGGTGATGCCCTCGGCGGTCAGGGTCACGCGCGAGGCCCGGTGGACGGTGACGCTGCGGTGGCCGAGGTGGGTGCCGCGGTAGACCTTGGGGAAGACCCGCAGCAGCGTGGAGCGGCTGCAGGGGCCGACGACGGTGACGTCGAAGAGGCCGTCGTCGATGCGGGCGCCCGCGCAGATGCGCATGCCGCCGCCGTAGGAGGCCCCGTTGCCCACGGCGACGAGGGTGGCCTCCAGCTGCTGCTCGGGGCCGTCGTCGAGGCGGATGCGGTACGGGACGGGGCGCAGCGCGGCGAGCTCGGCGAGCAGGGCGGCGTCGTAGCGCAGCCGGCCGGTGGGGAAGCGCATGCGGTTGCCGCGGTCGTTGACGCGGGAGTCGAAGCCGGAGGCGAGGACGGTGCCGAACCAGGTGGCGCCGACCCGGCCGAGGTCGACGGGGCGGCCGCCGTCGCCCTTGAGGGAGGCGGCGACGAGGCGGCCGGCGGCGGCCGGGTCGCGTACGGGCAGGCCGGCGGCGCGGGCGAAGTCGTTGCCGGTGCCGACGGCGACGACGCCGAGCGGGGTGGGGGTGCCGGCGACGGCCTGCAGGGCGAGGGAGACCATGCCGTCCCCGCCGACGGCGATCAGCGCGCCGGTGCCCCCGGCGACCGCCTCCTTGGCCCGGGTCAGGGCGTCGGGGGCGTCGTGGCCCACGACGGTGCGCACGTGGAAGCCGGCCTCGCGCAGGGCGCGGGCGGCGGGCAGGGCGGCGCGGGCGCCGCGCCCGCGGCCGGCGGTGGGGTTGACGAAGAGCGTGATGTCGCTGGTCACCCGGCGGACCCTACCGGTAGGTAGGGTCCGCCGGGTGGCCCGGAGCACATGCCGGGGGGTGCTTACGTCGCGTCGTCGTAGCCCGCGTGCTGCTTGGACTGGCCCGGCAGGCTCTCCATCGGCTCGGACTCGATGGACTGCGGGGTCAGGTCGAGCGGGGCCGCCTCGTCGTCGTCGAGCAGCCGGTCGGGGTTGCGGGCCTCGCGGCGCTTGTCGTTGAGCATGGAGAAGCCGACCGCACCGAAGTAGAGAATGATGATCGGGACGGCCAGGATGCACATCCCGAAGGGGTCGGTGCTGGGGGTGGCGACCGCGCCGAAGACGAAGACGCCCATGACGACGCCGCGCCATGCCTTGGCCATGCTCCGGCCGCTCAGTATGCCGACGAGGTTGAGCATGACCAGCAGCAGCGGCAGCTCGAAGGCCAGGCCGAAGACGAGGATCATACGGACGCTGAAGTCCAGGATGTCGTCGAGGGCGAGCGTGTTCGCGGCGGAGTCGGGTGTGACGCTCAGCAGCACCTTCATGCTGGTGGGCATGATCAGGTACGCCAGGTAGGCGCCGGCGAGGAAGAGCGGCACCGCCGTCGAGACGAAGGCGACCGTGTACTTCTTCTCGTTCTTGTGCAGGCCGGGGGCGAGGAACGCCCACAGCTGGTAGAGCCAGATGGGGGCGGAGAAGGTGACGCCCACCAGGAGGCAGACCTTCACGATGGTCGTGAAGGGCGACATCAGGTTGCCGAACAGGAGCACGGCGCAGTTGCCGCCGTGGCTCTGGGACAGATCACGGCTGGGGCACTGGGGCACGGGGCTCGCCAGGAAGTCCATGATCTGCTTGTTGTAGAACGCCGCGACGACGGCGACCACGACGATGCCCAGCACGGCCTTGGCCAGCCGGTTGCGCAGCTCGCGCAGGTGCTCCGCGAGCGGCATCCGCCCCTCGGGGTCCTTCTCCTTCTTGCGGGCAGACTTGAGCAACCCACGTCCCTATCTCGTGCGACTGACGGGCGCCCGCGGCGTCCGTCCCGGTCTGTCCTGGGTCAGCGCTGGGTCGTACGGTCGGTGGGCTCGCTCACCGGGCGGGAGGTGACGTCACCGGGGGCCGCCTTGATCGTACGGGGGGCGGACTCGCCGGCCGGCGGGTCGGCGGGGGCGGCGGCGGTGTCCGTGCTCTCCGCCTTCATCGCCTTGGCCTCGCTCTTGAGGATGCGGGCCGACTTGCCGAGCGAGCGCGCCATGTCGGGGAGCTTCTTCGCACCGAACAGCAGGACGATGACGACGAGCAGAAGGATGATCTCGGGCGCTCCGAGCCGTCCGAACATAAGCGTGTACCTTCTCACCGAAGCGGGTGTGGGTGGGGCCGGCCGACTGATCGGACATTTGTCGCTCAGTCGTACGGCAGGGATCGTAACGCGCAGGGGTAAACGCTCGGCAATCCCTGTGCATACTCCCGGTCGCGGCCCTCCGCCTCTCCACAGGGCCGGTCCGACCAGCGTACCGGCGGCCGGCCGCGGCCCGGCTCTGCGGCTGCTCACCGGCTACTCACCGGGCACGCCGCGACCGCCCTGCGCGGCCAGGGGTGCGGCCGATCGCTCCAGCTCCTCCGCGGCCCGGGTGATGTTCCGTGTGGCCTGCGCCACCTGCCGGGCGAGCCGCCGGGTCTCCACGAAGACGCGGGCGGTGAGGACCGCCAGCACGGCGAGTCCGCAGAAGCCGAGGGCGATGGCGAGCATGGGCCAGAACATGGAACGAGCCTATCGAGGGGGATCGGAAACAGACGGAAACGGCCGGAAAGCGGTCATGCCGTGACGTGCAGCCGCAGCGTCCGCACCCCGCCGCCCACGAGCAGCTCGACGATCCGCTCACCGGCGGGCTTGCGGACCGAGGAGCCGCACTCGGGGCAGGTGAAGGAGTAGAACGTGGTCCGGTCGCTGGCACCGATCGCCAGCCGCAGCGCGCCCGCACCCAGCTCGAACCGGCCCCGGCAGTCGGGGCACGCCGCCTTGAAGACCGCGGCCGGTGCCGTCGCGTCCCTCATCTGACCTGATCCTTCCCCTGGCACAGCTGTCCCCGGCACGATCCGGCTCACCGTCACTCTCCGTATGCCACCAGCGCCTCGCGGGCGGCCTCCCGGGCGCTGCCGGCCAGCGCCTCGGGCGAGACGATCCGCCCGTCCCGGCCCAGGCGCAGCGCCAGGCGCCGCAGGGAGGCCGGGTCGGGGGTGCGCAGCGTGATCCGCAGGCCGCCGTCGGGCAGCTCCTCGGCGCTGTCGTGCGGGTAGTACTCGGCGACCCAGCGGCCGCCCGGGCCGACCTCGACGACGACCTCGGGGTCCTCGGCGGCCGGCTGGACGAGCCCCTCGGACAGGTCGCGCAGCTCCACCGGCGGCGGGTCGGAGTGCTCCTCCAGCAGCCGGATCTCCGCCACCCGGTCGAGGCGGAAGGTGCGCCTGGCCTCGGACAGCCGGCACCAGGCCTCCATGTAGGTGTGACCCACGACGAACAGCCGGATCGGGTCCACCTCGCGCTCGGTCAGCTCGTCGCGCGCCGGCGAGTAGTAGCGGATCCACACCCGGCGCCGCTCGGAGATGGCCCGGTCGAGGTCGGCGAAGACGCCGCCCTCGGACTCGAAGCTCACCGACAGCCGGGAGCTGGCGCCCGCCGCCTCGCCGGCGGCGGCCTCCACCTTGGCGGTGGCCCGCAGCAGGGCCTGCCGGTCGCTCTCGCGCAGCCCCGGCAGGGTGGCCACGGCCCGGGCGGCCACCAGCAGCGCGGTGGCCTCGTCGGCGGCCAGCCGCAGCGGCTCGCCGGCGGAGGTGCCCGAGGCGTCGGGGTTGTGCCACCAGATGCGGTCGCCGTCGGTGTCGATGTCCAGCAGGTCGCCGCCGCGGAAGCTGGTGCCGCACATGGGCAGCACGTCCAGGTCGCCGATCAGCTCGTCCTCGGTGATGCCGAAGGCGCGGGCCACGTCGGCGACGCGGGCGCCGGGGCGTTCCCTCAGGTAGGTGACCAGGGACAGCATCCGGCGCGTCTGGTCAATGGCGTTTCCGGCCATCAGGGTTCGTCCCGTTCCTCTCAGCCCTTGGCGACGGCGCGCAGCCGGTCGATCACGTCCGAGCGCAGCTCGGCCGGTTCCAGCACGATCACGTCGGGCCCGAACTCCACCAGCCAGGCGTCCAGGCCGTGCCCGTAGGGGATCTCCAGCTCGTCCCAGCCGTCGCCCAGCTCGCGGGTGGCGGTGGCGCGGGCGCGCAGCGGGTAGCCGTGGCCGGCGCGCACCTTGATGCGGGCGGTGCCGGTGGCCGTCTCCCCCGCCCAGGCCTCGACGGTGCTGCGGACGGTGACGTGGTCGGGCACCGGCGCGGTGAAGGCCAGGGCGCGCGAACGCACCCGGCCGGTGATGCGGGAGAGCCGGAAGACGCGCTCGGCCCCCCGGTCGCGGTCGTAGCCGGCCAGGTACCAGTGGCCGCGCCAGCACTCCAGCGCCCACGGCTCGACCTGCCGCTGCTCGGGGCGGGCGGCGTTGGCCTTGCGGTAGTCGAAGACGACGACGCGGCGGTCCCGGGCGGCGAGCATCAGCGGCTCGAACGCGGCCTCGTGCACCGGAATGCGGGTCTCCAGCGCGCCGGCGCCCACCGGGTCCTCGGCCAGCGGCATGCCGGCCGCGCGCAGCTTCTGCAGCGCGCCGCTGGCGGCGCCGGCCAGCCGGGCCTGCTGCCACACCTTGGCGGCCAGCCCCAGGGCGGCGGCCTCCTCGACGTCGAGGGTGATGGGGGGCAGGCGGTTGCTGTCGCGGCGGGCGAGGTAGCCGATCTCACCGTCGAGGCCCTCGACGGTGTCGATGATCAGTCCCAGCTCGCGCAGGTCGTCCTTGTCCCGCTCGAACATCCGGTTGAAGGCGTCGTCGCCCGCGGCCCCGCCCCCGGCGGCCTCGCCGCCGGCGAGGATGTACGCCTCGATCGAGCCGCGCAACTCCGCCTTGGTGAGCGGGCGGCGCGCGCCCAGCAGGCACAGCGCCAGGCTCATCAACCGCTCGGCCTTGGCAATCGCCATCGACGCCCTCTCTACTTGTTCTCTCAACCGTTGACCGTACCGCTCGCGGCTCGTACGACAAAAGCCGAGGGCCCGTGCCAGGCAGGCACGGGCCCTCGGCCTTCGTCAGTGGTGTCCTCAGACGCCCATCAGGTCGCAAACGAAGATCAGCGTCTCGCCCGGGGCGATCACGCCGGCGCCGGCGCCGCGGTCGCCGTAGGCGAGGTGCGCGGGGATGACCAGCTTGCGGCGGCCACCGACCTTCATGCCCTGGATGCCCTTGTCCCAGCCCTCGATGACCTGGCCGGCGCCCAGCTTGAACTCCAGCGGACGGCCGCGGTTCCAGCTCGCGTCGAACTCCTCGCCGGTGGACCAGGCCACGCCCACGTAGTGGACCTTGACGAAGTCGCCGGCCTTGGCGACGGCACCGTCGCCCTCCCAGATCTCGGTGATCTCCAGGTCGGCCGGAACGTCGCCCTCGGGGAAGTCGATCTCGGGCTTGTCGATGTTCACGAATGTGCTCCTACGAAGGATTCTTGCTGGCAACCGCGCAATTCTGGCAGATGCCGATCGGAAGGCCGAAACCTTGCGATGGCCCGGCGGCGTGGCCTCAGACCTTGCCGACGATGTCGACCACGAAGACGAGGGTGTTCTTGTCCAGGCCGCTCTGCGGCTGGCCCTCGTAGCCGAACTTCGGCGGGATCACCAGCTCGACCCTGTCCCCCACGTGCTTGCCGACCAAGCCCTTGTCCCAGCCCTGCACCACCGAGCCGGTGCCGATCTGGAAGGCGGTGGCACCCGCGTGGTCCCAGGAGGAGTCGAACTTCTTGCCGTCCTCCCACTTCACGCCCGTGTACTGGGCGATCAGGCCGTCCCCGGCCTTGATCTCCGGGCCGGTGCCCTTGATCAGCACCTGCTCCTTGAGGTCCGTGGGCGGCTTCTCGCCCGAGGGGATGGTGATGGTCGCGGCCTTCTGCGGCTCCGCCTTGACCTCCGGCATGCCGGCCTCGGGCTTGGCCTGCTCGCCCTTGGCCTCGCTCTTGGTGTCCACCTTCTGCGCACCGACGACGTCGATGACCCACACCAGGCCGTCCTCGGGGCTGACCCCGGACTGCGGGTTGAGCTGGTCGCCGATGAGCGCCTTGGCGGTGCCCTCCACCTCGATGCGCGAGCCGGCCTTCTTGCCGACCACGGCCTCCAGCACCTTGGCGGGCATCTCCTGGCTGGGCTGGCCCAGCTGCGTCACCAGCTGGCGGCGCGGACCGGGGGCGGCACTCGCGCTCGCGCTCGCACCGGACTTCTCCTGGGTGGCCCAGGTGCCGCCGAGGGGCTTGTTGTCCTTCATCGTCTGCCCGGCGAAGTCGAGCCGGACGAAGGAGTTCTTCTCCGCCTTCGTGCCCGAGCCCTCGGTGAGGACCGTGACGACCATCTTGTCGGACGGCTTGGCGTCCTTGGGGACGGAGATCTCGGGCTTCTCCCCGAACTTCCCCTGGACCGTCACCTTGGCATTGGAGGACTTGTCCTCCGACCCGCACGCCGCGGCGGTCAGCAGCAGGACGGGGACGGCCAACGCCGCGGCGAGGCGACGCGCGTTCTTCGTGTGGTTCATGAAGTCCAACTCGGGCTGATAGGGGTCGGTCGGGCAATGTGCCGTCACTCTACGGCCTGCCCGCCGCCGATCAACCCCGTCCGACACGGATGTGCGCCGGGTCCGGTGAACCCGGCGCACACACGTGCCCTTCACGAGAGATCGGACCCTCACATTCCGGCGATGAGCTTCTCCACCCGGTCGTCGACGGAACGGAACGGGTCCTTGCACAGCACCGTGCGCTGGGCCTGGTCGTTGAGCTTCAGGTGCACCCAGTCGACCGTGAAGTCCCGGCGCTGCTCCTGGGCCCGGCGGATGAAGTCGCCGCGCAGCCGGGCCCGGGTGGTCTGCGGGGGCACCGACTTGCCCTCGAAGATGCGGACGTCGTTGCACACCCTCGCCGCCTGGCCGCGCTTCTCCAGCAGGTAGTACAGCCCCCGGCGGCGGTGGATGTCGTGGTACGCCAGGTCTATCTGGGCCACCCTCGGATGCGACATGGTGATGTTGTTCTTGGTGCGGTAGCGCTCGATGAGCTGGTACTTCATCACCCAGTCGATCTCGGTGGCGATGCGGTCGAGCTGCTCGTCGCGGATGGCCTCCAGCGAGCGCCCCCACAGCTCCAGCACCCGCTCGACGGTGCCGGTGCGGATGCCGCGGCGCTCGCAGAAGTCGACGGCCTTCTCGTAGTACTCCTGCTGGACCTCCAGCGCCGAGGCCTCCCGGCCGCTGGCCAGGCGGACCTTGCGGCGCCCGGTGATGTCGTGGCTGACCTCGCGGATGGCCCGGATCGGGTTCTCCAGCGTCAGGTCGCGCATCACGGTGCCCGCCTCGATCATGCGCAGCACCAGGTCGGTGGCGCCCACCTTGAGCAGCATGGTCGTCTCGGACATGTTGGAGTCGCCGACGATCACGTGCAGCCGGCGGTAGCGCTCGGCGTCGGCGTGCGGCTCGTCGCGCGTGTTGATGATCGGCCGTGAGCGGGTGGTGGCGGAGCTGACGCCCTCCCAGATGTGCTCGGCGCGCTGGCTGACGCAGTAGACCGCACCGCGCGGGGTCTGCAGCACCTTGCCCGCGCCGCACAGCAGCTGCCGGGTGACCAGGAACGGGATGAGGATGTCCGCAAGACGCGAGAACTCCCCGTGCCGCGCGACGAGGTAGTTCTCGTGGCAGCCGTAGGAGTTCCCGGCGGAGTCGGTGTTGTTCTTGAAGAGATAGACGTCGCCCGCGATGCCTTCCTCGTGCAGGCGGCGTTCGGCGTCGACGAGGAGACCTTCGAGGATGCGCTCGCCCGCCTTGTCGTGGGTGACCAGCTCGATCACGTTGTCGCACTCCGGAGTGGCATATTCCGGGTGCGATCCCACATCCAGGTAGAGACGGGCGCCGTTGCGCAGGAAGACATTGCTGCTGCGGCCCCAGGAAACGACACGACGGAAGAGGTACCGCGCCACTTCGTCAGGGGACAGTCGGCGCTGTCCTCTGAAGGTGCACGTGACGCCGTACTCGTTCTCCAGCCCGAAAATGCGGCGGTCCATGCCTGAACATTACGCCTGATGCCCTGCGCTGAAACCGGGTTCGACCGCACCGTTCCGATCATTTTCCGACCGCGCGACCACGGTCGAGGGCACCTCGGGAGCCCGCAGGGAGCGCCGGGCGCACAGCAGCACCACCAGGGCAGCGGCCCCGCCGCCGACGGCGACCAGGAAGCCCGAGCGGACCCCGGCGTGCTGCAGCACCGGGCCGGCGACGGCGGTGCCGATGGCCGCGCCCACGCCGAAGGAGGTGACCAGCCAGGAGAACGCCTCCGTCACGGTGCCGCGCAGCGCGTGCCGGTCGACCACCACGAAGGCGCAGGCCAGGCAGGGCGCCAGGAAGACGCCGGCGACACCGGCGAGCACGACCATCGGCCAGACACCCGGCATCAGCAGCAGCGGGACGTACCCCGCGGCGAGGCCGGTCACCAGCACCCGCAGCCGCTGCTCGGGGCTGCCGGGCCACTCCCGGGCGCCGTAGACGGTGCCGCCGATCAGGGCGCCCACGCCCAGCGCGGAGAGGATCCAGCCGGCGGCGTCGCCGTTGTGGTGGGCGTCGCCGTAGGCCACGGCGGCCACCGCGATGGAGCCGAGCGCGGAGCCGATGAAGAAGAAGGTGCCCAGCAGCACCAGCAGGCCGCGCGAGCGCAGGGCGCCCAGCCAGTGGGCGTCACGGGGCTCGCTGCGCCACTGCCGCGAGGGCGGCGAGGTGACGACGGCGAGCGCGCCCAGGGCGCCGAGCGCGTTGATCACGTACAGCGCGCCGGCCTCGGACCAGCAGGAGACCAGCCAGGTGATCAGCAGCGGCCCGACGACGTACATCACTTCCTGGGCGATGGCGTCGAGGGAGTACGCGGCGTGGATGCGGTCCTGGCTCTTGAGGACGGACGGCCACAGCGCCCGCAGGCCGCCCTCCAGGGGCGGCGTGAAGAAGCCGGCGACGATCACGGCCGCGTAGACCACCGGCAGCGGCTCCAGGCCGACGGCGGCGAAGAGCGACATGCCGAGCGCGGCCAGCAGGGCCGACGGCAGCAGGACCCGCGGCTGGCCGTGCAGGTCGACGGCCCGGCCCAGCAGGGGCTGGCCGACGGCGTTGGCCACGCCGTAGACGGCCGACAGGACGCTGGCGAGGGTGTAGCTGCCGCCCTCGGCGCGCACGAACAGCACGATCGCGAGCGCCGCGGTGGCGTTCGGGAGCCGGCCCACGAGGGTGCCGGTGAGCAGTCGCGCCGCGTGCCGCGTCTTGAGCATGTCGACGTAACCGCCGCCCGCCGCCGCCATGGTCCGCCTTTCGTCTTGATCGTTCTCGTTTTACGTATAACTAGACTAGTTATACGTACCATGACGCCAGCCCGCGGGTCCACCCGCGCGGCGGCACGGCAGCAGCGAGAGGGGCGCAGCACCGGTGACGGACGTCGACGCGGGACGGGGCCGGCAGGCGGGGGTCACCCGTACCACCAGCCGGGACGTGGCACGGGCCGCCGGGGTCTCCCAGGCCACCGTCTCGCTCGTGATGGGCGACAAGTGGCGCGGCCGGGTCTCCGAGCGCACCGCCGCCGCCGTGCGCGACGCCGCCCGCGAGCTCGGCTACCGGCCCAACCTCGCCGCCCGCAACCTGCGGCTGGGCCGCACCCGCACCGCCCTGCTGGTGGTGCCGGCCCTGACCAACGAATTCTTCGCCCGCGTCCACGCCGGGGCGGCACGGGCCGCCGCCGAACACGGCATCGGCGTGCTGCTCTACCCCTCCCCCGAGGGTACCGGCAGGGCCCGCGACCCCTTCGCCTCCGCGCGGGCCGCCCTGGACGGGGTGATCGCCTCCTCCATGGCGGCCGAGGCACTGACCGACCTGCGCGAGGGCGGACTGCCGCTGGTCATGCTCGACAGCGACCCCTCCCGGCCGGAGGCCGCCGCGACCGTCAACCCCGACATCGCCGACGGCATGCGCCAGGTGGCCGACCATCTGCTGGCCCTGGGACACCGGCGCTTCGCCCACATCGCGGCCGACGTGGACTCGTGGACCTTCCGGGTACGGGCGCGCACCCTGGCCGAGCACGTGGGCGCGGCCGGCGCGCAGGTCGTACGGACCGAGCGGGCGCCCCTGGAGGTCGACGCGGGCCGGGCGGCCGCCGAGCGCGCCCTCGCCGCGGGGCCGACGGCCCTGGTGTGCGACGGGGACGTGCTCGCGGCGGGCGCGTGCAAGGCCGCCCGGCGGCTCGGGCTGCGCGTGCCCGCCGACGTCTCGGTGACCGGCTTCGACGACCTGGCCCTGGCCCGGGCGGTCGAGCCCGAGCTGACGACCGTCCGGCTGCCCGCGGAGCGGGTGGGCGAGGCGGGCCTGCGGGCGCTGGTGGCGGTGCTGGAGGGCCGTGCGGCGGCGCCGGAAACACTGCCGGTGCGGCTGATGCCGCGCGCGTCATCGGGGGCGGCCACCGCCCCGTAGGGGCGCGGGGAACTGCGCGATCGGCCGCCGACGGCCCGCAGCCGACGCACGGCCCTCATCTGCGGGCACGTCGTGGCTTGTCGCGCAGTTCCCCGCGCCCCTACGGGGCGAAGGTGGTTGCGGCCACCGGCCGCAGAGCTACTCCTCCTCGGCCTCCGCCGCCGCGGCCGTCGTGTCGCCCTCCAGCAGGCGCGTGAGCTGGCGGCCCAGCAGGCGCTTGAACTTGCGCGTCTGGGGGCGCGTGCGGTCCAGGACCGCGACCTCCAGTTGCTCGGCGGTGAGCGTGCGCTCACTGCCGTTCGTGTCGCGCGCCAGCGACTCGACCGCCAGCTTCAGGGCCTCGGCGAGCGTCATGCCGTCGCGGTGCCGCTGGTCGAGGTAGTTGCTGATCTGGTCGGCGTTGCCGCCGACCGCGACCGAGCCGTGCTCGTCGACGATGGAGCCGTCGTGCGGCAGGCGGTAGATCTGGTCGTCCTCGGGGGCGGCCCCCACCTCGGCGACGATCAGCTCCACCTCGTACGGCTTCTCGCCGGCGCTGGAGAAGATGGTGCCCAGGGTCTGGGCGTAGACGTTGGCCAGGCCGCGGGCGGTGACGTCGCCCCGGTCGTAGGTGTAGCCGCGCAGGTCGGCGTAGCGGACGCCGCCGATGCGCAGGTTCTCGAACTCGTTGTACTTGCCGACCGCCGCGAAGGCGATGCGGTCGTAGATCTCGCTGACCTTGTGCAGGGCCCGGGACGGGTTCTCGGCGACGAAGAGGACACCGTCGGTGTACTGGAGGACCACGACGCTGCGGCCGCGCGCGATGCCCTTGCGGGCGTACTCGGCGCGGTCGGCCATGGCCTGCTGGGGTGAGACATAGAACGGCGTCGACACCGTTATCCGTCCCTTTCTGTCAGTGGAGGAGCGATCACGAAAGGTACCGCGGCGGCTAGAGCAGGGCGGCGCGCGGGCCGTCCGGTTCCTCGAGCCGCCGCTCGTGGACGGCACGGACGATGTCGGCGCTCTGGGGCTCGGTGAGCCTGCGGAAGCCCTCGTCGGTGATCACGGTGACGATCGGGTAGATGCGGCGGGCGAGGTCCGGCCCGCCGGTGGCGGAGTCGTCGTCGGCGGCGTCGTAGAGCGCCTGGACGACGAGCGTGGTGGCCTGCTGCTCGGTGAGGTCGTCCCGGTAGAGCTTCTTGAGCGCGCCGCGGGCGAACAGCGAGCCGGAGCCCGTGGCGGCGTAGCCGTGCTCCTCGGAACGGCCGCCGGTGACGTCGTAGGAGAAGATGCGGCCCTTCTCCCGGTCCACGTCCCAGCCGGCGAACAGCGGCACCACGGCCAGGCCCTGCATGGCCATGCCGAGGTTGCTGCGGATCATGGTCGACAGGCGGTTGGCCTTGCCCTCCAGCGAGAGCTGGACGCCTTCGACCTTCTCGAAGTGCTCCAGTTCCAGCTGGAAGAGCTTGACCATCTCCACGGCCAGGCCGGCGGTGCCGGCGATGCCCACCGCCGAGTACTCGTCGGCGGGGAAGACCTTCTCGATGTCGCGCTGCGCGATCACGTTGCCCATGGTGGCCCGCCGGTCACCGGCGAGGACGACCCCGCCGGGGAAGGACGCGGCGACGATGGTCGTGCCGTGCGGGGCCTCGATCACCCCCTGGGCGGGCAGCTGGCGGTTGCGGGGCAGCAGCTCCGGCTGGTGCTGGGCGAGGAAGTCCATGAAGGACGAGGAGCCCGGCGTCAGGAAGGCGGCCGGCAGGCGCCCGGTACTGGAGAAATTGGCTTCCACACGAATCCTTCGAAGAGATCTTGAAATTCTGCAGGGACCCTATCGCCGGGTCGCAAGGCGGCCGTCCCGTGCCCCGTGGGGGGCACGGGACGGCAGGCCCGCTCTACTGTCCGCCCTTTTGCACAAAGGATCGAACGAAGTCCTCGGCGTTCTCTTCGAGCACATCATCGATTTCGTCCAGCACGGAGTCCACGTCGTCCGACAGCTTCTCCTGGCGCTCCTTGAGGTCCTCCGAGACCTGCGCGTCCTGCGCCTGCTCCTCGGCCTCCTCCGTCGCACGCGTGGCCTTCTGCTGTCCGCCGCCGGTGTCCTTGGTCGCCATACCCCTCACCCCGCTCGGTCGATACGTGCACGAGACGTTCAAGATCAGACCCTACAAGCAGGGCCCGGGATCGGCCCTGCACTTCCTACAACGTCCCGGAGCCACCGGGATGATTCCCGTTTCCCCCGGTCCTCAGACCCCGCTCAGCCGCCGGAGAGCACCCGGACCAGGTCCTCGGCGGTGCGGCAGCGGTCCAGCAGCTCCTTGACGTGGTTGCGGGTGCCCCGCAGCGGCTCCAGGGTGGGGACCCGCTGGAGGGAGTCCCGGCCCGGGAGGTCGAAGATCACCGAGTCCCAGGAGGCCGCGGCCACGTCGTCGGCGTACTGCTCCAGGCAGCGGCCGCGGAAGTAGGCGCGGGTGTCCTCCGGCGGGGCCGTACGGGCCCGGGCCACCTCGGCCTCGTCCACCAGGCGCCGCACCTTGCCCCGGGCCGCCAGGCGGTTGTACAGACCCTTGTCGGCGCGCACGTCTGCGTACTGCAGGTCCACCAGGTGCAGCCGGGCCGCGTCCCAGTCCAGGCCGTCGCGCCGGCGGTAGCCCTCCAGCAGCTCCAGCTTGGCCACCCAGTCCAGCTCGCCGGCCAGGCTCATGGGGTCGCGCTCCAGGCGGCCGAGGACGTCCTCCCAGCGGCCGAGCACGTCCTTGGTCTGCTCGTCCGCGTCCGCGCCGAAGCGGTCCTGGACGTACTTGCGGGCCAGCTCGTAGTACTCCATCTGCAGTTGTACGGCCGTGAGCGTCCGGCCGCTGCGGAGCGTGACCAGGCGGCGCAGCGAGGGGTCGTGGCTGATCCGGTGGAGGGTGCGCACGGGCTGCTCGACGGCGAGGTCGGTGGTGATGAAGCCGTCCTCGATCATGGAGAGCACCAGGGCGGTGGTGCCGAGCTTGAGGTAGGTGGAGATCTCGGAGAGGTTGGCGTCCCCGATGATCACGTGCAGCCGGCGGTACTTCTCGGCGTCGGCGTGCGGCTCGTCGCGGGTGTTGATGATGGGCCGCTTGAGGGTGGTCTCCAGGCCCACCTCGACCTCGAAGTAGTCGGCGCGCTGGCTGATCTGGAAGCCGTGCTCGTGGCCGTCCTGGCCGATGCCGACCCGGCCCGCGCCGGCCACGACCTGGCGGGAGACGAAGAAGGGGGTCAGGTGGCGCACGATGTCCGAGAACGGGGTCTCCCGCTTCATCAGATAGTTCTCGTGCGTGCCGTAGGAGGCGCCCTTGTTGTCGGTGTTGTTCTTGTAGAGGTGGATGGGCTGGGCGCCGGGCAGCTGGGCGGCCCGCTCGGCGGCCTCGGCCATGATCCGCTCGCCGGCCTTGTCCCACAGGACGGCGTCGCGGGGATTGGTGACCTCGGGCGAGCTGTATTCGGGGTGGGCGTGGTCCACGTAGAGCCGGGCGCCATTGGTCAGGATGACATTGGCCAGGCCGATGTCCTCGTCGGTGAGCTGGCTGGCGTCCGCGGCCTCGCGGGCGAGGTCGAAGCCGCGGGCGTCCCGCAGCGGGTTCTCCTCCTCGAAGTCCCAGCGGGCACGGCGTGCCCGGTGCATCGCGGCCGCGTAGGCGTTGACGATCTGGGACGAGGTGAGCATGGCATTGGCGTTCGGGTGACCGGGGACGGAGATCCCGTACTCCGTCTCGATGCCCATTACTCGCCGTACGGTCATGCGGCCCTCCTTGCCCGGCGGCGCCCCCCGGTGGGGTCGGCGCTCAAGTACCGCTGCGCTTCCGGTCCGTATACGGTCCCCGATCCCCCCACGGCGCTTCTGCGGCGGTACCGAAGAGCCTAGAACGGGTTTGCGGCGCTGGGGAGATCATTACAGTCATTGCTGCGGTTCGCGCGGCGCGCGGGCGGCGGTGCCGTGCGCGTCCCACAGGTGGTGCAGGAGCGTGCGGGAGGATCCCCGGGAAGGTGCCGGTGGGGATCCGTGTGCAAAACACGTCCGGCTGCGGACGCCCTGGCCCTTCCCCCACCGGGGGCGGGGGAAGGAGGAACAACAGGGACATCCGCAGCCGGACGGCGGTGTTACAGGTACTGGCCGGTACTGGCCACGGTGTCGATGGAGCGGCCGGTGTCCGCGCCCTGCTTGCCGGTGACCAGGGTGCGGATGAAGACGATCCGCTCGCCCTTCTTTCCGGAGATGCGGGCCCAGTCGTCCGGGTTGGTGGTGTTCGGCAGGTCCTCGTTCTCCTTGAACTCGTCCACGCAGGCGGCGAGCAGGTGGGAGACGCGCAGACCCTTCTGGTTGTGGTCCAGGAACGCCTTGATCGCCATCTTCTTGGCCCGGTCGACGATGTTCTGGATCATCGCGCCGGAGTTGAAGTCCTTGAAGTAGAGGACTTCCTTGTCACCGTTGGCGTAGGTGACCTCCAGGAAGCGGTTCTCCTCGGACTCGGCGTACATCTGCTCGACGACCGACTGGATCATGCCCTCGATGGTGGCCCTGGCGTCCCCGCCGTGCTCGGCGAGGTCGTCGGCGTGCAGGGGCAGGGTCTCGGTCAGGTACTTCGAGAAGATGTCCTTGGCGGCCTCGGCGTCCGGGCGCTCGATCTTGATCTTCACGTCGAGCCGGCCGGGGCGCAGGATGGCCGGATCGATCATGTCCTCCCGGTTGGAGGCGCCGATCACGATCACGTTCTCCAGGCCCTCCACGCCGTCGATCTCGGAGAGCAGCTGGGGGACGATGGTGTTCTCCACGTCCGAGCTGACCCCGGAGCCACGGGTGCGGAAGAGGGAGTCCATCTCGTCGAAGAAGACGATCACGGGCGTGCCCTCGCTGGCCTTCTCCCGGGCGCGCTGGAAGATCAGCCGGATGTGCCGCTCGGTCTCGCCGACGTACTTGTTGAGCAGCTCGGGGCCCTTGATGTTCAGGAAGAAGCTCTTCCCCGCGGGCTTGCCGGTGACCTCCGCGACCTTCTTGGCAAGGGAGTTGGCCACGGCCTTGGCGATGAGCGTCTTGCCGCAGCCGGGCGGCCCGTACAGCAGCACGCCCTTGGGCGGCCGCAGTTCGTGCTCCTTGAACAGGTCCGGGTAGAGGTACGGCAGCTCGACCGCGTCGCGGATCAGCTCGATCTGGTTGCCCAGACCGCCGATCTTGCTGTAGTCGATGTCCGGGACCTCTTCGAGGACGAGTTCCTCGACCTCGCTCTTGGGGATGACCTCGTAGACGTAGCCGGAACGGGGCTCCAGCAGCAGGGCGTCGCCGGGGCGGATGGTGGTGTCCAGCAGCGGCTCGGCGAGCCGCACCACCCGCTCCTCGTCGGTGTGCCCTATCACCAGGGCGCGTTCGCCGTCCTCGAGGACCTCCTTGAGGGTGACGATGTCGCCGTGCCGCTCGAACGCCATGGCCTCGACCACGTTGAGCGCCTCGTTGAGCATGACCTCCTGGCCGGGGCGCAGGTCCTCCGCCTCGACGCTGGGACTGACGTTCACCCGGAGCTTGCGGCCCCCGGTGAAGACGTCGGCGGTGCCGTCCTCGTTGGCCGTCAGGAAGACGCCGAAGCCGGCCGGCGGCTGGGCGAGCCGGTCGACCTCCTCCTTGAGGGCCACGATCTGGTCGCGGGCCTCACGGAGCGTGTTCGCGAGCCGTTCGTTCTGAGCGGAGACGCCGGCCAGGTTGGTCTGGAGCTCGACGATCCGCTCCTCGAGAATCCTCGTGTGACGCGGAGAGTCGGCGAGCTTGCGTCGCAGGACGGCGATCTCCTGCTCGAGATAGGCAACCTGGCCCGCGGGGTCGTCGGACCCCCGCCCCGGCCGGATGCCGCGGTTGATGTCGTCGTCGTGGGCTGCCACGGTCCTCACCTCCTCCAAGGGGAGCTGGACGCTTCCTGACCCTACCTGGGCCGGTGCAGGTTGAAACCCCTAGATCACAAACCCGGTCGGAGTGTGTCCGATCTTCACCCTTGCGCACGTCCTCACGTGAGGGGAATACCCACCCATCAACATCGGAAAGCGGGCGGTTGTATCGTCGACTCGGTCAACACCCGTCAGGGCTGGCTCCAATTGGTTCACGAATGCAGGAAACGGCAGGCGAGATGACTGTGCGGGACGACGGACTCGACGAGCTCGAGGTCTGGATCGACCAGGACCTGTGCACCGGCGACGGCATCTGCGCGCAGTACGCCCCCGAGATCTTCGAGCTCGACATCGACGGGCTGGCCTACGTGAAGAGCCCCGACGACGAGCTGCTCCAGGACAAGGGTGCCACCACGCCCGTCCCGCTGCCGCTGCTGAACGACGTGCGCGACTCGGCGAAGGAGTGCCCCGGCGACTGCATCCACGTCCGCCGCGTCGCCGACAAGGTCGAGGTGTACGGGCCCGACGCTCCGTAGCCGGGGCACCGGTCGCGCGTGACGGTCGGTGACCGGTCAGGCCGCCTCGGACACCGGCAGGGCGCCCAGGACGAACTTCCCGCCGCGCCAGTGCCACTTGACCGCCCGGCGCAGATCCGGGCAGCAGCGCGGCACCCCGGCCGAGGAGTAGCCGAGCAGGGTGGCCGAAACCGTCCCCGCGGCCGCCTGCAGGCCCGTCACGCTCATCCGCTGCCGGGGGTCCACCAAGGTGGCCAGCACCCGGGGCGAGCCGCCGGGCGCCTGCGGTGCCCCCAGGACGTACACGCCGCTGGGCGGGGTGCCCGCCCCCGAGTGGCAGCGCACCGCCACGGCCGTCTCCGGCCGCCCGTCCCGGTCGAGGTCGGCCGCGGCCGTGCCGGTCACCTCCACGCCCGCCGGCCCGCACTCCAGCGGGTAGCGGGCGGCCGCCGGATCGGGCGCCGGCAGCGGCGCCGGCGCGGCGGGCGCCTTTGCGGTCGCGACGGGCTCGGCGTGGTCCTCGGCGGGTCCGGCCAGCGCGGCGCCGAGGACCGTGCCGGCCACCGCGGCCGCGGTGACCACCCAGTGCACGGGCCGGGAGCGGGTGTGCGGGAGGGACGCCGACGGCTGCACGCGCGCTGACTCCTGACGAGGTGGGGGCTGCAAGGACGGAAATCTTCCGCATCGTGCCACACGGGCCCGCGCCGCGGAAGCGCGGGCCCGGGCCCGCGCACCGCCCAACGTACGCGCGCCGCCGCCGAGTTCCGCGGTGCGCGGTACTCGGCGGCGGCGCGTGTTCGTTGCGTGCCGTGGTGGGCGTCAGCCCTTGTTCGGGCCCTCGTAGTCCTCGCCGTAGGCGCCCTTGGCGGGCCGGCGGCGGCGCATCGGGGGCTCCACGCCGTCGGCCAGGCGACGGGCGGTGACCAGGAAGCCGGTGTGGCCGATCATGCGGTGGTCGGGGCGCACGGCCAGACCCTCGACGTGCCAGTTGCGGATCATGGATTCCCAGGGCTGCGGCTCGGCGAAGCAGCCGATCTCCCGGATGGACTCCACCGTCCGCGCCAGCTGCGTGGTCGTGGCCACGTAGCAGCACAGGATGCCGCCGGGGACCAGCGCCTTGGAGACGGCCTCCAGGCACTCCCAGGGGGCGAGCATGTCGAGGATCACGCGGTCGACGTCGGTGTCCGACAGGTTGTCCTGCAGATCGCCGACGGTCAGCTGCCAGGCGGGGTGCGGACCGCCGAAGTAGCGCTCCACGTTCGCCTGGGCGATCTCGGCGAAGTCGGCGCGGCGCTCGTAGGAGTGCAGCATGCCCTGGTCGCCGATGGCGCGCAGCAGGAAGCTCGACAGCGAGCCGGAGCCCACTCCGGCCTCGACGACGCGCGCGCCGGGGAAGATGTCGGCGAAGGCCAGGATCTGCCCCGCGTCCTTCGGGTAGACCACGGCGGCACCGCGGGGCATGGACAGGACGTAGTCGGGGAGCAGGGGACGCAGCGCGAGGTACGCGACGTTCCCCGTGGTGCGGACAACACTGCCCTCGGGCGCGCCGATCAGCTCGTCGTGGGGGAAGGAACCCTTGTGGGTGTGGAAATTCTTCCCGGCCTCGAGAGTGAACGTGTAGTGGCGCCCCTTGGGGTCGGTGAGCTGGACCTGGTCCCCGACCTGGAAGGGCCCGCGACGGCGGGCGGCACCGGTCGGTTCGGACATGTGACCAGCCTACCGGGTGGCCTGCGGCCCGCTGACCACACGTGGTCCCTGTGGGCCCGGCGCCTGCGCTCCGGGGGCTGCGCCCCGTAGGGGCGCGGGGAACTGCGCGATCGGCCACCGGCGGCCCGCGGTCGACGATCTGCAGGCGCGTCGTGGCTTGTCGCGCAGTTCCCCGCGCCCCTGCGGGGCGCCGTGGTGGCCCGTGGCGAAAATCCGCCGGGCCGTCCGCTAGGACGAGGGGCGGGCCATTGCGGCCACGAAGGCTCGTTCGACGTCCGTCGTGGACAGGACGCCGTACACCTCGCCGCTCTCCTCCACCACCAGGTACTCCGTCGCCGGAACCGTCCGCAGCGCGTCGAGCAGGTCCTCGCCCGCCAGGGCGGCCGGCAGGCGCATCCCGTCGGTGATCTCCTGGGCGAGCGTGCCGGACTGCACCCACGGGCGCCGGTGCTCGGGGACGCCGCCGATGGCGGCCTCGCGGACGATGGCGGTGGGGGTGCCCTGCCCGTCGACGACGACCAGCGCGCGGGCCCCCGCCTCGTGGGCCCGGCGCAGGGCCTCCGACAGCGGCGTGGCGGCGGTGACGGGCACGGCGCGCCGGGTCAGGGTGCGGGCGCGCAGTCCGGGCAGGTGCTCGCGCAGGCGGGCCATGCGCAGGCTGTTGCCGGCGCCGGTCCAGATGATCGCGGCGAGGATGGCGGCGAGCATGGCGTCGGTGAGCACGTCGACGCCGCGGAGGTTCTCGGTGTCGCCGCCGCGGGTGAGCAGGGGCAGCCCTATGAGGACGGCGACGGCGAGCGCGCGGCCGACCCAGGCGGCGGCGACGGTGCCGGTCATGGGGCGTCCGCTGATCTTCCAGACGACGGCGCGCAGCATGCGGCCGCCGTCGAGCGGCAGGCCGGGCAGCAGGTTGAAGGCGGCGACGAGGAGGTTGGAGATCATCAGGCCGCCGAGCAGGACGCCGGGGACGGTGCCGGCCTCGACGCCGCGCATGCCGAGGTAGAAGACGCCGGCGAGGGCGAGGGAGAGCAGGGGGCCGACGAAGGCGAGGACGAATTCGCGGCCGGGGCTCTCGCTCTCCTTCTCGATCTCGGAGACGCCGCCGAAGAACTGCAGCTTGATGCGGCGCACCGGCAGCTTGAAGCAGAGGGCGGCGACGGTGTGGGCGAGCTCGTGGACGAGGACGGAGCCGTAGAAGGCGACGGCGAAGAAGAGGGCGACCAGGTAGCGGATCGCGCCGAGGTCGGGCAGCACGCGTTCGAGCTGGCCGCCGAAGACCCAGGTGATCAGGGCGGCGACCAGGAACCAGCTGGGGGCGACGTAGACGGGCACGCCGAAGGGCCGGCCCATGAGGATGCCGCCGCCGCTCTCGCGGGGGCGAGGCGGCTTGGGGTCCTCGGGCCCGGCCGGTCGGCCGGCTTCTTCGCCGCCGCTGCGCCCCTGCCCGCTGTTGTCCACGGTGTCCCCTCGTTCCGTCCGGCTCCCGCCGCCCGTCCCGGGCGCTTTCAAGATCATCATGCAGTCTTCGGACGCCTACGGTCGATGGTATGCGGACTGCAGCTGCCGGTGGGCCGTAGGGTTCTCTGTCATGGAGAGCGCCCCCGACCCTTCCGCCGCCCCCGCCCGCACCGGGCGCACGGCCGCGCTGTCGCCGTCGCGCGCGGCCGATTTCATGCGGTGCCCACTGCTGTACCGCTTCCGGGTGATCGACCGGCTGCCGGAGAAGCCGAGCGCCGCGGCCACGCGGGGCACGGTGGTGCACGCGGTGCTCGAGCGGCTGTTCGACGCCCCGGCCGCGGAGCGGACGCCGGCGCGGGCGCAGGGCCTGCTGCCGGGCGAGTGGGAGAAGCTGCTGGCGGCCCGGCCGGAGCTGGCCGAGCTCTTCCTCGGCGAGGACGGCGCCCACGACCCCGAGCGGCTGGCCGGGTGGCTGGCGGAGGCCGGCCGCCTGGTCGAGCGCTGGTTCACCCTGGAGGACCCGACCCGGCTGGAGCCCGCCGAGCGGGAGCTGTACGTGGAGACGGTGCTGCCGGACGTCGGGGAGGCGGGGCTGACGCTGCGCGGCATCGTCGACCGGGTGGACGTGGCGCCGAGCGGCGACGTGCGGATCGTCGACTACAAGACGGGCAAGGCGCCCGGGCCGCAGTACCGGGCCGAGCCGCTGTTCCAGATGAAGTTCTACGCGCTGGTGATGTGGCGCACCGGCGGCCGGGTGCCGCGCCGGCTGCAGCTGGTCTACCTGGGCAGCGGGGACGTGCTGACGTACGACCCGGTCGAGGCGGAGCTGCTGGCGGTGGAGCGCAAGCTGCGCGCCCTGTGGGAGGCCATCTCGCTGGCGACCGAGACGGGCGACTGGCGGCCGCGGCCGACGAAGCTGTGCGGCTGGTGCGACCACCGGGCCCGTTGCCCGGAGTTCGGCGGCACTCCCCCGCCGTACCCGCTGCCGCTGCCGGCGCAGCGCCCGGCGGGCGAGGACGGACCGGCTGCCCCGGCCGAGGACGGTCAGGGCAGAATGGACACGGTCTAGCGAAGGAGTGTTCCTGTGGCGATCCGGGTCCTATTGGTCGACGACCAGCCGCTGCTGCGCACCGGCTTCCGCATGATCCTGGAGGCCGAGCAGGATCTGGTCGTGGTCGGCGAGGCCGGCGACGGCCTGCAGGCGCTGGACCAGGTCCGCGCGCTGCAGCCGGACGTGGTGCTGATGGACATCCGGATGCCCCGCATGGACGGCGTGGAGGCCACCCGCCAGATCACCGGGCCGGACCGCAAGGGCCCGGCGAAGGTGCTGGTGCTGACCACGTTCGATCTGGACGAGTACGTGGTGGAGGCACTGCGCGCGGGTGCGAGCGGCTTCCTGCTCAAGGACGCCCCCGCCCATGAGCTGGTGCAGGCGATCCGGGTGGTGGCGGGCGGCGAGGCGATGCTGGCGCCGAGCATCACGCGGCGGCTGCTGGACAAGTACGCCGGTCATCTGCCGTCGGGCGAGGAGCCGCTGCCGGACAACCTGGGCACGCTCACCGAGCGCGAGGTCGAGGTGCTCAAGCTGGTGGCCCGCGGCCTGTCGAACGCGGAGATCGCCGCCGACCTGTTCGTGAGCGAGACCACGGTCAAGACGCACGTGGGGCACGTGCTGACGAAGCTGGGGCTGCGCGACCGGGTGCAGGCGGCGGTGTACGCCTACGAGAGCGGTCTGGTGCGCCCCGGCGCGCAGTGAGCGAAGCGGCGAACGCGTAAAGGGCGGGCCCCCGGCAGGGGGCCCGCCCTCTTGCTGTGCCGGCGTGGTGCGTGCCGGCCCGGCTCAGTCCTTCTTGGTCTTGCTGATCTCCCAGAACCGGAAGACGGTCGAGGCGTCGAGGGTCCACTGCAGGCCGGAGATGTTCTCGTTGGCCACCGCGTACTGCTTGCCCTGCCACAGCGGGAGGATGGGCAGGTCCTGGGCGACGGTGGTCTGCAGCTTGGCGAAGTCGCCGACGGTGGCGGCGCGGCTGCCCTGGGCGGCGGTGGCCGGCAGGATCGCCGCGATGTCCTTCGACTGGTAGTTGTTGGCGAGGACGTTGTCGTCGCCGAAGAACGGCGCGGTGAAGTTGTCGGGGTCCGGGAAGTCGGGCACCCAGCCCTTGACGTAGACGGCGTACTTGCCGGCCGCGATGTCCTTCTCGTACTGGTCGATGGGGGCGGTCTGGACGTCCGCCTCGAACAGGCCGCTCGCGTTGAGCTGCTTGGCTATCTCCTGGAACTCCGCGACGGTGGCCGGGCCGTAACGGACCGGGGTGGCCCACAGGGTGAGCTTGACCTTGCCGCTGATGCCCGCCGAGTGCAGGGCGTCGGCGGCCTTCGCGGGCTGCGGCCGGTCGCCGTAGATGTCGAAGAACGGCGTCTTGTGGCCGGTGATGCCACTGGGGACCACCGAGTACAGCGGCTCGGCGGTGCGCTTGTAGACGTCGCGCACCAGGGCGCTGCGGTCGATGAGGTAGGCGATGGCCTTGCGCACGCCGGCCTTGCCGACGACCGGGTCCTTGAGGTTGAAGACCAGGTGCTGGACCTCGGCGCTGTTGCCCTCGACGACCGTCAGGGCGCCCTTGGCGCCGGAGGTGGTCTCCAGGTCGGCGAGGTCCTTCATGGCGAGGCCTCGGTAGGCGAGGTCGACGTCGCCCTTCTGCACGGCGGACTTCAAGGAGCCCTGGTCGCCGTGGAAGAACTTCAGGGTCATGCCCTTGTTCTGCACGGTGGCCGGGCCCTTGTAGGAGCCGTTGACCTTGAAGACGGCCTTCGTCTTGTCGAAGGAGTCCAGCGTGTAGACCCCGGAGCCGACGGCCTTGCCGTCGGTGCGCAGCTTGTCGGCCGGGTACTCGGTGTGGTCGACGATCGAGCCGGCACCGGAGGCGATCTTCTGGGGGAAGGTGGCGTCCGAGCGCTTGAGCTTGAAGACGACGGTCGACTTGTCCGGCGTCTGGATGTCCCCGATGGAGGAGAGCATCGGACCCGCCGGACCGTCCTTGTCGTTGATCTTCAGCGTGCGGCGGAAGGAGAAGGCGACGTCCTCGGAGGTGAGGGGGTGGCCGTTGCTGAACTTCAGCCCGTCCTGGAGGGTGCACTGGTAGACGGTGCTGCCCTCGTCCTTGAACTTGCACTGCTTGGCGGCGTCCGGCTGGGGCGTGGTGCTGCCCTTGGGGAAGCTCATCAGCGACTGGAAGACGTTGTTGAACAGCAGCCAGGATCCCGGGTCGTAACCGGAGGCCGGGTCGGTGGCGAGCACCTCGTCCGACATCCCCATGACCACCGACTCCCCGGTGCCGGCCGCCTTGCCGTCCTCCGATCCGCACCCGCTGAGCAGGGCGGCGGCGAGCCCCGCGGTGAGCGGGGCGGCGAGCCACTGGTCACGTTTCCTCACGTGCACGTTCCTCACAGTTCTTTGTTCGCTGAAGAGACGGTCTTGAACGGTGTTGAGCTGTAAAGCGTGTGGAGCTGGTGGTGCGGTGGTGCTGGTGTTGCGGTGGTGCGGGTGCGTGTCGGGTGATACGCGGGGGTTACGGGGTCAGGAACCGCTGCCGAGCTCCCACGGCTGCAGTTCGGAGGCGGCGTTGAGCGCCCACTCCGCCCCGGTGACCTTCTCGCGCACGGCCACGTACTGCTTGCCCTGCCACAGGGGCAGCACCGGGACGTCGTCGGCGACGATGTCCTGCACCTGCTGGAAGATGCGGGCGGCGGCGTCGCGCTGCGAGGACAGCCGCGACTGGGGGATCAGGTCGTTGATGATCTTCGGGTTCTTGTAGCTGGACCCGAGGAAGTTGTTCTTGCCGACGAAGGGGTCGACGTAGTTGTCGGGGTCCGGGAAGTCGGGGAACCAGCCCATGCCGTAGACGGCGTACTTGCCCTTGGCGGACTCCGGCCGGAAGTCGGCCCACTTCACGCCCTGCAGCTTGGCGTCGAACAGGCCGCTGCCGTTCAGCTGCTTCTGCAGCGTCTTGAACGACTTCTCCGTCGTCTCGCCGTAGTGGTCGGTGGTGTAGGTGAGCGTCAGCGGCACCGGCGTGGTGATGTTCGCGTCCCGCAGGATGGCGCGCGCCTTGGCGGCGCTGGGCTCGCCGTACTTGTTGGAGAAGGAGTTCTGGTGGCCCGTGAGGCCCACGGGCACCACCGAGTACAGCGGCTCGCTGGTGCGCTGGTAGTCGTCGCGGGTGAGCGCCTGGCGGTCGACCAGCTGGGCGACGGCCTGCCGCACGGCCTTGTTCTTGACCGAGGAGTCGTCGGTGTTGAACGCCAGGTAGCTGATCTCCTGGCCGGGCGACTCCAGCAGGCGGATGCTCTTGTCGTTGCCGGCGCGCAGGCGGCCGATCTGCTCGGGCAGCAGGGCCCGGTTCATCATGTCGATGTCACCGGACTTCAGCGCCTTCTCCATGGCCTTGGAGTCGTCGTAGAAGCGCAGCTCGACCTTGTCGTTCTGCAGCTTCAGCGGGCCCTTGTAGTCCGGGTTCTTCGTCAGGGTGGCCTTGACGACGCGGTCGTCCTTGACCTCGGTCTTCAGGCTGTACGGGCCGGAACCGACGGTCTTGAAGCCGTTGCCGAGCTTGTCCTTCGCGTAGGACTCGCTGTCGACGATGGCGGCGGCCGGGGTGGCTATCTTCTGCGGGAAGGTGGCGTCCGGCGACTTGAGGTGGAAGACGACCTCGCGCTCGCTGGGGGTCTCCACCTTGTCGATGTTGCTCAGCAGGGAGACGGGGCCGTTCTCGAAGTTGATGGCCCGGGCACGGTCGATGGAGAACTTGACGTCCTCGGCGGTGAGCGCGTGGCCGTTGGTGAACTTCAGGCCCTCGCGCAGGGTGCAGCGGAACTGCTCGCTGTTGCGGTCGCCGAAGGCGCACTTCTCGGCGGCGTCGGCGATGGGCGCGGTGCCCGAGCGCGGCAGCCGCAGCAGCGTCTGGAAGGTGCTGTGGAGCACGTTCCAGGCGCCGATGTCGTACGCGGCGGCCGGGTCGAAGGGCGCCGGCGCGTCCGTGGTCTCCTCGAACCGGTCGGTCGTTCCGATGACGATGGCGTTGTCCTTGCCGGATCCCGTCCCGCCACAGGCGACGAGTACGGGCGCCAGCAGGCCTGCCACGGTCGGCAGGACCAGCGTCTTGCGGTTCATTGTCGGGGTTCTCCCTGTGGTGCGTTCGGTGCCCGGACCCTACCGATTGCGGAGTGCCGGTCAAACGGGCAGCCGTGAAGTTCTCGCGAAGAGATTAGTGCGCATGGCCACTGCATCCGGAACACGGTGAAGTTGATGCAATATCACGCACTGATAACACCCCGGGGATGTCCGATATCCGGACGGTGGAACGATTCCGGCACTGGATGATCAAATGGGACAGAAGGGCCCGCCGAAAGCCCCGTGACACCCCGTCCGGACCCGCGCAAGCCGCCGCGCCGCCCCCGCGGGCGGTGACGAACGTCACGCCGCGGGGCCCTTCACCGGCCGCGGGAATTCAGCCAGCACATTCGTCACGGAAAACACTCGTTCAAACGCCCAGAGTTTCTCCGCAGCGCTCGATGATCAAGCCGGCGAGTGATCAAGGCGCGGGCGATCAACCGGCGATCAACCGGCGGTGATCAAGCCGTGATCAGACCGCGGAGAAAAGAGAGATCCACTTCCTCGAGCGAACCCACGACGGTGCGCCCGACCGCCGGCGGGATCGGCGCCACCGAGGGCACCGCCACCACCCGGCAGCCCGCCGCCTCCGCCGCGGTGACACCGGTCATCGTGTCCTCGATGACCGCGCACCGGGCCGGGTCCGCGCCGAGCCGGGCGGCGGCCAGAAGGTAGGGGTCGGGGTGCGGCTTGGTGCGGCTCATCTCGTCGCCCGCCACCGTCAGCGTGAAGTGCTCCGGGCCCAGGGTCGCCAGCACGCGGTCGATGATCTGCCGGTGGGAGGCCGAGACCAGGGCCGTGGGCACCTCGTGGGCGGCCAGCTCGGCCAGCAGCCGGCGGGCGCCCGGCATCATCGGCACGCCCCGCCCGATCATCTGGGAGAAACGGGTGTTCAGCAGCGCGCTGAGCTCGGCCACGGCGATCCGGGCCCCCGTCGCCTTGATCAGGAAGGCGGCGCTGCGGGCCATCGGCCCGCCGACGACCACTTCCCGCCACTCCTCCAGCAGCTGGTGCCCCAGCTCCTCGAAGACGGCGACCTCCACCTCCCACCAGAAGCCCTCGGTGTCGACCAGGGTGCCGTCCATGTCGAGCAGGACGGCCTGCAGGGCGGGCGTCGTCGAACGAGTGTCCACTGCGGGAATGCTGCTGGTCATCCGCACACCTCCTGAGGGGCCAGAAGGCCGGCCCCCCACCCGCATCGGGTGACGAACCGGCCTTCACCGGGCAGACAAGTGTACGGCGGACCCCCTGGGCGCGTCCCGTCGATATTTGCACGACCGGGACGCCGTACGACGGTCGGTCCTCGCCGCGGTCAGTCCTCGCCGCGGCCCTCGCCCCGGCCCTTGCCCCGCCCCTCCGGGTCCTCCTCGGGCCCCGCGGACTCCCCCTCGTCGTCCTTGGCCGGCGGCCGCGAGGGCCGCGTGCGGCCGCTGGCGGTGTCCCGCAGGTACGAGGAGTCCTTGCCGCCCTCGGTCAGCCCCGGCTCGGCGGCCAGCCCGCCCGGCGTCCCGGGCTGGCCCGGCTGCCCCGGCTGGCCGTCCCGGCGGCGCAGGTACCGCTCGAACTCGCGGGCGATGGCCTCGCCGGACGCCTCGGGCAGGTCCGCGGTGTCACGGGCCTCCTCCAGCGACTGGACGTACTCGGCGACCTCGCTGTCCTCCGCCGCCAGCTGGTCCACGCCGCGCTGCCAGGCGCGCGCGTCCTCGGGCAGCTCGCCCTGCGGGATGCGCAGGTCGATCAGGTCCTCCAGGCGGTTGAGCAGGGCCAGGGTCGCCTTCGGGTTCGGCGGCTGGGAGACGTAGTGCGGCACCGCGGCCCACAGGCTCACCGCCGGGACCCCGGCGTGCGTGCACGCCTCCTGGAGAATGCCGACGATGCCGGTCGGGCCCTCGTAGCGGGACTCCTCCAGATCCATGGTGCGGGCCAGGTCCGGGTCGGAGGTCACACCGCTGACCGGCACCGGCCGGGTGTGCGGGGTGTCCCCGAGCAGCGAACCGAGGATCACCACCATCTCCACGCCCAGCTCGTGGGCGAAGCCCAGGATCTCGTTGCAGAACGACCGCCAGCGCATGCTGGGTTCGATGCCGCGCACCAGGACGAGGTCGCGCGGGCTGCCGCCGCCGGCGTCCTGGGCGCGCACCACGGACAGCCGGGTGGTCGGCCAGGTGATCCTGCGGACTCCGCCGTCCAGCCAGACGGTCGGCCGGTTGACCTGGAAGTCGTAGTAGTCCTCCGCGTCGAGCGCGGCGAAGACCTCGCCCTTCCACTCCCGGTCGAGGTGTGCCACCGCGCCGGAGGCGGCGTCACCGGCGTCGTTCCAGCCCTCGAAGGCACAGATCATGACCGGGTCGATCAGCTCGGGAACCCCCTCAAGCTCGATCACCCAGCGCCTCCTTCCGACCGGGGCGCGCGGCCCGTTGCCGCGCCACCGCCGGTTGCCGTTCGTGCCATTGCCGTCGTCTTGCGTGTGCCCCAAGCCTACGACTTCGGCGACCCCCCTTCGCAGCCCCCAAGGGGGAGGCACTTTCAGCCACGCATGCCCCATCCGGCCCGGTAGGCGCGCCAGTCCGCCTCGGTGGCCGCGAAGTCCACGTACAGCGCGAGGCCGAAGGTGCGGCGCCGGCGATCCTCGCGGCTCAGGCCCAGCCGGGCGCCGCGCACGGCGGCCGCCGCGGTCTCCGCGCGGCTCTGATGGCCCCAGTTGTCGGTGTGGTAGAAGGGCACGCCCATCAGCAGGTCGGTGCCGGCGGGCGTGACCTGCAGGGCGAGCCGGGTCTGCTGGGCCACGTAGCCGCCGTAGAGGTTCTCCCACGGCAGCGCCGTGTCGTACGACATGACGGCGATCTGGTCCACGCGCCGGGCCACCCGGCCGAAGTAGGACTGCGTCCACCACTTGGGGCTGCCCAGCGCCCCGGCGGCCGTGTGCATCGAGGGCAGCGGGTCGATCTGCTGGGCGGCCACCGACAGCGGCCCGCCCTCGGCCCGTACGGCCGGGCGCAGGGCGTCCAGCAGGGCCAGGTAGTCGCGGTCCCCGGTGCGCACCGGTTCGACGTCCAGGTGCACGCCCTCGAAGCCGGCGCGCATCACCTGCCGGGCGCTGGCGACGACCTTCTCGCGGGCAGTGGGCGAGCCCAGCCACAGGCCGCCGCCCTGGCCGCGGCCGGTCAGCTTGTCGCCCAGCCAGGCCTGCACCCGCACCCCGGGCAGCTCGCGGTGCACGGCCTCCAGCAGCCGGCCGGCGCCCCGGTACGCGGAGGCCGGCAGGCTGCCGTCGTGCTCCAGGGGGCCTGCGTGCACGTACAGGTCGCGGATGCCGGTGCCGGCGATCCTCTTCTTGAGCGCGGCGAGGTCCGCGTCGCGCTTGCGGCCGTCCACCCAGGCGTGGCCGAGCCAGAGGGCGTCCCTGCCCCGGGTGACGGCGTCCTGCGCGGGCGAGCCGGCATACGAGGCACGCAGCGCGCTGCCTGCGGTGACGACCGGCACCAGCACCAGCAGCGCCACGGCGACCGCCAGGCGCAGCGCGATCCGTTTGAGCAGTGCCCTGCGGCCGGTGTTCGACCGTTTCATCGCGCCCCCCCTCTTCTTTTCGAGGGACGTGTTCGAGTGCGGGACGGTTGCGTGGTGCGGGCATGCGGAAGGGGAGGGACGCTCGGGGTGTCCCTCCCCTTCACTGCACCTGTCTTCAGTGCACCGGCTTTCCGTGCACCGGCTTTCGGTCCACCGGCCGCCGGGGCGTCAGTGCTTGTCGCCGAGGATGTCCTTGACGCGGGTGCGCACGTCCTCCGTGTCCAGGCCGCGGATCGTCAGGGTGGTGCGGCGGCGCAGCACGTCGTCGACCGTCTCGGCCCACTCGTGGTCGCGGGCGTAGACGACCTGGGCCCAGATCTCCGGGCCGTCGGGGTGGATCCGCTCGCCGAGCTCGGGGTTCTCGTTGACCATGCGGGCGATGTCGAAGGACAGCGAGCCGTAGTGGGTGGCGAGGTGACGGGCCGTCAGCGGGTCCATGCGGCTGCCCGGCTCGCGGTCCACGAGCAGGCGGTGGGCGACCGCGTTGGGGTTGGCCACGCCCGGCAGCGGGGTGCGGCGCACCAGGCTGGAGACGGGCTCCATGTCCTCGGTGAGCGGGCTGCCCGGCACCTGGGCGAGCTTCTTCATCACGGTGCGGCCGATGTGGCGGTAGGTGGTCCACTTGCCGCCGGCGACCGACAGCATGCCGCCCTTGCCCTCGCTGACGACCGTCTCGCGCTTGGCCTGGGCGACGTCGCCGGGGCCACCGGGCAGCACGCGCAGGCCGGCGAAGGCGTACGTCATCAGGTCGCGGTCGAGGTCGGCGTCCTGGATGGAGAACGCGGCCTCGTCGAGGATCTGCTGGATGTCCTCCTCGGTGGCGCGCACGTCCGCCGGGTCGCCCTCGTACTGGGTGTCGGTGGTGCCCAGCAGGAGCTGGTCCTCCCACGGAAGGGCGAAGGTGATGCGGTACTTGTCGATCGGGGTGGCCATGGCGGCCTTCCACGGCGACTTGCGCTTCATCACGATGTGCGCGCCCTTGGACAGGCGGATCGACGGCGCGGCGCCCTTGTCCTCCAGCTTGCGCAGGTGGTCCACCCACGGGCCGGTGGCGTTGAGGACGACGCGCGCGTCGATGCCGAACTCGGTGCCGTCGATACGGTCCTTGACCTCGGCGCCGGTGACCTTGCCGTGGGTGAAGCGCAGGCCGGACACCTCGGCGTGGTTGAGGACGACCGCGCCGGACTCGACGGCCGCGCGCACGGTCATGACGGCCACGCGCGAGTCGTTCATCTGGTGGTCGTAGTAGACCGCCACGGCCTTGAGGTTGTCCGTGCGCAGACCGGGGTTGTCGGCCTTGGCGCGGGCCGGGGAGATGACCTTGCCGACGCCGTCGCCGAAGGCGGACAGCGCCGAGTAGGCGAACACGCCGGCGCCGAGCTTGGCCGCGCCCACCGGGCCGCCCTTGTAGACGGGCAGGTAGAAGGTGAGCGGGTTGACCAGGTGCGGGGCCACGTCCTTGGCCAGCACCCGGCGCTCGTGGTGGTTCTCCGCGACCAGCTTGACCGCACCGGTCTGCAGGTAGCGCAGACCGCCGTGGACGAGCTTGGAGGACGCGGAGGAGGTGGCGCCGGCGAAGTCGCCGGCGTCCACCATGGCGACCCGCAGCCCGGACTGCGCGGCGTGCCAGGCGACCGAGGTGCCCAGGATGCCGCCGCCGATGACCAGGAGGTCGTACGTGGCGTTGGACAGTCTCTCCCGGGTCTCGGCTCGACCCGGGTTGACGCCGGCGGCCGGGTGCGTACCCAGGGTGGGGACGCTCTGCGGGGTAGTCATGAGTTGCTCCTCGTCAGCTCTCGTCGTCGATCCAGCCCATGGTCCGCTCGACGGCCTTGAGCCAGTTCTTGTACTCGCGGTCACGCGTGTCCGCGTCCATGCGGGGGGTCCACTCGGCGGCCCGGCGCCAGTTGGCGCGCAGGGCGTCGGTGTCCGGCCAGAAGCCGACGGCCAGGCCGGCGGCGTAGGCGGCGCCGAGGCAGGTCGTCTCGGCGACCATGGGGCGCACCACGGGGGCGTCCAGGAAGTCCGAGAGGGTCTGCATCAGCAAGTTGTTGGAGGTCATGCCGCCGTCGACCTTCAGGGCGGTCAGCTCGACGCCGGAGTCCTTGGTCATGGCGTCGGTGATCTCGCGGGTCTGCCAGGCGGTGGCCTCGAGCACGGCGCGGGCGATGTGCGCCTTGGTGACGTAGCGGGTCAGGCCCGCGATGACACCGCGCGCGTCGGAGCGCCAGTAGGGGGCGAACAGGCCGGAGAAGGCCGGCACGAAGTAGGCGCCGCCGTTGTCCTCGACGGAGCTGGCGAGCGTCTCGATCTCGGCCGCGCTCTTGATCAGGCCCATCTGGTCGCGCATCCACTGCACCAGCGAGCCGGTGACGGCGATGGAGCCCTCGAGGGCGTAGACGGGCTTCTGGTCGCCGATGCGGTAGCCGACGGTGGTCAGCAGGCCGTTGTAGGACTGGACGGGCTCGTCGCCGGTGTTCATGAGCATGAACGTGCCGGTGCCGTAGGTGGACTTGGCCTCGCCCTTGTCGTAGCAGGTCTGGCCGAAGAGGGCCGCCTGCTGGTCGCCGAGCGCGGAGGCGACGGGCACGCCGGCCAGGGCGCCGCCCTTGGCGGTGCCGTAGACCTCGGCGGAGGAGCGGATCTCCGGCAGCACGGCGGCCGGGATCTCCATGGAGGACAGGATGCGCTCGTCCCAGGCCAGGGTGCGCAGGTTCATCAGCATGGTGCGCGAGGCGTTGGTGACGTCGGTGACGTGGACGCCGCCGTCGACGCCGCCGGTCAGGTTCCAGATGACCCAGGAGTCCATGGTGCCGAAGAGGATGTCGCCGGCCTCGGCCTTCTCGCGCAGGCCCTCGACGTTGTCCAGCAGCCAGCGGACCTTGGGGCCGGAGAAGTAGGAGGCCAGCGGCAGGCCCGTCTCGCGGCGGAAGCGGTCCTGGCCGACGTTGCGGCCGAGCTCCTTGCACAGGGCGTCGGTGCGGGTGTCCTGCCAGACGATGGCGTTGTACACCGGCCGGCCGGTGTTCTTGTCCCACAGCAGCGTGGTCTCGCGCTGGTTGGTGATGCCGATGGCCTTGACGTCGGCGGCGGTGATGCCCGCCTTCTCGACGGCACCGGCGACGACCTCCTGGACGTTGGTCCAGATCTCCATCGCGTCGTGCTCGACCCAGCCCGGCTTGGGGAAGATCTGCTCGTGCTCCTTCTGGTCGACGGAGACGATGCGCCCGTCGCGGTCGAAGACGATGCAGCGCGAGGAGGTGGTGCCCTGGTCGATGGCCGCGATGAACGGGCCCTGGCCGTGGGTGTCGGTCATGGGTGGCTCTCCTGAAGTCGTGGTGGTCTCGGCGGGCGGGGGTCAGAACGCGATCTTGTGGATGCCTGCGGCGAGGGCGGCGCCGATGATCGGGCCGACCACCGGGACCCACGCGTAGCCCCAGTCCGAGCCGCCCTTGTTGGGCAGCGGGAGCAGTGCGTGCACGATGCGGGGGCCGAGGTCGCGGGCGGGGTTGATGGCGTATCCGGTGGGGCCGCCGAGGGAGAGGCCGATGCCGACGACGACGAAGGCGACCATGAGGGTGCCCGTGCCGCTGGTGGCGAGGCCCTTCGTCAGGCCCATGGTGAGGATGAAGAGCACCAGCGCCGCGGTGGCGATGATCTCGGTGACCAGGTTCTGGACCGCGTTGCGGACCTCCGGACCGGTGGAGAAGATGCCCAGCACCGGGCCGGCCTGCGGCTCGGCCGTCTGGTCGACCATGCCCTCGTGCGGGTTGAGGCTCGCGACGATCTCCGGGTCGGTCAGGTGGGCCCTGAACTGGCCGTAGTAGGCGAGCCACACCAGCGTCGCGCCGATCATCGCGCCCAGCAGCTGGGAGCCGATGTAGAGCGGTACGTCGCCCCAGTCGACCGCGCCGTCGAGGGCGAGGCCGATGGTGACGGCCGGGTTCAGGTGCGCGCCGGACTTGGTGCCGATGTAGGCACCGGCCAGTACGGCGAAGCCCCAGCCGAACGTGATGGCCAGCCAGCCCGCGTTCTGCGCCTTCGAGCGCTTCAGGGTGACGGCGGCGCACACGCCGCCGCCGAGCAGGATCAGTACGGCGGTACCGATGGTCTCGCCGGTGAAGATGTCGGAGCTGGACACCCGCGACTCCTTTGTCCTTCGTCCAGGGGGAAGGCGAACCCCGGGTCCCTCCGGTGGTCCGCGCCCTCCGAGAGGGCGGTGATCGGTCCCGCGGCACTGCACACCATAGCGAATATTGTCGGTAGGTGTTCGACAATGCCGACCGATGCACGGCAGTTTTCTGGACGGTTAAGGGCACGTCAAGGCTTGTGTGACCGGAAACTCTCGGCCAACTGGCCGGAAATCTACGTTCGGATACCGACGGGTAACGAGCTGGTCTCGGCGCCCGCCGGTACCCCTTCCCCGAAGCACGCCCGCTCTACCGCTCGCGGCCCCGGAAGTACTCCCGCAAGCACTCCAGGAAGGCGCCCGGAAGGCGCCCGCGACAGCGCTAGAAGCGTCCGGCGCCCAGGTCGCGGGAGACCGCGCGGGCACAGTCGCGCACGGCGGCCACCAGGCGCGCCCGCAGCTCGCCGTCCTCGCACACCCGCTCGACGGCCCCCGTGATGCCGACCGCGCCGACCGGCATCCGCCGCCGGTCGTGGATGGGGGCGGCGATGGAGGCCAGCCCCGCCCAGGTCTCCTCGACGTCCGCCGCCCAGCCGCGGGCGCGCGTGAGGTCCAGTACGGATTCCAGCTCGGGCAGCGCCGTGACCGTCCGCGGGGTGAACGCCTCGCGCTCGGCGTCGGCCACCTCGGCGTGGGCCACGGGGTCGTAGGCGCACAGCACCTTGCCCAGGGCCGTGCTGTGCAGCGGCTGCATCGCGCCGACCTCCAGCACCTGGCGGCTGTCGTCGGGCCGGAAGACGTGGTGGACGATCAGGACGCCCTGCTGGTGCAGCACGCCCAGGTACACGCTCTCGCCGCTGGAGCGGGCCAGGTCGTCCGCCCAGACCAGGGCGCGGGCGCGCAGCTCGTGGACGTCCAGGTAGCTGTTGCCCAGGCGCAGCAGCTCGGCGCCCAGCTGGTAGCGGCCGGAGGCCGGGTCCTGCTCGACGAAGCCCTCCTGCTGCAGTGTGCGCAGGATGCCGTGCGCGGTACCCTTCGCCAGGCCCAGGGCCGAGGCGACGTCGGACAGTCCGAGCCGCCGCTCACCGCCGGCGAGCAGCCGCAGCATCGCCGCCGCCCGCTCCAGCGACTGGATGGTCCGTGCCATCGAGCAACCTCCCTCACCTGCCGCCCGGCACTTTCCCCGTTCGGCATTGCTGAACACTATCGGCCGTTGCCGACCAGGGGATACCCGACAGCAGGGCTTCACCATGATCACCGAGGTGGGGCGCCCGTCCGAAACCGGCCACCCGCCCGCTCCCCGCCCCCGGGGGCATCCGTCCCGAATGGCGGCGATACGCCCCGCCGGCGGGTCGCCCGGGACGCCCGTCCGAACCGTGGGACGCCCCTGTCCCCGGGCCGCCCTGCGGATACGCTTGCGGCGTGCGCCCCCCGCAGGGAGGGCGCAAAGCCGACAGCCGTCGCACACCCGGGAGCACACCCATGGCCTCGTACACGCCATCGCCCGCCCGCCCAGACCGAGTCGCGCAGCTGCGCGAGGCGCTCGCCACCCGCGTGGTGGTGGCCGACGGGGCGATGGGGACGATGCTCCAGGCGCAGGAGCCCACCCTGGAGGACTTCCAGCAGCTCGAAGGCTGCAACGAGGTCCTCAACGTCACCCGGCCGGACATCGTGCGCTCCGTGCACGAGGCGTACTTCGACGCGGGCGTGGACTGCGTCGAGACCAACACCTTCGGCGCCAACCACTCGGCCATGGCCGAGTACGAGATCGCCCACCGGGTGTACGAGCTGTCCGAGGCGGGCGCCCGGATCGCCCGCGAGGTCGCGGACGCCCGCACCGCCCGGGACGGCCGTACCCGCTGGGTGCTGGGCTCGATCGGCCCGGGCACCAAGCTGCCGACGCTGGGCCACGTCCCCTTCACCACGATCCGCGACGGCTTCCAGCAGAACGCCGAGGGCCTGCTCGCGGGTGGCGCCGACGCGCTGATCGTGGAGACCACCCAGGACCTGCTGCAGTCGAAGGCCTCCATCGTGGGCGCCCGGCGCGCCATGGAGGCGACCGGCATCGAGGTGCCCCTGCTGTGCTCGATGGCCTTCGAGACCACCGGCACCATGCTGCTCGGCTCCGAGATCGGCGCCGCGCTGACCGCGCTGGAGCCGCTCGGCATCGACATGATCGGGCTGAACTGCTCCACCGGCCCCGCCGAGATGAGCGAGCACCTGCGCTACCTGACGCGCCACTCGCGCATCCCGCTGCTGTGCATGCCGAACGCCGGTCTGCCCATCCTCACCAAGGACGGCGCCCACTTCCCGCTCGGCCCCGAGGGCCTGGCCGACGCCCAGGAGAACTTCGTCCGGGACTACGGCCTGTCCCTGGTCGGCGGCTGCTGCGGTACGACGCCGGAGCACCTGCGGCAGGTCGTCGAGCGGGTCCGCGCGCTTGCGCCCGCCGAGCGCCGGCCGCAGCCCGAGCCGGGCGCGGCGTCGCTGTACCAGACCGTCCCCTTCCGCCAGGACACCTCCTACCTGGCCATCGGCGAGCGCACGAACGCCAACGGGTCGAAGAAGTTCCGCGAGGCCATGCTCCAGGCCCGCTGGGACGACTGCGTGGAGATGGCCCGCGAGCAGATCCGCGAGGGCGCGCACATGCTCGACCTGTGCGTGGACTACGTCGGCCGGGACGGCGTGGCCGACATGGAGGAGCTGGCCGGCCGCTTCGCCACCGCCTCCACGCTGCCGATCGTGCTGGACTCCACCGAGGTCGAGGTCATCCGCGCCGGGCTGGAGAAGCTCGGCGGCCGCGCGGTGATCAACTCCGTCAACTACGAGGACGGCGACGGCCCCGACTCGCGCTTCGCCAAGGTCACCGCCCTCGCCCGGGAGCACGGGGCCGCCCTCATCGCGCTCACCATCGACGAGGAGGGCCAGGCCCGCACCGCGGAGAAGAAGGTCGCCATCGCCGAACGGCTGATCGCCGACCTCACCGGCAACTGGGGCATCCATGAGTGCGACATCCTCATCGACACCCTCACCTTCACCATCTGCACCGGCCAGGAGGAGTCCCGGCGCGACGGCATCGCCACCATCGACGCCATCCGCGAGCTCAAGCGCCGCCACCCGCAGGTGCAGACGACACTCGGCCTGTCGAACATCTCCTTCGGCCTGAACCCGGCCGCCCGCATCCTGCTCAACTCCGTCTTCCTCGACGAATGCGTCAAGGCCGGCCTGGACTCGGCCATCGTGCACGCCGCCAAGATCCTGCCGATCGCCCGCTTCAACGAGGAACAGGTCACCACCGCGCTCGACCTCATCTACGACCGCCGCAGCGAGGGCTACGACCCGCTGCAGAAGCTCATGGCCCTCTTCGAGGGCGCCACCACCACCTCGCTCAAGGCCTCCAAGGCCGAGGAACTGGCCGCCCTGCCGCTGGACGAGCGCCTCAAGCGGCGCATCATCGACGGCGAGCGCAACGGTCTGGAGGCCGACCTCGACGAGGCCCTGCGCACCCGCAAGGCCCTCGACATCGTCAACGACACCCTCCTGGACGGGATGAAGGTCGTCGGCGAGCTCTTCGGCTCCGGACAGATGCAGCTGCCGTTCGTGCTGCAGTCCGCCGAGGTGATGAAGAGCGCGGTCGCCCACCTCGAACCGCACATGGAGAAGTCCGACGCCGAGGGCAAGGGCACCATCGTGCTGGCCACCGTGCGCGGCGACGTCCACGACATCGGCAAGAACCTCGTCGACATCATCCTGTCCAACAACGGCTACAACGTCGTCAACCTCGGCATCAAGCAGCCGGTCTCCGCGATCGTCGAGGCCGCGGAGGAACACCGGGCCGACGTCATCGGCATGTCCGGCCTCCTGGTGAAATCCACCGTGATCATGAAGGAGAACCTGGAGGAGCTCAACCAGCGCAAGCTGGCCGCCACCTACCCGGTCATCCTCGGCGGCGCCGCCCTGACCCGCGCCTACGTCGAACAGGACCTGCACGAGATCTACGAGGGCGAAGTGCGCTACGCCCGCGACGCCTTCGAGGGCCTGCGGCTGATGGACGCCCTCATCGCCGTCAAGCGCGGCGTGCCGGGCGCAGCGCTGCCGGAACTCAAGCAGCGCCGCGTCCCCAGGCGCGAGACGGCCGTCGTGGCCGAGGCCGACGAGCAGCCCGACGGCGCCGTCCGCTCCGACGTCGCCGTCGACAACCCCGTCCCGACGCCGCCCTTCTGGGGCACGCGCGTCATCAAGGGCATTCCCCTCAAGGACTACGCGTCCTGGCTCGACGAGGGCGCCCTCTTCAAGGGCCAGTGGGGCCTGAAGCAGGCCCGCAGCGGCGGCCCCACCTACGAGGAGCTCGTCGAGACCGAGGGCCGCCCGCGGCTGCGCGGCTGGCTCGACAAGCTCCACACGGAGAACCTCCTCGAAGCCGCCGTCGTCCACGGCTACTTCCCCTGCGTCAGCAAGGGCGACGACCTCATCATCCTGGGCGAGGACGGCACCGAACGCACCCGCTTCACCTTCCCCCGCCAGCGGCGCGGACGCCGGCTGTGCCTGGCGGACTTCTTCCGCCCCGAGGACTCCGGCGAGACCGACGTCGTCGGCCTGCAGGTCGTCACCGTCGGCTCCCGCATCGGCGAGGCCACGGCCGAACTCTTCGCCGGCAACGCCTACCGCGACTACCTGGAACTGCACGGCCTGTCCGTCCAACTGGCCGAGGCCCTCGCCGAGTACTGGCACGCCCGCGTCCGTGCCGAACTCGGCTTCGCGGGCGAGGACCCCTCGGACGTGGAGGACATGTTCGCCCTCAAGTACCGCGGCGCCCGCTTCTCCCTCGGCTACGGCGCCTGCCCCGACCTGGAGGACCGCGCGAAGATCGCGGACCTGCTGCAGCCGGAGCGCATCGGCGTCCACCTGTCGGAGGAGTTCCAGCTGCACCCGGAACAGTCGACTGACGCGATCGTGATCCACCACCCGGAGGCGAAGTACTTCAACGCGAGGTGAGGTCGGGGGCGGGGCCCTGCGGGCGGCTGAGCCCCGGTCCCGCCCTTTCGCCGTTTCCCGGGGCTCCGCCCCGGACCCCGGTCCTCAAACGCCGGACGGGCTGACAAGTCAGCCCGTCC